>JAEWHN010000295.1 GCA_023387775.1 Pseudomonadota bacterium | reverse complement strand
CCACCGAGGAAGCCAACAAGGCGATCAAGTCGCGCTTCATCGGCCAGCCGAGCGACGTTTTCTTTTCCAGCTATGGCGCTCCGATCTCGGAATTCGACCTGAACAATGGCGGCAAGGTCTATCGCTGGCGCGGCGGCGAGACCTCGCGCACCATACCGGCGGAGTACATGACGGTTGGCAACCCCAGCGATCCGATGGCCGGCAGGACGAACACCAAGACAACAACCACCATATCGCAGCCCAACAGCTCGACCACGGTGACCGAGAGCCGCACCACCAGCTCCAGCGTGAGCTTCGGCGGCTTCGGCCCGCAGCAGGTGATGGTAAGGCCGGCGCGCGTCGAGCACCTGTTCTGCGAGGCGCAGATAACCGTCGACGCCGGCGGCACAATCACCAATGTCGAGGCGACGCGAGATACCGACGGCCAGGGCCTGAGCCTTTCGCGCTGCGCCGAGGTGTTCGGCGTCAAATAGCCCGCTGCGCCGCCTCGGCTGGGGGCGGGCGACCGGCCGGATGGCCGTCGCCGTGTCCGTGCACGCCGGTCGCGGCCGAGGTCTTGGCCTGCGCCGAAGCTGACGGAAATCTCTAGCTCCGACGAAGCCGGTGGCGATCGTGCCCGGCGCGCGGCAGCTTGCAAGGAAGCGAGCGGCGGGGCAAGATTGTTCAAGGCTAGACAAATTCGGAGCGCGGCAATGTCCCTCAAAGGAAAGACCATGTTCATCTCCGGCGGATCGCGCGGCATCGGCCTTGCGATTGCGGTGAGGGCGGCGCGCGACGGCGCCAATGTGACCATCGCAGCCAAGACGGCCGAGCCGCACCCCAAGCTGCCGGGCACGATCTACACGGCAGCCGAGGAGATCGAGAAGGCGGGCGGCAAGGCGCTGCCGATTGTCTGCGACATACGCGAGGAAGCGCAGGTTGCCGAGGCTGTCGCCAAGACGGTCGAAAAGTTCGGCGGCATCGACATCTGCATCAACAATGCCAGCGCCATCCAGCTTACCGGCACGCTGGAAACGGACATGAAGCGCTTCGACCTGATGCACCAGATCAACACGCGCGGCACTTTCCTCGTTTCCAAAATGTGCATACCGCACCTGAAGTTGGCGCAAAATCCTCACATCCTGAATCTGGCGCCGCCGCTCGACATGGACGCCAAGTGGTTCAAGAACCACGTGGCCTACACCATGGCCAAGTTCGGCATGTCGATGTGCACGCTGGGCATGAGCGCCGAATTCGCCAAGGCCGGCATCGCGGTCAATTCGCTGTGGCCGCTGACGGCGATCGACACGGCGGCGGTGCGCAACCTTCTGGGAGGCGAGGCGGTGGCCGCGATGAGCCGCTCGCCCGAGATCGTGGCCGATGCGGCCCATGCGATCCTGACCCGGCCTTCACGAGAGACGACGGGCAACTTTTTCATCGACGAGCTGGTGCTGCGCGAAGCCGGCGTGACCGATTTCTCGAAATATGCGCCCAGCACCAAGGGCGCGCTGGCTGGAGATTTTTTCGTGCCGGACGAGATTTTCGCCCAGACCGACACGAAGGTGGCCGGTTTCCTGTGAGGCAGGACCGGACAGTTGCCGGTCTGATTCAGGAAAGGCGGGCATCCGCCTGATCTTGTTGGAATTTGGTGGCGCTGGCGGTCATGCCGGCCAAGAATAGAAAAGCCCGGCCGGGGAGGGGGCGACCGGCCGGGCTTTCGCCTGTCCCCCGGCTAGGGGGACGGGGCAGGGAACTGTCAGGACAGACTGCGTGGCGAATCTGTCGAGTCAATGGCAACCGGCCTCACCTCGCGAAACCGTGATCGAGCGTTGCGACGATCACGGTTTCGTTGCGCAGGCCGGCCTTGCCGCTACTGGTTGCTGGCAACCGGGGCCACCAGCGGCGTGATGCGGCGAATGGCAACGCGGCGGTTCTGGCGTTCGGGCGTCTGAACCTTCACCTTCAGGAACTGCTCGCCATAGCCCTGGGTGGCCAGGTTTTCCGGCGGAATGCCGAACACATTGGTGAGCGCCGCGGCAACCGCTTCCGCCCGCTTGTCCGACAGCGCCAGATTGGCGAGGTCGGAGCCCACGGCATCGGTATGGCCTTCGATCAGGAACGTCTCGGCGGGATTCCTGTCGAGAATGCGTTCCATGGCGTTGGCCACGCCTTCCAGGCGGGTGATCTCGCTTTCGGCGATCGTCGCCGAACCGAAATCGAAGGTGACCGTGTCGAGGTCGATGCGCCGCGTCTTGTCGCGGATGCGGGCCGAGCGCTTGACCTCGTCGACGGAATAGAGCCGCTCCACGCGCTCCACCGGCGGCTGCTCGAGGAAGCGATAGTACATGTCCGGATCGCGCACGCGGTCCGAAGTCAGGATGTAGTCGTCCTCGGGGATTTCCAGCCGCAGCGGCGGAAGATCGAGGCCGGGATCGCGCCAGTCGCGCACGCGGTCGTAGTCCTCCTCGTCGACATAGGAGAGCACATATTCGCGTCCGTCGGGGGTGATGCGCGAGCGGCGGACGACGTCGCCATAGGCGTTGCGGATGGTCACCACCCGCGTGCCGTCGCGCCGTTCGATCGTCTCGCGGGTGCGGCCGCGCGGCAGGTCCTCATAGTAGACGTCGCGGGCATTGTGCCGCATGCGCGGGCGCTCGTTGCTCTGGACCATGACCTGGTTGTCGAGCTGGATGATCAGGCGGTCGCCGAACTCCTTGAGGATCTCGGTGCCCTTCGGCCGTTCGCGGCGCTTCAGGTCCACCGGCCTTTCCTTCACGCGCTTGCCCTGCTCGGCGGTCACCGGCTCGACCTTTTCCGGCTGCACCTCCTGCTGGGCCGACTTGTCGTCCACGGGCGGCGGACCGGCTTCGGCGGGCTGCGGACGACGGTTGCCGCCCTCCCGCTGGCCGCGCCTGCCCTGGTCCTTGGCACCCTGTTCCTGGCCTTCGGCCGGAGCGACCTTCTGGCTGTCCGGTGCCGGGGCGACCTTCTGGCTGTCGGGTGCGGGCGCCTCACCTGCGCCGGTGGCTTCGGCCGGAGCCGGCTCGCCGGGAACCGGCGCGGGAGCCTGCGGGGCGGTTTCGGCCGGGGCCGGCTGGGCCTGGCCTTCGGACTCCGCCGGCTTTTCGGTCGGAACCGGCGTTACGGCCTCGCCCGGAGCGGCCGGCTGCTGCTCGGCGGCAGGCGCCTGCTGGCCGCCCTTCTTGCGCGGCTTGTCCGGCGTGGCTTCGGCCGGCGCCGCTTCGGGAGCCGGCGTCGCCTCAGCGGGCTTTTCCGAAGGCGTTACCGCTTCGCCCGCCGTGGCCGGCTGTTCGGAAGCGGCGGGGGCTCCCTTGCGGTTCTTCTTGCCCGGCTTCACCGGCTCTTCGGCCGGGGCGGGGGCGAGTTCCGGCGCGGCAGCCGGCTGCTCGGCGGCGGGGGCCTCCTTGCGGTTCTTCCTGCCCGGCTTCACCGGCTCCTCGGCCGGGGCGGGCGCGAGTTCCTGCTGGGCCGGCTGCTCGGCGACAGGGGCTTCCTTACGGTTCTTCTTGCGCGGCTGAACCGGCTCTTCGGCCGGGGCTGGCGCGAGCTCCTGCTGGGCCGGCTGCTCGGCGGCAGGGGCTTCCTTGCGATTCTTCTTGCGCGGCTGTTCGTCAGGCGCGGCTTCTGCCGGCTGTCCCTCCGGGGCCCGCTCTTCCTGTGCCTTGCGGTGCTTCTTCTTCGGCAGCAGCTCCTCGGATGGCGTGAGCTCGTCTTCGGCCTGGGCGACGACGATCGGCGCGATCCTGTTCATGCCGGCCGAGAGAAGGGGAGATTCGCCGCTGCCGCCATTGGGCAGTGGCGGCGCGGCCATCAGCGGCGCGGATGCCATCAGCAGGCCGAGGGCGGTTCCCACCAAGATCCTTGGTTGGCGTTTCATATACGAATTCTCCTGTTATGCATAAGGTCCCGTCCGAGCGGAACATAAGACACGCAAATTTGTTCCCGGAAGGCCGCAAACGAGGCATCAGTTGGGCGATTGACGGGCGAAAGAGGCTTGTGGAGCCTGGCCGCCGGCTTGACCTTGCCGCGCGCGCGGGCCACATGCAGCCGATGAATGAGCCTTTCTGGAAAACCACCGAACTCGAGGCAATGACGCCGGCCCAATGGGAGTCGCTGTGCGACGGCTGCGGCAAGTGCTGCCTGTCGAAGCTGGAGGACGAGGACACCGGCGACATCTACTGGACCAGCGTCGCCTGCCGCCTGTTCGACGCGCAAACCTGCCGCTGCGCCGACTACGAGCACCGCCTGTCGCGCGTTTCCGACTGCGTCGGCCTCACCCCGCAGAACGTGCGCACCATTCCCTGGCTGCCCAACACCTGCGCCTACCGGCTGGTGGCCGAGGGGCGCGACCTTTACTGGTGGCACCCTCTGGTTTCCGGCAGCGCCGAAACCGTGCACGAGGCCGGCATTTCGGTGCGCGACCGGGTCAGCGCGCTGGAAAGCGACCTTGCCGAACCGGAAGATTTCTTTGCCCATATGCTGGCCGAGGAGCCCTGACGCGCCGGTGGCGCGGCTGTTGGAACACGCTTTGTTGCGGTGGTATTTCAATAATTTACCCGCATGAACCGAAGATGAACATGCGGTTCGACAAAGGTTCAGCCACCACGGCGCATTGTTGCCACATCGCTTCGGCAGGACCGCCGAACGGTTCAGCCACCGAGGAGAAGACAACAATGCACAAGCTGTTCAAGACTGCCGCACTTTCCACTTTCATCGGCCTCAGCGGCCTGGCTGCGCTGCCGGCAGGCGCGCAGGCCGATGGCCTTTACCTGAATTTCGGCGGCGGCGAGGTCGGCGGCGGTTTCTACGTCCGTGACTCCGGGCCACGTTGGCATCCTGACGAGCGGCGGTGGGACCGGCGCGACCGCGGGGAGCGCCGCTGCACTCCGGACCGTGCCC
This sequence comes from Pseudomonadota bacterium, assembly GCA_023387775.1. Taxonomy (GTDB): domain Bacteria; phylum Pseudomonadota; class Alphaproteobacteria; order Rhizobiales; family Rhizobiaceae; genus Pseudaminobacter. Next base: position 6,227 of record JAEWHN010000295.1, on the reverse strand, counting down.
TCGACAAGGCCGAGCGCATGGGCATGCACCGCGCCCGCGTCGTCGACATGAGCCGCCATTCGATCACGGTTGCCGGCCGCAAGTGGGGCGACCGCATGATCGTCACCTTCGGCCGCGAGCCGTTCTGCCCGATCCTGCGCTGATCCGGTCCTGCCCTGATACGACTTACGGCTGGACCTAAGGCAAAAGCCCCGGAGGAGCGATCCTCCGGGGCTTTCCTTTTCCGGTGCGATGGAGGCGAGGCAGGGCCTGCCGCCCTTGCCGCTACTTGATCTCGAAAGTGACGTTGACCTGCACGTTGTAGGTGTTTTCGCCAGCCTGGAGCGGCACGGCACCCGAAGCGTCCAGCGCCATGGTCTTGGCCATCGGCATCGGTCGAGGCGGGTAGGTCTGGTCGGAGATTTCGATCACCCGGCCAAGCTGCACGCCGGCTGCCTCGCTCAGCACCTTGGCCTTTTCCACCGCATCCTTGACCGCGAGCTTGCGCGCCTCGGTCAGCGCGGCGGAAGGGTCGTTGTTGGTGAAAACGATGCCGCCGCCCTGGTTGACCCCCAGCGACACGGATTTGTCGAGGATGTCGCCGGCCTTGGAAAGGTCGCGCACCCGCACGGAAAGCGTGTTGGTGACCTGGTAGGCGACCAGCTCGGCCTCCTGGCCGCCGTCCGGCTTGTTGGTGTAGTGGTAGCGCGGCGCTATCTGGATGCCGGAGGTCTGCAGGTCGCGCTCTTCGATCCCGGCGCCCTTCATCGCCGAAATCACCGCCGCCATGGCGTCGTTGTTGGCGTCCAGCGCCTCGCGCGCGGTCTTCGCCTCGCGCATGACGCTGAGCGAGAGCAGGGCAAGGTCCGGCGCAACCGCCTTTTCGCCTTCGCCCGTCACCACGATGCGTGAGGGCGCTTGCGTCTGCGCCGATGCGGATGCCGCCGTCAGGGTGATCGCCGCGGCCAGCGCCAGGGGCAGATGAAACTTCGTCATGCAAATCTCCAATATCGTGTCCCTTCCGGGGCCCGACTATGTTGCGATTATGGACCGATTGCGGCAAGCGGAAACTGTTTTCGCCTAAAGCCTTGTGCGCGCCGAAAAAAGAAACTATCCAGCCACTGGGTGGGGCCTGTAGCTCAATGGTTAGAGCCGGCGGCTCATAACCGCTTGGTTGGGGGTTCGAGTCCCTCCGGGCCCACCATTCTTTTCAATCAGTTAGCTAGGGTGCTGGCGGATTGCCGCATTCTTAACGGGGCGGTGGCCTGCCGTTCGGGCACCTTTTTAGGCACCGTTCCTCGGTCTCTGCTCTAGAGTACGGCTTAGAGGCGCAACATTCCCACCGCGGAGAGCAATCTCAGGCTACTGTCGACGGAGGCTACTGAATAGGACCTTACCGCCGGCCTCATTTTAGATGTGCGCCGCGCCCTCGGAGGCAATGTCATGCGGCGGCCATCGATGCACCTCTATGACTTAGCGTCTCCGGCCATGGCGACAAGAGGTTCATGCCGGCGGAATTGATCTCGCTATGAGTTCCGGCTTAGAAGGGCGATTTTCCAACTTAGAATTATCATTTGGGCACGCGGCAAAGGAACATCACTCCTTGGCTTCGAAGGCAGCCTGCTCTTTCGTCCTAGACACCAGACACATTCCCTAGAGCTTCGCTGCGGACCAGTGGGCGGGAGGCGCTGTCATTTTTTCAACAATGCGGCCTGCATGGACCCGCTGCTGGTCGTGAGCGCGTTGACCCCGGTCACCCTCTGCTTGAACCGTAGGGTCGTTATCTTCGCCCTTCCGGGGGCACGCGTGGCGTTACGGCTTGCGATCGATCCGCTTTACCAGGAGGCTGATACCGACGTTCAGCAGGCGCGGTGAGCATCTTGTCCGGGACGCGTATTCCTGGTCCGATTCCCTCCCCCGCCGGCAGAAACATCACTCCCTTCGCTTCGAGAGCGCTCTGAACCCGCGCGCGGGAATCTTCGGACACGCCCTGGAGGGCTTCAATCCGCACCAGGGTGCGTTTGCTGACCCCCGCCTCTCTGGCAAGGTCGACGTGCGTCATGTCGATTGCTGCGCGTGCTGCTCGCAGCAGCTGGTAGGGAACCTTCATACCGCCTTCTAGCCGCCACACGTCGTCGGTGCCAGTTCCCCCGATTCCTTGCGATGCCACAGTCTCAAGGATGCGCCGGAGAAAATACAGCCATGGGCGTCTGGACGCCCGCGTTGCCGGCGCCGTATGCCTGCGCCAGCTCACGAGGCGAATCACAAGGATTCGCAAAGAGCGCGACCCAGACCAACGACGGAAGACCCTCTCATGGTGACATTTAACCTGCACAGCCGCGAACAGGCTGAGCCGTTCGAATTTGAGCTTGGCCGCCTGTCGGCGCTGGTGGCGGACATGGAGGCGATCCAACGCGGCATTCCTCCGGAGAGACAGACCAAGGAGGCCGCGCCGATCCTGGACCGCTGGGTCATTGCCCAAAGACCAATGGCATGCCTCATGGGATTGTCCTCGGGTCACCCGATGCTGCCGGGCGACAACAGAGTGATTACGACATCCGATCTGTGGCTCCTGTCAGACGACAGGACCTGGGCACGGACGTTGTCACGGTGGTACCGCCTCGGCCGCTCTGCCGGACAGTCCGACGATCACGCGTGAGGCCCAGATGATGGACGAGACCTCTCGCGAAACTCGCCTGTTCAAACGGCGGGAGAAGGCGGTCACCGCGGGTCAGCGGTTGCCGACAGAGGAAGAACTCCTGCGCAGCATGCCGTTCTTCCGCGATACCCTGACCGAGGATATGCGGGAATTCGGTGATTGCCCGGCGGCTCAGGCGGCGAAAGCATCCCGATCGGGCAGGGATCGTCGCCTGCCTCGAGGAGCTTTCGGTCGAGCAGAGCCAGGACAGCGTGCGTGCCCTCGAGGCAGAGTTGGTCGACATCGAGGATTCGGCCGGTGTTCCCGTCGAGTCCGCTCGTCTCCGGTGCTTGCTGTGCCGGGCCGGGTTCGGTGATCCGGATGCCGCCGCCGTCGCCGGCGAGATGGCGTTGCCGGCAGGCGTCTGGCAGGGAGGCTCGATCCGCAAGCTGGAGCAGCTGGTCGAGGGCCTGATCGACGCCCGGGAACACCAGAGGCGGCGGCACTGAGCCGCCTGCAACGAATCCTTTGGCACATGGCTGGAACCTGCACCGCCGCGCGGACCGGGCCGATACATCCCTCGAGATTGATGGAACGGATGGAGATGCGATTACGAAAACTTCACACAAGGCAGGAGGTGCCGCTGGCCGTCCTGCCGCAGGCAGCGGTGGGGGCCGGCCCCAAACGGCTTCGGAACAAGCATTCGCAGTAGAGGAATCCATGATTGGGGGAGGCATCGCGCCCGCGACGGCTACCGGTCCGGGCTCCTGCGATGCCCCACGGTACCGAAAAGCGGTCATCGGCCTCGATCTCGAGCACGGGACCATTGCCGGGGTGACGCTCGATGCTCCGGAGGGCAATCGTCTCCGCTGGATCGCCGAAGAACTCCGCGGCCGATCCGTTGAGGATGTGCTCGGCCAGGTGATGAAGCACCTTGCGCCATGAGGTTCTGGATCCTTTCCGACCTCCACCTTGAACACGCGCCCCTGACGAAACCGCTCGAGCCGCCTGAGGCTGACGTCTGCATTATCGCGGGCGACCTCTGCAGGGGCATCGACAAGGGTGTCCGCTGGCTTGCCGAGCACATTGCCCCGACGATGCCGTGCATCTACGTCGCCGGCAATCACGAGTTCTACAAAGGGTCGATCAAGGAGGGGCTGGAGGCCGGACGCGCCGCGGCGTACACTTCCTGGAGAACGACGCCATCACCATCGGTGGCGTGCGATTTCTTGGTGCCACGCTGTGGACCGACTACCGCATCGAGGGAAACCCGGAATCGGCGATGGATCATGCCCGCAGGCGCATGAACGACTATCGGCAGATTTCGTGGCAAAGGAATCCTTGGAAGCGGTTCCTGCCTATCCATGCCTATAGGTTGCACCACGAATCGAGGGCGTTTCTGGAGAGGGAGCTGGCTGCGAATCCTGCCCCTACCGTGGTGGTCACCCACCACCTGCCGCATCCGCGGTCGCTTCCGGCACGCTTCAAAGGCGACCTGCTGAACGCCGCCTATGCGTCGGACTTGTCCGACGTCATCGAGGCCGGGGCGCCAGCACTCTGGGTCCACGGGCATACGCATGACAGCTGCGATTATGTCGCCACCTCACGCGGGTCGTCTCAAATCCGCGTGGATACGGCGACGAGAACGGCGCGTTCGATACCCAACTCCTCGTCCATTTCGGGCCGGGGTGAGGGGGATGGCCCCAGAGAGGTTTAGTGTCGCGTGCCTTAGCATCTCCTCGCCCTTCAGGAACCGAACCCGGCCGACCAGGCCGGGCTTGATCCACTCTGCGTTTGCCCTGGAGAGCCCTTTCGGCGCCCGTGCGGTCTTCCTGGCCTGCACCCGCTCCCATAGCCGCTCGCGGATGCGCTTCGGAAAGGTGACCGCGGCGGCCCCGACATAATTGCCGGCCCCGTCCGCGCAGAGCACCATTGCCGACTTTCCCTTCTCGCGCTGCACACCGATGATGTTGACGGTCGCCTCGGCATAGCACTTGGTCTTGAACCAGTCCCGTGAATCGCCACTGCGGTAGCCGCTACCCTTGCGCTTTGTGACCATCCCCTCAAGCCCGATCCTGTCGATCGCATTGAACACGATCTCCGCATCGCCTTCGAGGCTCTCGCTGAAGCGGATCGGGTTGTGTTCCGGGCCAATTAGGTCCTGCAGCAGCTGGCGCCGGTCCTCGACAAGAATCCTTCGGAGATCCTGCCCATCCAGGTGCAGCAGGTCGAAGGCCATGAACAGCAGGCACTCGGGCTTGGATCGGATCGCCGACTTGAGGTTCTTGAAGTCGGGCCTGCCAGCATCGTCGCAGAAGATCACCTCGCCGTCGATGATCATCGACTTCACGCTCAGCTTCTGCGCGGCCGCAGCGAGCGGGCGATACCTGTCCGTCCAGTCGAGCCCGCTGCTGGTGAAGAGCCGCGCCCGGCCGGCCTGGATGATGATCTGCGTGCGATAGCCATCCCACTTCACCTCGCGAATCCATTCGTCGCCCGCGGGCGGTTTTAGCAGCGGGCGAGGCTTCAACGGCGGGATGAACTCGAGACGCGGACTCACGACAAACAACATTCTCGGGAGGGCGAGACTCAGTTGGGGAGAGTCAGGACTGAATCAAGGGCGCCCCTTCGTGCCGAATGGCCCGTCCACCAGGGAACCGTCCATGGTCACAACACCTCGCCAGGATGGGCCAGTGCTTGCTAAAGGAGCTCCGATTAGCGCAGTGCAGATCACGCGGCATGTTCACGGAATAGTCCTGTGAAGCCGGCAAAGCTTGGGATGGAAACAAGGATCCGAGGCGGCACGACCGTTCCGCAGCCGCTCTCCGTCGCGCATCATGAACGACCGCTTTGCGCCCGATATCGGCCGTTGGGCGGGCCCTAACCGTATCCCAAAACCGGACATCCGGGCCAACCTGCTTCGTCGCTCTACACCTGAAGCCACACCCTCTGGGCTTGCTATCGGTTGCCGCGCGTTTCGAGGACCGCTCGGCGGATATCTTCCGGGTTCAGTGGCCTGCGATAGAGTTTTGACCCGACAAGGAGGGCAGGTGTTCCTGGGAGCGACAGGCCACGTGCCTGCTCTTTGTTGCGGGCAAGCAGCGCGTCGATTTCCGGCAAATGGATATCAAGAGCGTTCCGGACCTCGCCCACATCGATGCCTCTGGCCCGCATGGCGTCGTCAATCCGGCGCATCGTCAGTCCGCTTTCGATTTCCATGACGGCCGCGTGGGCGGTCGCATAGGAGCCTAGTCGATCCGCTGCGAGAACCATGCGTGAGGCGTAGCGCACCAAATCCCCGTTTATCGGCCAGTCCTTCATCACGAGCCGGATGGCGCCGTCCTCCTCGACGATCCGCTTGAGATGGGGGTGAAGGTGCTTGCAGTACGGGCAGGCGTAGTCGAAGAACTCGGCGATGGTGACGTCTCCACCCGGATTGCCGAGCACGGGGAGAACCGGGTCGAACAGTATCTCGGAAAGGGCGGGTAGCCGGCGTGCATCTGCGCCAGTGGATGCAAGAGCCGCGATCGACGCCCCCAGAAAAAGCCGTCTCGAGATCACGACGGGTACTCTCCACTTGGAAGGGAGAGCACTGCCCTCAGGCCATGAG
>JAEWHN010000277.1 GCA_023387775.1 Pseudomonadota bacterium | reverse complement strand
CAGTTCCTCGGCGAGGCGCTCGGCGCCAATCCGACGCCGATGGCTTACGCCGAGGTCTATACGGGCCTGCAGACCGGCGCGATCGACGGCCAGGACAATCCGCTGCCCAATGTCGAGAACATGAAGTTCTACGAGGTCATGTCGCAGATCGTGCTGACCTCGCATCTGGTCGGCTTCGACCTTCTCGTCGTCTCCAAGAAGGCCTGGGACGGGATGGGCGCGGAGAAGCAGGCGCGCTTCCAGGCTGCGGCCGACAAGGCCATCGACTTCTCGACCGAGAAGCATCTCGCCCATGAGAAGGAGCTGGTCGAGAATTTCAAGGCGAAGGGCCTCAAGATCTACGAGCCGGACGTCGCCGCCTTCCGCGAGAGTGTCCAGGAGAAGTACCTGGCCTCCGATCTCGCCAAGGAATGGCCGGAAGGCATGGTCGACAAGATCAACGCGCTCTGAGGTGCCAGGGCCGCCGGCATGGGCGCCGGCGGCCATCCATCCGGTCGTGGGGGGAGGGATAAGTGGAGACAGGTTTTGCGGCGCTTGGCGCCTGGCTGTACCGGCGCGCGGAAGACATCCTGATGGCGATGCTGGCTACGATGTTCTTCGCCTTCCTGCTGCAGATCGTCTTCCGCTACGTTTTGAACTGGCCGACCGGCTGGACCAGCGAGCTCAGCGCGATCCTCTGGATATGGATCGTGCTGTTCGGCGCTGCCTTCGTCGTGAAGGAAGAAGAGGAGATGCGGTTCGACCTCATCTACGCATCGGTCGGTGCTCGCACGCGCAGCGCAATGTTCCTCATAAGCGCCGTTTCGCTGATTGCGCTCTACGGCATCTCGTTTCCGGCCGTGCTCGACTATGTCAGCTTCATGCGCGTCGAGAAGACCGCCTACCTGAAGCTGCGTTTCGACTGGGTATTCTCCATCTACGTCATCTTCGTGATCGCGATCATCGCGCGTTACATCTGGCTGTCCTGGCAGGTTCTGCGGGGCGAGGCTCCCGAAGAGTTCGACCCAACCAAGGCGCAGTCCGGCATATGAACCTCGCGAGCCCCTTTTCCCTCTCCATCATTGCGATCACCGTGCTCGCGCTCAACGGCTTGCCGGTCGGCCACGCCATGATTGCCGGGTCGGTCCTCTATCTGCTGCTGGCGGGTCTCGACATGGGCACCGCCGCCGAGCAGTTCCTGAACGGGATGTACACCAATTACATCATCCTGGCCGTGCCGCTGTTCATCCTCGCGGCGGAGCTGATGAACATCGGCTCGATGACCGATCGCCTGATGGTCTTCTGCAATGCCTTCGTCGGCCGCTTTCGGGGCGGCCTGGCGCAGGTGAACGTGCTGCAGTCGATCATCTTCGCCGGGATGTCGGGATCGGCCATCGCCGACGCCGCCGGATCCGGCAAGATCATGCAGAACATGATGACGGCGGACGGCAAATACCCCGCGAGCTATGCCGCCGCACTGACCGCGGCGACAGCCGTGATCGGCCCGATCATCCCGCCTTCGATCCCGATGATCATCTACGCGCTCGTCTCCGACGCCTCTATTGGCTACCTGTTCCTGGCCGGGGTGGTGCCGGGCCTGCTGATGGCCGGGTTCCAGATGCTGCTCGTTGCCGTCCATTCCAGGACGCGGAACTTTCCGGTGGAGCCGCCGACCCCGGTGCGCGAGCTTCCGGGCATAACGGTGCGGGCCCTGCCTGCGCTCCTCATGCCGGTGGTGCTGCTCGGCGGCATCTATTCCGGCGTGACGACGCCGACAGAGGCGGCAGCCGTGGCGGCTGCCTATGCCCTGGTCATATCGGTGGTGCTCTATCGCAGCGTCAGCTTCGGCGACTTCTACAATTCGGTGCTCGCCAGCGCCCGTACCACGGCCTCGATCGGCATGCTGATCGCCGGCGCCCTGGTGTTCAACTATGTCGTCACGGTCGAAAACATCCCGCAGTCGCTGAGCATAGTCCTGCAATCATGGGATCTGTCGCCCACCGGCTTCCTGATACTCGTGAATATCATCCTGCTGCTGCTCGGCTGCGTCCTGGAAGGCACGACGATCATTCTGGTGATCCTTCCGGTGCTCATTCCGACGGCGCAGGCGCTCGGGATCGACCTCGTCCATTTCGGCGTGATGTGCTTGGTCAACATCATGCTCGGGCTCGTCACGCCGCCCTACGGCCTCTTGCTGTTCATCATGGTCCGCATCGCCAAGGTGCCATTGCGGGACATCGTGCGCGACGTGCTGCCGTTCCTCTACACGATGATCGCATCGCTGGTCATCATCACCTTCTTCCCCGAAACGGTGCTGTGGCTGCCGCGCCTGTTCGGCTACCAGGGCTGACCGGAAAGGACATGCCGATGAAACCCATCTTCGTCATCAACGGTCCCAATCTCAATCGGCTGGGCAAGCGCGAGCCGGAGATCTATGGGCGGACGACGCTCGCCGAGATCGAGGCGATGTGCCGGGAGGCAGCCGGCCCGACGCCGCTGCGCTTCCATCAGTCGAATGCCGAGCACCAGCTCGTCGATTGGGTCCACGAGGCGATCGACGACGGCTCCGCCATACTCATCAACCCGGCCGGCCTGAGCTTCCGCTCGATCCCGCTGCTCGACGCGCTCAAGATGTTCCCGGGCCCGATAGTGGAGCTGCACATCTCCAACATCCACCGGCGCGAGGAGATCTACCACCACTCGCTGGTGTCGAAAGTCGCGACCGCGGTCATTGCCGGTCTCGGCGCCAACGGCTATCCGCTGGCCGTCCGGTGGCTCCTGGACCACATCGACGGCTAGCCAGGCCCTTATGTGATGGCGGGCCGAGGCACGCCCTGCTCGGCCAGGATCCGCTTCACTATCAAGTGGATCGTGCCGGACTCGGCAGTTCCACCGGACAGATAGTTCCGGAAACCACCATGGCGTTCTTCCATGTGGCGCAGGAAGGTCAACATGGAAGCGGGCTCACTGGAAAGAAGCCGGCTCGACGCCGTCTCGTCGACGCCGCGCGCCATGACGTGCGTCCTGAGCTTTTCCATCAGCGTGCCGGCAATGCGGGCCGTCAGCGCGTAGTCGGCGGCGATCGCCTCGCCGTCGACGCCGGCGAGCGACAAGAGCATCGCCGCGATGATTCCGGTGCGGTCCTTGCCCGCCGTGCAATTGAAAAGCACCGTACCTTCCTCGGCCATGGCTATGACGGCCGCGACCCTCGCAATTGCTGGCCGGCAATGGTCGGCCGCATCGACATAGCGGGTGGAGAGATCGAATGCGTCCTTTTCCAGCATCATGGCGTCGACCGGAGCAAGCCCGTCGAACAGCGGGATATGGTGGTAGTGCACGCCCTCGTGACCGACAAAGGCGCTCGGCTGCCGCGCGATCTCGGTGTCGCTGCGCAGGTCGATGACCGTGCGCAGCCCAAGTTGGAGCAAGGTCCGGATGTCGGCCGGCGTCAGTTCGTGCAGCGCATCGGCGCGCAGAAAGGAGCGCCAGCGTGTCGTTCCGCCGGATGCGGTGGGGTAGCCCCCCAGGTCCCGCACATTGTGCGCGCCTTCGAGGCGGATATGGCGCTGGTATTGCATCGTCATCACCGGATTCCGGATTTCATGAAGGAGTCGACGACCTGCCTCTGCAGGACGAGATAGATCAGCAGGATGGGCAGCGAGGCAAGGGTGGCGGCGGCCATGAGCAGCCCCCAGTCGTTGCCTTCCTGCGTCAGGAAGAATTGCAGGCCGATCTGCACGACCGAGTTGTCGATCTTGCGGATGAGCAGCAGCGGCCAGAAATACTCGTTCCAGGCCGAGATGAAGCACAGGATCGAGATCGAGGCGATGGGCGCGCGCAGGTTGGGCAGAACCACTTCGGTCAGCGTGCGCAGGCTGCCGGCACCGTCGAGCCTTGCGGCCTCGAGCACCTCGCGAGGAAAGCCGCGCATGGCGTTGTAGAGCACCAGCACGGCGAAGGCGGCCGCCGCGTTGGGCAGGACCAGCCCGGTAACGCTGTCCATCAGGCCAAGCCTGGTCGCAAGCACATAGTTCGGGATCATGACGACCTGGAAGGGCACGAGCCAGGACAGCGCGATCAGCGAGTGGGCGAGGCGCCCGCCCGGAAACCGCCAGCGGACCAGCGCCCATGCCGCCAGAAGGCCGGTCGCGACCTGTGCCAGCGTGGTGGCGGCGGCCATGACAAAGGTGTTCCAGAGGATGCCGAAGATCGGCATCGCCGCCATCACGTCGCGGTAGTTCTGAAGCGTGGGCGACGCCGGCCAGAGCCTGGTGGAAAAGATCTCGTTGGGGGCGCGGAACGAGGTCTGCACCATCCAGTAGACCGGGAAGATGGCGAGCGCCGACAGCGTGATCATGACCCAGTGGGCGCCTATGCGGCTGGTGCGGGAACTATTCGTCATAGACGGCGAGCCTCTTCATGAGCGCCAGGCAGACCAGTGCGATCAGGCCGAAAGCGAGGAAGACGAGCACGCCTGCGGCCGTGCTCCAGCCGGCAGACATGGTCTTGAAGCCGTACTCCCACATCAGGAAGTAGACGTTCGTGGTGGAGCGCAGCGGCCCCCCGCCCGTCAGCGCGTTGATGTAGACAAAACTCCACTGCGCGCCGAACAGGATCGTCATCATGGTGAGCAGCAGGATGGTGGGCGACAGCAGCGGCAGGCGGATGTCGCGGATGATCTGCCACGGACTGGCCCCGTCCATGTGCGCGGCCTCGATGTAGCTCGGGCTGATGGCGCTGTCGGCGGCTGCAAAGAGCAGTGTCGAGAACCCGATCAGCTTCCAGCCGGTGATCCAGACGAGGGTCCACAGCGCTACGTCGGGGTCACGCAGGAAGCCGATTGCGTCGAAGCCGAGCGCGCCGATCCAGGCGTTGACCAGCCCGTGGTCCTCGTTGAGCAGCCACCGCCATATGATGGCCGCCACGATGGGAGCCACGATCATCGGGACGAAGATCAGCGCGCGATAGAGATTGCGCATCGGCCCGCTCAGCCGCGCGGTCAACAGCGCCACAGCGAGCGGCACGCCGACCGAGAGCGGCAGCAGGCCGATCGTGTAGAGGATCGTGTTGGTCACCGCCTGCCGCATGTCCGGCAGCGCGATCAGGTTGGCATAGTTGTCGAAGCCGACGTAGCGCGGCTGCGAGCGCGGCAGCATGTTCCACTGGTAGAACGACAGCTCAAAGGCTTCGAGCAGCGGTATGTAGGTCCACAAGACCAGCACGGCGAGCGCCGGTGCAAGGTAGAGCCAGGGCTCCGCGTGCCTGAGACGCAGGCGCGGGAGCCGGAAGGCGGCGGCTGGGTTGGCGGGAAGCGTCGTGTCGGTCATGGCTACCGGAAAGCTTGGGCGCCGGGGCCGGAGCCCCGACGCCGGATGGGCGGTTGGCGCGATCAGTTGGCAGGCATGAGGGGCTGAGCCTGCTCTTGCGCGGCGCGCAGCACCTCGCGGGGGTCGCCATTGCCGAAGACCGCCTCGGTCATGGCGTCCTTCATCATGTTCTCGACCTGGCGATAGTTCGGGCCGCCGAAGGCGACGTTCGGGGTCAGGCGCTCGAGTTGCTCGAGATTGGCGCGATACTTCGGGTTGGCCTCGATCCAGCCCTTGAGGTAACGCTCATCGTTCACGATGCCCGGACGCAGCGGCAGATAGCCGATCTTGGTCGTGATGGTCGTGTAGGCCTCGTCCGAGGTCAGGAACTTCATCAACTCCCAGGCGGCGCGCTGCTTCACCGGGTCCTGGGAGAACATGAAGATCGCTGAACCGGAGTTGGTCGGCGCGGTCGGTTTCTCGCCGAAGGACGGCATCGGCGCCAGCCCCAGCTCGAACTTGCCCTTGGCCGAGCTCTCCAGCCGGTTCAGCACGGCAGAGGTGTAGAGAAACATGCCGAGATTGCCGGACTGGAAGGTGTCGATGTGAGCGTTGGCGTCGATGCGGGCATGCGCGCCGGCGTCCATCAGGTCGCGCAGCATCGCCACCGCATCAGCCTGATCCTTGTCGGCGAAGGTGAGCTTGTTGCCTTCGCGAACCTTGCCGCCGCCGTTCGACATCACGATGGACTGGTAGACGAACGTGCCGTCGGTCGCGCCGTACGCGCCGGGGAAGAAGCCGTGCTTGCCGGTCTTCTCGGCGATCGCCTTGCCGGCGACCTTCACCTCGTCCCAGGTGCGCGGCGGCTGGTCGGGGTTCAGGCCGGCTTGCTTGAACAGATCGCGGTTGATGAACATGACCGGGGTGGAGAACACATAGGCCAACCCGTAGGTCTTGCCGTTCACCTCGCCGAGCGCCAGCCCCGCCGGAACGAAGCCCTTGGCGTGGTCGGCCAGTTCCTGACCTGCAATGTCTTCCAGCGGCTGGGCGCCGAGCTCGTCGGCAGCGTAGATCAGGTCGCGGAACACGAGTTGCGCGACGTCGACATCCATGCCGGCGACCATGTCGGCCTGCACGCGGGAAAGCACCTCGTTGGATGGTGCGCCGACCGCTTCGACCTTGATCATCGGATTGGCCTTCTCGAAGGCGGCGATGAGCTCCAGCGTCGCGTCGCGGCCGATGCCGGCAGTGGCCAGGTTGTAGTTGTAGAAGGAGATCGTCACCGGCTCGGTGATGCCGGCGGCCATTTCGGCCTGCGCGGCGGTGGCCTGGCCGGACAAGATCAGTCCGGTGGAGAGGGCAAGCGCGAGGAATTGTCTGCGGATCATGGCAGTGGGTCCTTTCGGGAGTGCTGGCGGGGATTACTCGACTGCGACCGGCACGGCCGCGGCGCGGTCGAGCAGCATCTGCAGCGGATAGACGTTGAGTTCGGCGCGGTCGGTCGGCAGCGGCACGAAGGCGACCGAAAGCCCGCTCTTGCGGATGGTGCCGATGGCAAACGAGGAGCCACGCACCATTCGCAGCACATCGCTGCGCAGGATGTCGGTGGCGGCGTGCTGCCCCATGCCGACGACGACCGGAATGCCGTTCCAGGCGGAGACGCGGTCGTGGTGGATGTGGCCGCTCAGGATGCCGATGATGTTGCGGCCCTTCAGCATCTCGCCGAGGCGCACCGACTGCTCATAGGCAATGTGGCGCCAATGCGCGGCATCCGCACCTTCGCCGAGCGCTGGCGGATGATGGGTGACGACCAGCTTCGGCAGGTGGGGGTGCGTGTCGAGGACACGGGCGAGCCAGTCGAACTGCTCCGGCTCGATGGTGCCGCCGATGAAGCCCGGCGTGCTGGAATCGAGGGTGAGGATGTGGATGCCGTCGATCACCCGGTCGTGGAAATACGGCGCGTCCGGCCGCTCGCTCTCCACGCCCATGCCGGCATAGAAGCCTTCGCGGGTGTCATGGTTGCCGATCGCATAGACGACCGGCAGGTCGGTCGCCGCCATGATGCCTTTCAGCACGGCATAGCTCTCGGCGTCGCCGCGATTGGCGAGATCGCCGCTGGCGACGATGAAGCTGGGCCTGGGCTCGATGGTGGCCACCAGCGCCAGCACCTGCTTCAGCGTCTCCCGGGTATCGCTGAACAGGTGGTCGTCGGTAGAGGGATCGCCAATGTGCAGATCGGTCAGATGTACGAATGTGATTTCGCGCGACATGCGTCTTCTCCAGAAGTTTCGGTGATCTTGATGCGGGCCTGGCGCGGCTCGACCCGGCCGGCGCCCGTCCTCCGCCAGGAAGGCGTGCACGGCTTCGGCCGGAACCGAGATGGCGGCCGCTTGAGTCGGCGGAACGGAGAGGGCCGTCATGGCGAGTGCGACCGGCACGCCGGCGCTGGCATCGTGGATGTGCCCGGCGAACATGCGAAGCAGGGTGGACTTGCCGCAGCCAGAGGGGCCGAGGATGACGACCGACTCGCCGCCGCCCACGGCGGCAGTCCGGCCGTAGAGCTTGTGGACGGCGCGGATGTCGATCGATGCCATTGCCTGATGCCCGTTTCGGTTCAGCGATGGCGGTTGACTATCGTCGGCCTATATCAGCCGGATGACGGTTGTCGAACGCTGTTCGAAATGGCTTGAACGCGGACCAGGCAGCCGGGCGTTGCCTCAGGAAGGCTTGCGGAACATGGGCACGACCACTTCCACGATCCGTGCGATAACCTCGTCGGCGTCCGAAAAATCGATCGTGTGATCGGTCAGGAGCTCGCTGCGCAGCCGGCTCCGCGTGACCTGCGAGCGTATGCCCAGCACGCAGTTCATGCGCCAGCCGATTTCGGCTTCGGTGAACCAGGGCGCCAGCAGCCGAAAGAACGTCGTGAAGACGCGATGGTGCTCGATGCTTTCGGTGATGCAGCGATAGAGCTCAGGCGCGCGACTGCGCTGCGCCATCGTCGTGAAATGGGCGAGCACCGGATATTTCGAATCCGGTTCGAGGCTCCAGCGCACCGACGGGCCGATGAGAGCGGCGATGACCTCCTCAAGCGCAGGCGGTTTGGGCGACGCGCGCTGCACGGCGGTATTGAGCAGCGAAAGCCGCTCCGCATTGAGCCGCTTGTAGACCCGCTCCGCAGTCGCAATGACCAGCTGTTCCTGGGATCCGAAATGATAGCTGACGGAGGACGGCGTCGTGCCCGCAGCAATGGCGACGCGCCGGGCCGTCAATTCCTCGATGCTGCCGATCTCGCACAGGAGTTGCTCGCAGACGTCAATGAGCTTCGTCGCGGTGGGGTTCAAGGAGCCTGTCCAAGCCATCCAAGGGTCGTTTCAAACCACACGTTATCCCGCTTCTATTGCCATCGCATGACCAAGGTCCAGAACCCTGGTCGCTCGGTTTCAGAACGCGCCTGAGAGGAGCACGATCGCACCGATCACGATCAGCAGGAGACCAGGCCAGGTCTGGCCAAGGCCCAGGAAACGCAGGCCGCGGTGCGAAGGCTCCAGCGTGCGGCCAGCCAACGGATCGGTGTGGCTGTCGCTCAGCCGGCCCCGGTTGATCGCCGACCATGCCAGCTGCACTACGCCGCAAATGACCAGTAAGGCGCCTAACCACATGCCGGTTTGCTCCACCTGGGTGAACCGCGCGGGGATAACGCGCCGCCATGAACGGGGTTCCTGACGGGGCCACGCCGCCGTGAAGCCGGCTCGCCGCAGGGGGAAGAGTTCGAGCGGGGGAGGTGGTCATGCAGCGTGGCTCATGCCCGGAGACCGCCGGTGCAAAGCCCGGCTGCCGCGGTCAGTCCTCATGTCGCAGGTGCGCGACATGGCATTTCAAATGCGACGGGTTAGATTGGGGGGAAAGAAGAAAGGGATCGAGCCTTATGATCGAATTCGTCCGAAAGAGGCCTCTGTTGGCCTTCATAGCCGCTGTCGCCTTGGCTGCAGTGGTGGCAGCAGGTGCCACAATCGGGATCATTCAGACAATCACCATCCTCGCGATAATTGCCACTGCGGCGGTCATGGGCGCTCTCGTCAGCATATCGATCAGGGGCTAGGTCAGTCGCGTGACAGGCCGCGCGTGCATGCGCGGCCCGCGGTCTATAACGTGCGCTCCAACCCTGCCGGAAGGCGGGTTTTCCAACGGCCCGGGTGAAATGCATCTCGCAATCATATTTCTGCTGTGGGTTGTCGCTGGCGTGTATGTCGCGTCGATATCCGCGCCTCGCGGCCTTGAGCAGCGAGCACTTCACGTGCTCCTCTGGCCGGTCTACCTGTGGCGGAGACGCAGGTAGGTTCCGGGAGAACGTCAGCGACTGACAGCCGGCAGGGCCACGAAGGCCAAGCCTGGGCCGCCCGAAGGACCGCGCAGGTAGACGGCAGCAGGTAGCACTGCCGGAGCTGCACGACCCCTTCGTCGGGTGATCCGCTAGGCAGTCTTGGCCAAGCCTCC
>JAEWHN010000268.1 GCA_023387775.1 Pseudomonadota bacterium | reverse complement strand
GGTGAGTGGGTCGTGATGCACCGATCGGGACAAGCACAACCATTCGGAAGAGCTCTATCTCAACGCCGACGAAACTGGCCCGCATTCGCCAGGCCCCTCCGTCGACTTTATCGAATACATCCTGGATCGCGGCGCGATCGGCTGGGGAACGCAGTGCATCGGCACCGATGCTGGTCAGTACGGCGGCTTCAATCCGGCATTACCGGCGCACAACCTGCGTCACACGCGAGCTTGGTCAATCTCGACAAGCTGCCGCCGAAGGGTGAGGTCCTCGTCGCAGCACCGCTCAAGATCGTAAAGGGTACCGGAAGCCCGGAGCGCGCGCTGGCGCTCGTGCCGAAGGACTGAGGCCATGGCCTACGATCACGTCGTCATTGGTGGCGGCATCAACGGTCTCGTTGCGGCCGCCATGCTATCGAAGCAGAGCAGTAGGGTCCTGCTCCTTGAGCGGGCCGAGCACGTCGGCGGCTGCATGCTGAGCACGGAAGCGACGCTGCCGGGCTTCACCCATGACGTGATGGCTGCCACCTTCGTACTGTTCGTCACGGGGCCGGCATTCGCAGAGCTGGGCCAGGATCTGGTCCGTCACGGACTGGAATTCTGCCACACGCCGCATCCGACCGCCGTCGTACGGCCAGATGGATCAAGCGTCGTGCTGACGACCGATCGGGGCGCGAATGTGTCTGCCTTCAATGCTATGGGGGTAGGTGATGGCGATCGCCACGCGTCCGATGTCCGATCGATCGAGGCAAGCGCCCCGCTGCTTTTCGGCCTGCTCGGAGGTCCGTTGTGGAGTTTTACGACGGCAAGGCTGCTGACGCGAGAGGCGTGGCGGCGTGGTCTGCGCGGGCTTGCCGCCTATCTGGGCGAAGCGCTCCAGCCTGCACGCGGCTGGCTTGAAAGCAACTATGCCTCGCCACAAGTCCGGGCGCTGCATGCACCGTGGGCGCTGCATTGTGGCCTCTCGCCCGAGGACGCCTATTCGGCGCAGATGGGCAAGGTGGTTGCGTTTGCGCTGGAGGCGGCGGGCGCGCCTGTGGCCAAGGGCGGCGCGGGCCGAGCGGCGCAGGCATTTCGCGGGCTGATCGAGGAGCGGGGTGGCGAGGCAAGAACCGGCGTCGCGGTCGAGCGGATCATCGTGCGCGATGGTCGCGCCGTGGGCGTGAGGCTTGCCGACGGCGAGGAGATCGAGGCGCGCAAGTCAGTGATCGCCTCGGTCGCGCCGGCACAGCTCTACGGTCGCCTGCTCGGCGGCGACGCACCGGCGGCGGCCAAGGAATCGTTGCAGAAATTCCGCCACGGTCGCGGCAATTTTCAGCTTCACTATGCCCTCGACCGACCGCCGCAGTGGAAGACGCCGGGCCTCGAGAAAGTGGCGCTGATCCACCTCACCGACGGCATCGACGCGGTGTCGAGATCGCACAACGAAGCGATACGGGGTATGCTGCCGGAGATTCCGACCCTGTGCGTCGGTCAACCCGCTGCACTCGATCCGTCACGCTGCCCAGAAGGCAAGGCGATCCTGTGGATACAGGTGCCCGACGCGCCGCGACTAATAAAGGGCGACACGGCCAGCAGGATCGCGACGATGGGGGGATGGGACGAGGCGACGCGCGAAGCTTTCGCCGATCGCATCGAGGAGATTCTTGCGCGTCATATTGATGGCTTCGCCGAGATCGTCCTGAAGCGGCGCGCCTATTCGCCAGCCGATTTGGAAGCCATTAATGTCAACCTGGTCGGCGGCGATCCTTATGGCGGAGCATGCACGATCGACCAGTTCTTTCTCTGGCGGCCGTTTCTTGACTCGGTCAACCATCGCACGGCGATCAAGGGGCTCTATCATATTGGTGCCTCCACTCATCCAGGCCCGGGTCTTTCCGGCGGCTCGGGCTTTCTAGCGGCGAAGGAGGTCGGATGAGCGAGGGCGTCTCCGCCAATACTGTTTTGGGCGATTCGCGGCTCGGCGAGATCGGCCTGCAGCAATTCGCCCCCTATCTGATGAACCGCATCATGGGCCGTTACAACGCCTCGCTGCGACACGATCTTGCGAAGCTCGGCCTCACCACTCCCAAGATGCGGGCGCTGGCCGCGCTTTCGGTGGTCGACGGCCTACTGATCAGCCAGCTTGCAGTCTATGCAGTAGTCGAGCAATCGACCCTGTCGCGCTCGCTCGACGCGCTGGAAGCCGAAGGGCTTGTGCGCCGCAATTCCGATCCGGAGGATAGCCGGGCTACGCGCGTGACCATCACCGAGCAGGGCCGCGCAACTTTCGAGAAGCTCTGGCCGACGATGCGCGCGAGCTATGAGAGAATATTCGCCGGCATCGGTGCCGAGGAGCACGCGGCCTTCGTGGCCACGTTGCAGAAGATCTTGATCAACGTGCGCGAACACAATTTCTGACCATGCTGGAGGAATGCGAAGGCTCCGTTGTCGTTGACAGACGAGCTTCGCTACGAATATCTCGATGAAGCAGTTTCTGGTAGCTGCGCTTCTGAACCGGCCAAGAAAGCTGGCGAACCGGCCGACATCGCGGAGGTAGTTGCGCTGCGTCTCTTGGCTGAATCGGTCATGTCGTCGATCAGCCGCTGGCGCAGCGGGCTGCGGGAACAGGATGGAGCATGGTCGGGCTCCTTGTTGAAGAAGCCCGAGATGCTCTGCCCCAGCCGGACGACGTTCAATGCGGATGCGATGGCCGGCCTGTAACCTCTACCTCACCGCGCGCGCCCATCCCGCGCAGCGGGTTCGTAGCCGCAGACACAATCTATTCGTCGGACCGACCGGGCGACCCTGGCGCACAGAGATCATCAATCAGCGCGGGGATCCCTGCACGCCAACGTGCACAGCCCTTCGGCATCTTGAACCTGCGTGCTTTAGCGGGGCAATGGAAAGCAACTGGTGGCAAATGGCCACATTTGCCACCAGTCGAATGCGTCAGAGCTTTCCCCGTCGGAGCCAAGCGACGGGCTATGGGGGAAAGTTAGCGTTCGCCCCCTGGTTTAAAGAGCAGATCGAGATTGAACTTCATACATCTTTCGCGATCCAGCCCAGCTTGCTTGATTGGTGCCGTCCAGCCATTTTTCGGGCGTATGACTATGCCCTTTCTCTCCAGCGAAGGAAGATAGTCTTTGTAGAGGGAGCTCTTTCCAGAGAAGAATCGCTCGACATAGTCCACCTTCACATAGAGAAATGTCGCCCCGTCCTCTACTCGCCGAAAACCGTTCTGGCACTCCTGCGGACACGCCTTTTCCCCTAGTTGCACCATCGGGAGATTGTCGGGCGAACTGACATGTTCGATGAACTCCTCGATCTCCTTGTGAGACTGCAGACCTTTTCCGCTCAGACGTTCGAGGGCGCGCTTGCAGAGCCGAAGGCAGGAGTATGGAGCGCGGTCAGCTGCCGCCGGGAAGAGCCCCTCCTTGGCCGCTAGGTGCCCTGCGATAGCTACTAAGGCGAAGGCCCGTGCCATGCGCCTCTCGATCGAGCTTAGTGTGTTGGTTTTTCTGATGAATTGCCGTTCTAGTCGCTCGACCTTGGCGCTCAGGTCGCTCTTCTTTTGGCCTGACAATTACGCCACCCATTCGGGAAGCAACACACCGTAGTTTTCGGCAATGGCTTTCTCCGTATTATCAGCGTACTGCATTGCCTCGTCAGAATCCTCGAGACGATCGAAAATGCCGGTTTCTTCAGGCACAGGAATATCAATCAGCCTAACTGCTTCGCCGCCCTCATACGGCACGCCAGCCTTCTTGAAGATGTCGGCCAAAGGACGTTCCGAGTTGAACAGCGAGATAAAGAACCGCGGCTGCGGCTTCTTTTTGGAGTTCAGCTGTCGGCGTTGCACCTTGTCGTGGGCGCCAAACACAATAGTCTGAATCTTGTGACAGAGATCGCGCTCCTTCTCGCGCGCGGCTTTCGGGTCCGTGAACGGAATGGCAAGAGCGCCGAATGCCGGGAGCTGTTCAAGCAGGGACCCAGTTGTATCGCCAAATGACGTTAAGTCGCTATCGCGCGCACGCGTTACGGCGGACAGGCATACCCGCAGTGAAAGAGTCTTTCCGGTGCTCGACATGCCTGAAAAATTAAACCCATAGCCACCGTCGCGTCGGATGCGATCGGCAAGAGCCGGAGCCAGGGCAGCTGCAAGCGCAAATACAAGGTAGTTGGACTTAGAAAGGGGGCCTCCAAGAGCGTTTTTGTAGCTCTCCGCCGTTGCCTTTGTCATCCTGACCAAAAAGTTATCGCTCGCGGGGTCGAACCGGAATTCCCCTTGGGTTTTTTCGTCACCGAAAGTACCGTAGCGAGTAACAAGGCTATCATCATACCAGCCGGCACGCTCCGTGACGTAGTGCTTAACCGGCGCATGCTCGTTCACCAAACGATCGAGCTGGTCCTTGAGATCAGCGGCGTGAAAACCGCCTTTGTTCAGGAGGATGTCCCGCATTTTCTTGACGTCGGCGAGATCGGCACGCGGAACCGTGAGTTCGAGCGAGTGATCTCCCGGTGCGCTGGTCCAGCCTTCCACAAATATGGTGGCGAACAGCCAGGACCGCTCATGGAATCTCTCGTGGGCCGCGAACCGAAGGAACGTCTTGCGGAGGCGTCGAAAGCAGAGCGGGCAACAGGCCAGACTCGCAGGGATCGAATTCGCTACACACCCTAGGAAACGCAGCTATGATGCCGTGCTTCTTCGAAAGCTGGCATTTGGCTTCCCAGACGTAGGCGCGCCGCCTTTCACAGATTTCCTCCGATTCGAGATTGTTTGGTAGAAAAGACAGGGGCCTACTCATCAGCGTCGGGCCCTTGCGAAGTATTGAAGCGCCGGTTGTTCTCGGCAAAGGCGAGGAGGTCGGCGTACTGGTAACGGATGGCGCGCCCGACTTGGCGATAAGGCAAGGCCGGAACGCCGCTGACGCGCCAGTTGGCGAGCGTCTTCGGGCTCAGCCCCAGGACGGCAGCTGCCTGTTCCGGGGTAAGCAGATCAGTCGGCTAGCAAGCCGCCTTGGGTCGAAGGCCAGGGGGATCTGCAACCGGTTCCGAGCTCGTCAGAAACGACAGCGAAAGCCCAAGTGTCGGATCAAGTGCTCGGTCAGCGCCAGGTAGGCTGTTCAATGGTTGGCTTTTTAGATGATTTTCGAGACACAGTCTAAGCTCCTTTCCGCGAAGGGGCTTTAGATCGACTGGTCAGTTGGAAGCGTTAGAAGCCAACGTGATGAATCGATCAAAAGCCACAACGCAAACCAATTGCGTTGAGATATTGATCGAAGCACCAACTCCATCCTGCTGACGCATCAGCCATGCGTCACTAAAGGGATGAAGCGCCATCAAGCTGTTCTTTAAGAACATTTTACAGCCTATATCTCTTAGGCTGGCTCGATAAGACTGTGTCGATGGTGTTTCCACCGCTCAACTCGTTGTACCTGCCAAGCATGCCATACGCGATCTGGCACTCTTCACCGCCGCCGCATCACCGGAGATTGACGCGCTCCGCGAGCGCGTGTTCGAGGAGGCGCGCGACGACGCGCGCATCGAGCGGCTCGTCGTTGCTGCCGAGGCCGCCGGAGCTGGGGATTGGCTCGACGGCTTCGTAAGCTCCCGGTCCTCCTCCGCTCGGCCATCGGATCAGGCGCTCGCGCTCACCGTCGCCTCTTTCCGACCCGAGAACACGGGCTCGGACGACCTGCTGGGTCGAGACTGGCTGTCGGGCTTCCTCGGCAATGCCGCCCGCGACGCGCGCGCGGCACAGCGACGCGAAGCATACTGCCCACTGGTTCGGACTAGCCGCCGAGGCCGACGAGCCGCGCGAACAGTGGCGGCTCCTGGAACTGGGCATCGCTGCCGCCGACCGGCGGCAGCTCATTTGGGCCGATCGCAGGCTGCGAGATGCTTTGGGAGCGATTGGCGGGAACGTCCCGGAGCGACTTAAGAAGTCTGTCGAAAAGGCGAGCAAGGAGAACGAGAAAACCCTTTTCGGCGTGCGCAAGCCGACCGGCCTGCTAGCGAGAATTGTCAGACCGTAGGCGATCTACAACGGGCGACGGGCGAGAGTACCGCCATTAACCGCGAAGCAGTCACCTGCGAACCTCGGCCAATCGCACGAGGTAGTCCATCGCGTAGCGCGGATAACGTCCTGCTTGCAGCTGACCGACGAGCCAGTTGCACGTATAATTGTAGATGCCGCCATCCTGCGGCATGTGCTCGGGGCCAAGAGCCGTCCTGCCGACAGACTGTTTCTTGCCAAGGTTGTCGTCACTCCATGTCCAGACTTCAAGCGCTTCCAAGTCGTCATCTACTGCAGCTTTTAGGATCGCCAAGTTCGTCGTTGGATGGCTGACATGGTGAAGGGTTGCTGACTGGCAGTTTGGGGGTCGAAATCTGCCGGTCCTTATTCCAAACGCATTTGCTGAAGCGGACAT
>JAEWHN010000265.1 GCA_023387775.1 Pseudomonadota bacterium | reverse complement strand
GCCTGCCGGTGGCCGTGATGCGCCTTTCGGGCATCTACGGGCCGGGACGCAACGCGCTCGTGAACCTCACCAACGGCACCGCAAAACGGCTGATCAAGCCGGACCAGGTGTTCAACCGCATCCATGGCGAGGACATTGCCGGCGCGGTGTGGAGCCTGGCGCAGCAGGATAAGGGCGGCATTTTCAACATTACCGACGATGAGCCTGCGCCGCCGCAGGATGTGGTGACTTATGCCGCCAGGCTGATGGGCGTGACGCCGCCGCCCGAAATTCCCTTCGAGACCGCCCAACTTTCGCCCATGGCGCGGTCTTTCTATGGCGAGAACAAGCGCGTCTCCAACGCGGCGATCAAGGCAGCCGGCTATCGCTTCCGCTATCCGGACTATCGAACGGCCTTCGACGCGATGTGGGAAGCGGGCAACTGGAACGAGGGCGAGGCGCGCAGCCCGATGAAGCGCGGATGAGAGGCAGGAGAAGCCACAAAGGGCGGCTGGAACACACCGGGCGAGCGTTTACACTTCGCTAACCGGGGCGTTCCAAGCTTGTCGGCAAGGGGCCGGATGGACATGCGCATGAACACTTTGCTTCGGACGGCAACCCGCCTGGTCGCGGCGCTCGCAATGGCGGTTTCGCTTTCGGCGCTGGCGGAGCCGCAGGCCCATGCGGAAGAGCTGGCCAAGAATTTGTTCGGCGCTCAGAAGCTGCCGGGGGCGACCGCGCCAAAATCCTTCGGCTTCTATTCCAAGGGCTGCTTTACCGGCGGGATGGCGATCGCCACCGACGGCCCGGCCTGGCAGGCGATGCGCCTGTCGCGCAACCGGCGCTGGGGCCACCCGACGATGATCCGCCTGATCGAGAAACTGTCGCAGGACGCCGTGGCCGACGGCTGGCCGGGCCTGCTCCTGGGCGACATCTCGCAGCCGCGCGGCGGGCCGATGCTGACCGGCCATGCCTCGCACCAGATCGGGCTGGACGCCGACATCTGGTTCACGCCCATGCCCGACCGCCGGCTGACGCCTACCGAGCGCGAGAACATGAGCGCGACCTCGCTGGTCAACGAGAAGACCCATCTGGTGATCGACCGGCTGTGGACGCCGGCGCATGAGCGGCTCCTGAAGCGCGCCGCCAGCTATCCGGAAGTCGAGCGCATACTGGTCAATCCCGGCATCAAGAAGAAGCTGTGCGACACGGTGAAGGGCGACCGCGCATGGCTGCGCAAGGTGCGCCCCTTCTGGGGCCACGACTACCACTTCCATGTGCGCATCGGCTGCCAGCCGGGCTCGGTGGGCTGCAAGGCGCAGGAGGCGACGCCGCCGGGAGACGGCTGCGACAAGTCGCTGGCCTGGTGGTTCACCGAGGAGCCATGGCGCCCGAGCAAGAACCCGGACGCGCCGAAAGCGCGCGACGTGATGACCCTGGCGAGCCTGCCCAAGGAATGCCGCGCCGTGCTGGACGCGCCTGCGCCCGTTTCGGAAGCCGCGGTGACGCTGGGCGGCATGGGCGCATCGGCGGTGGCTTCCACCTCCGAGCCGGCGCGGCCGACGGTTGAGGTGGGCGCGCCGCCGATCTCGGCCAGCGCCTTTGCGCCGACACCCGACAACCGCATCCCGATGCCGCTGCCGCGCCCGGCAAATTGAGGCGCGGCGGGCGACACAGCCCGCGGGCAAAATCGGCCGCCACAGCTCCACGGCCCCTTTCACGCCGCGGCGAGCTTGGCTATAGGTTTCAACCGATTTAGCTATGGGAAGGCACTTCCAGGTGGCATCTCCGCTCCGGCTGGCGCTGATTGCGCATGACGAAAAGAAGGACGACATGGTCGCCTTCGCTCGGGCGCATGCGGGCTTCCTGGCCGGATGCGAGCTCGTGGCCACCGGCACGACCGGCGAGCGCGTGATCGAAGCCTGCCCGGAACTCGAGGTACGGCGGCTCAAGAGCGGCCCGCTGGGGGGCGACCAGCAGATCGGCGCGCTGATTGCCGAGGGGGCGGTCGACGCGCTGATTTTCTTCGTTGATCCGCTGACGCCGATGCCGCATGACGTGGATGTGAAGGCGCTGATGCGGTTGGCGATCGTTTACGACATACCGCTTGCGCTGAACCTCGCCACGGCCGAAATGATGCTCAAGCGGCTGCGCCAGCCGTGAATTTGGAGACGACGAACAGAATGTCTTTTGTCCGCGACGAGGATTCCGTGCTGCAGTTTCCGATCCTGATCGGCGACATTGGCGGCACCAACGCCCGCTTCGCCATCATCGTCGACGCCAATTCCGAGCCGGGCGAGACGCGGGTGGTGCAGACCGCAAACTATGCCTCCATCGACGATGCCATCCAGCGGGCGGTGCTGGACCACACCTCGCTGACCCCGCGCTCGGCGGTGCTGGCAGTGGCGGGCCCGGTGGACAGCGATGAGATCGCGCTGACCAACTGCCCCTGGGTGGTGCGGCCCAAGGCGATGTTCGAGACGCTCGGCCTTTCCGACATTGTCGTGCTCAACGACTTCGAGGCGCAGGCGCTTGCGGTGGCCGCACTCGGCGAGGAGCATATGGAGAAGATCGGCGGCGGCCAGCCGGAGCCGAATGCCGGGCGCGTGGTGCTGGGGCCCGGAACCGGGCTGGGCGTTGCCGGGCTGATCCATGCCTGCCACAAATGGATCCCGGTGCCGGGTGAAGGCGGGCACATGGACATCGGGCCGCGCACCGCGCGCGACCGCGAGATCTTCCCGCATCTGGAGCCTATCGAGGGCCGCATTTCGGGCGAGCAGATCCTGTGCGGGCGCGGGCTGGTGAGCTCCTACAGGGCGATTGCGGCCGCCGACGGCAAGGAGCCGCGCTTCACCACGCCGGCCGAGATTACCGCCGCGGCGCTGGGTAAGTCGGACCCGGTGGCCGAGGAGGCGCTGAAATTCTTTGTCACCGCGCTTGGCCGCACGGCGGGCGATGTCGCGCTGGTGTTCATGAGCCGGGGCGGCGTCTATCTCACCGGCGGCATCGTGCAGAAGATCGTGCCGGCCCTGAAGGAAGGCAGCTTCCGCGATGCTTTCGAGGACAAGGCGCCGCACCGCGAACTCATGCGCAGCATGCCGGTCTATGTCATCACCCACCCGCTGGCCGCGCTTGCCGGGCTGGCCGCCTACGCCCGCACGCCCTCGCGCTTCGGCGTGGAAACCGCCGGCCGGCGATGGAGCAAATAGGCGGCTTTCGCGCCACGGCATGGCCTGAACGCTCGCTGCATCGGGGCCACAGCGACGATGTTTCGCATTCCGGCCATAGGCAAGCCGGCGCGATGACGCTATTAGGATCGCCAGCGGGTGGCGCGGCGCGCCGCTCCCATCGCAATAGGCACGGCAGATCCGAATTTGAGCCTCTTCAAGAACAAAAGCGGGACGGAAGCCGACCGCGGCGCGATTGTCGCCGTGATCAAGCGCGTCCTGGCTGAAAACGGGCGCGAATATGTGCGCTCATACATGATCGCCGGCCTGTGCATGGTCGCGGTTGCGCTGACGACGGCCTTCCCGGCGTGGATCATGCGCGACGTGATCGACGACATCTTCTACCGCCAGCGCAACGACCTGATCACGCTGATCTGCCTGTCGATCATGGCGGCGTTCATCGTCCGCGGCGTGGCCGGCTACGCGCAGGCGGTGATCCTGGCCAAGGTGGGAAACAACCTTGTCGCCCGCTACCAGCGCCGGCTTTTCGACCACCTGATGAAGCTCGACGTCGGCTTCTTCACCGAAAACCGCTCCGGGCACCTCGCCGCGCAGATCAACCAGAATGTCGGCGGCATCCGCGACCTCTTGTCGATGACGCTCACGGCGGTGGCGCGCGACGTGGTCTCGCTGGTGGCGCTGGTGACCGTGATGGTGGTGCAGGACCCGATGCTGTCGCTGCTGGCCTTCCTCGTCGGCCCGCCCCTGGTGCTTTCGGTGAACTACCTGATGCGGCGGCTGCGCGCCGTGACCCGCCAGGCCGTGGAAATCAATTCGCGGCTGATCGGCTCGATGCAGGAAGCGACGCAGGGCATTGCCGTGGTGAAGGCCTTCACCATGGAGGACCAGCTTTCGCGGCGCATGCGCCAGATGATCGACCATGCCGAGGAGCGCTCCAACAAGATCGCCCGGGTTTCGGAGCGGATGACGCCGATAGCCGAGGTGCTGGCGGGCTTCGCCGTGGCCGGCGTCATCGGCTATGCGGGCTATCGCGCCACGCATGGAGGAACGCTGCCCGGCTCGATCGTGTCGTTCATCACCGCGCTGCTGCTTGCCTACGACCCGGTGCGCCGGCTGGCGCGGCTGCAGGTGGGGCTGGAGCGCTCGCTGGTCAATGCGCGCATGATCTACGAGATACTCGACCTCACGCCGCAGCAGGGCGACGCGCCCGATGCCGCCGAGATCAAGGTCGGCAAGGGCGAGGTGCGCTTCGACAACGTGTCCTTCGCCTATTCCGGAAACCTGCCGGTGCTGAGCGAGGTGAGCTTCGTGGCCGAGGCCGGCAAGACGACGGCGATCGTCGGCGCCTCGGGCGCGGGCAAGACCACGCTGACGGCGCTGCTCGAGCGCTTCTACGACGTGGACGGCGGCACGATCACCGTCGACGGGCAGGACATCTCCAAGGTGACCAAGCGCTCGCTGCGCGGCTCGATGGCCTATGTGTCGCAGCAGCCCTACCTGTTTGAGGGCACGATCGCCGACAACATCCGCTACGGCCGCGCGGACGCGAGCGACGCCGAGATCCGCTTCGCCGCCGAACAGGCCGCCGCCGACGAGTTCATCCGCCAGCAGCCCAATGGCTACGACACTCTGGTGGGCGAGAACGGCGTAACGCTTTCGGGCGGCCAGCGCCAGCGCGTCTCCATTGCGCGCGCCATCGTGCGCAAGGCGCCGATCCTGCTCCTCGACGAGGCGACATCGGCGCTGGACAATGAATCGGAAGCCCGGGTGCAGCAGGCGCTGGCGACCGTGATGAAGGGCTGCACGACGATTGTCATCGCCCACCGCCTGTCGACCGTGGTCAATGCCGACCGCATCATCGTGATGGAGGCCGGCCGTGTGATCGAGCAGGGCACCCATGCCGAGCTGATGGCCAACCCGCACGGCACCTATGCCCGCTTCCACCGCCTGCAGAACCAGCGAGGGCTGGAGCTGGTGGACGACACCGCGGCCGCCGCAGAGCCGGCCAGGAACCCGGAAGGAGAAAACGCATGACCGACATGGGTCTCGTCGTCGTCGGGGCTGCCGGCCGCATGGGCCAGACGCTGATCCGCACTATTCACGCCATGCCGGGCGCGAAGCTGGCGGGCGCGGTGGAGCGCGCCGGCTCCCCCCATGTCGGCATGGATGCCGGCGAGCTGGCTGGGCTGGGCAAGCTTGGCGTGACGATCACCGACGACCCGCTCTCGGCCTTCGCCAAGGCCGACGGGGTGCTCGACTTCACCGCGCCGGCAGCGACGGTAGAGTTCGCCGGCTATGCCGCCCAGGCACGCATCGTGCATGTCATCGGCACCACCGGCTTCTCGGACGACCAAGACGCGGCTATTGCCGCAGCGGCGCGCCACGCCACCATCGTCAAATCCGGCAATATGAGCCTGGGCGTGAACCTGCTGGCGGTGCTGGTGGAACAGGCGGCGCAGGCACTGGGGCCGGAAGACTTCGACATCGAGGTTCTGGAAATGCACCACCGCCACAAGGTCGACGCCCCCTCGGGCACGGCCCTGCTGCTGGGCGAGGCCGCCGCCATGGGGCGTGGCATTCGCCTGGGCGAGCACAGCGTGCGGGTGCGCGACGGCCACACCGGCCCGCGCGAGGCCGGCTCGATCGGCTTCGCCACGCTGCGCGGCGGCTCGGTGGTGGGCGACCACTCCGTCATCCTGGCCGGCACCGGCGAACGCATCACCCTGTCGCACAACGCCGAGGACCGCGCCATCTTCGCGCGCGGCGCGGTGAAGGCGGCGCTGTGGGCGCGCGGCCGCAAGCCGGGCCTGTTTTCCATGCGCGACGTGCTGGGCCTTTCCCAGGCCCGCTGATCGCAGCCAACTACCCTCAAGGAGCAAGACATGACCCGAACCCTCGTGCTCGTCCGTCACGGCCAGAGCGAATGGAACATGAAGAACCTGTTCACCGGCTGGCGCGACGTCGACCTCAGCGCGCAGGGCGAGGCCGAGGCCAAGGCGGCCGGCGCAAGGCTCGCCGCGCGCGGGATGAAGTTCGACATCGCCTTCACCTCGTCGCTGAAGCGCGCGCAGAAGACCTGCCAGTACATTCTCGACGCCACCGGCCAGAGCGACCTTACGACCATCCGCGACCAGGCACTGAACGAGCGCGACTATGGCGACCTCAACGGCCTCAACAAGGATGACGCCCGCGCCAAGTGGGGCGAGGAGCAGGTGCATGTGTGGCGCCGCTCCTACGACACCCCGCCGCCCGGCGGCGAGAGCCTGAAGGACACCGGCGCGCGCGTGTGGCCCTATTACATGCACGACATGCAGCCGCATGTGCTGCGCGGCGAGACCGTACTGGTGGCCGCCCACGGCAACTCGCTGCGGGCGCTGATCATGGCGCTGGAGGGCATGTCGGGCGACGAGATCGTCAAGCTGGAACTCGCCACGGGCGTGCCGATCGTCTACCGGCTCAACGCCGATTCGACTGTGGCGTCGAAGGAAGTGCTGTCGGCATAAGCGCCCCCGGGCACACGCAACGCGAATGGAATGAAGGCCCGGCCCCCGCCGGGCCTTTTCACATCCGCAGCAGTGATTCGCGCCCGCACAGCCGGCAAAGCGATTCGCCCGCGCTGCCTAACCCGCCGCCGGGGCGGACGGCAAAGTACGCTATGTGCCCTGCAACGGTTCAAACCGCGGAAAAACCACGGGTTTTGGCCACTTCTTGCACGTCGCGAGCAGCCTCCCGCGGTGGAAAAACAGCCGACCCACAGCATCTTTGCATTCGGATGCTTTTTTTGCCGAAAAGCGCGTTGACACGGCACCGCTGTCCGCTTACATCGGCGGCACACCTAGCCCAGGTGGCGGAATTGGTAGACGCGCACGGTTCAGGTCCGTGTGCCGCGAGGCGTGGAGGTTCGAGTCCTCTCCTGGGCACCATCATCCGATCATGGCCGTTCACACTCACGGCGGATGAAATCAAAAAGCCCGGTTCGCCGGGCTTTTTTGTTACCTTCTCGTTTATGGAAGTTCACCGGCCTTCACGTGCAGGCCGGCGATTTGTTGGTAATGCTTTTGGTATCGCTGGGATTTTCCCACTGGCGCGATCTCAGTGCGATCGAGCTGTCAATGTTGGCGGCGACGCCGCTTCTATCGCGAACAAAAGGCAACCCGACATGCTCGGAGAGATCCAACTCGGTCGTGAAGACGTTCCCCCGATCCTTTAAACGCGTCAGAACGAAGGTGTCTTCGGCGATCTGTCTCCGAATTTTCCCTTTGTCGTCGTAAGAATGGCCCATCCTGGTGATTGAGAACCCCGCGAGGGTCACAGACGGCACGCCCATGAAAAGTGCGTAGCAGAGGGCGGCAACTCCGTTCGTCACATGGCCTACCTCTCCAATATCAGCGGGAACTCCACCACTCACGACGTCGACGATCGCCTCGCGCTCAGCTTTAGTGGCGCGCATTAGGCTCTCATAACGCACGTGCGGCTTAGCTAGAAGGCTCAGATACATCACCCAAAGAGGCTTCGTATGGAGCCATAGGAGGCCTCTCGTCCTTACATGAGGATGCTCTTCCCACGACTTCTTCCGCTTGCGGAACGTCAAGTCGGCGGGCGGGAGACCTAGTGCGTTGGCTGTCTTGCCTGAGTTGTTAACGTCGACGCGTGCACAATGTCCAATCAGGTCAGGTGGAATCGTGGGGGACGGCGCGGAGCCGAGAATCAACCACGGCTTATCCAGAATGCCAAGCCGTGAGAGCCAGCGACGGTGCCTTTCTCGCAATGCTTCAAGTGCGTCAGGTTCAATCGCCATCGCAAGTTCCGTAGCTAAAGTAGCGAAAGCAAGATTCTGTCATCTTATGTCCGGCAGAAGATGTCTTGATAATTTTATCGTTCACGGCTCCCCCCTGAACCGATGATGAAGCTTATGTCTAATTCGATTTGGAGGATTGTCCATCACCAATGGACAACAACTGGAATCAAGCAACATGTACCGGACAATTCTGTCGGTGTTATTCTCGTAATCCTGTCACTGAACTTGAAGTCGGCGACCTAGTTGGTCGTCTCCGAGCGGACCGCAGTCAACGTGGGCTGCGGCGGCCACTGGGGGCGGCGCTGGCCAATTCGTGGCGGTTGAAGCAGGATGCGCGCATGTGCAACCTCTACAACGTCACCACGACCCGGGAAGCCATCGTCCAGATCACGCGGGCCCTGCGCGACCGCACCGGCTTCAACGAGCCGTCGCGCGACATTTATCCGGGCTATCTGGCGCCGATCGTCCGCACCGGCGCGGACGGGCAGCGCGAGGTCGCACCCGCTACCTGGGGCATGCCCTCGCCGCCGGCCTTCGTGAAGAACTACGATCCGGGCGTCACCAACATCAGGAACGTCGGTTCGCCGCATTGGCGGCGGTGGCTGGGGCCGACGAGCCGCTGCGTGGTGCCTTTCACCAGCTTCGCCGAGCCGCTTCCCGGCAAGGGCGCCGGCAACGCATGGTTCGCCCGCGACCACAGCCGGCCGCTGATGTTCTTCGCGGGGTTCTGGACGCCCTGGAGAGGCATCAAGAAGGTGCGCGACGGCGAGCGTGAATTCGAGCTCTTCGGCTTCCTGACGACGGAGCCGAACGGGTTGTTGGCGCCGATCCATCCCAAGGCGATGCCGGTCATTCTCACCACGCCGGAAGAGGTCGATCTTTGGCTTTCGGCGCCCTGGGAGGAGGCCAGGGCCCTGCAGCGCCCCCTGCCCGACGACATGCTGGTGGTGGTGGAGGCGCCGGTGCCGACGCAGGCGGCACCTTCCGAACCCACCCTTTTCTGAGCGGGCTGTTCGCCTAAACCACAACGGAATCAATCCTTCGCCAAGTGCCAAGACTGCTTGAAGGATCGTTTCGCCCGTGCCACCCTAGAGGGGAGGGAATTCGGCGGTAGGGGCCTTCCAGTCAGTGCGAAACATATTGTCCAGGCTGCTGGGGGCGACAGGCCTTGCCGCGGCGATTGCTGCTTCGGGCTGCGTCGCCGTCGACACCACCCCGATAAACTTCGTCAGCACCCAACCGGCGGCACCTTCCCCAGACTACATCCCCGATGCCACCGATGACGGCTCGACCGTGGTGGCGCTGTCGTTTTCAGGCGGCGGCACGAGGGCGGCGGCCTTCGGCTACGGCGTGCTGCAGGAACTCGACAGCCTGACCATCGACGAGTTTCCCCATCATCGCACATTGGTCGACAATGTCCGCACCGTCGCCGGAACGTCGGGCGGGGCCGTGCTGGCGGCCTATCTCGGCTACAAGGGCAAGGAGGAATACCGCGATTTCCGCGAACGGTTCCTCTACCAAGATGCCGAAGCCAACATGACCACCAGCGTCTTGCCCGCCACCCTGGCCAAGGCGGCGCTCCAGGGCGGAGCCAATGACCGCAACAGCTTTGCCCGATGGCTTGACGACAACCTTTTCGATCACGCCACCTTCTCTGCATTCGGAAAGCCTGGCAGGCCGCTGGTCTGGGTGACCGCCTCGGATATTTACAACAACACGCCGTTTCTCTTCACCGAAGACACGTTCGCCGCCTTGTGCAGCGACATCAACCGGCTCAAGATCGCCGAGGCGGTCGGGGCATCCGCGGCAGTTCCGGTGGCCTTCGCGCCGATGATCCTGCAGGCGCCCAACATCGATTGCGACTATCACCGCCCTCTCTGGCTGGAGCGGGCCTTGAACACGGAGAACCCCTCGATCCGGCTGCAGGCCTATGCGCGATCGCTGGACTCCTACCAGGCCGATCAAAACCTCAACTATGTCAGGCTGCTCGATGGTGCGCTGACCGACAATCTCGGCATCACCGGTCTCACCCTCGAACTGGCAAAGGCGGGCACGCCATATGCACCGCTGTCGCCGCTGCAGGCGGTGAGGCTTCGCAATTTCATCTTCATCGTTACCGACGCCGGCAGGCACATCCCTTACGAGTGGGGCGAAACACAGCGCCCGCCTCACCTGGGGAATATCGTTCGCGCCGTCTCCGACACTGCGATTGCGTCGGCCAACAGGAGCGGGTTCGACGCGATCGACCTTGCTCTTAATCGATGGCAGGACGTGTTGATCCGCTACCGCTGCGGCCTCTCGCGCGAGCAGGTGCTCAAGGTGCGCGGAACCCTGGCCGGATGGGACTGCCGCGACGTGACCGTTACGACCGAGTATCTTTCGTTCCGCGATGCGGACCCGGCGCACTTCGACCGCCTGAACCGGATGCCGACACGGCTCAAGCTCGCCCGCGACGACGCCGACCTCGCCATCGAAGCCGGCAGGCAGGCGGTGCGCAACAACCCAAACATTCAGAAAATCGCGCAAGAAGCGCGCAAGGGGGCGACGATCTTCGACAGCGTCGAAACAGCGGCCGCGCTGACGCCGCGGCCCTGACCTGGCCAAACGGGCGGGGCGCGCTTTGATGGCCGCGTCTGTTTGCGACCATGGCACGAAGGAGGGGGGAGGAGGAGCGACGTGGCCGATGGAAGCGATCTACAATCCGGGAGCGACTTCCGGCGCCTCTCGACCGATGGCTTGCGCCAGAGCGAGCGCTTCGACTACTGGCGCAGCCTGTTTCCGCGGATGGACCTCGACCTGGCCGCCGCCTCTGCGGCGGACCATTTCGCCGGCCGGGCGCTGCTTTGCGCCGACGCCAGGGGCGCCACCTTCGGATACAGCGCCAACGCCGGCGCCGTGGTGGGCAGGACCCGCGGCGACAGCGACTTCATCATGATCAGCGCCACGGTGGCTGGCGAGACGCGAGTGCGGAGCGGGCACGGCCCCGCGCTGGAAATGTCGCAGCAAAGCGGCATCGCGATCTATGACGCGAGCCAGCGGCTGCACACGCATTCGCGCGACCACGCCCACCTTTACATCACGCTGCCGCGTGCCACCGTGATCGAGGAGTTGGAAGGGGATGTCGCCTTCCTGCAGGAAGGCGCCTTCTGCCCGCCCCAGGCCGGCCTTGCCCGCTCGCTGCAAAGCCATCTGCACATGATGGCGCAGGACGCCGCGCATCTCGACGCGGCCACTACGCAGGTGGCCATGCGGGTCGCGGTGGACCTCGCGCTCGGCATCCTGGCTTCGGAACGATCGACAAGGAGCGGAGCGCATCTGCGTGACCACTCTGATGAACTCCATGACCGGGCGCTGCAGTTCATCCAGCAGCACTACGCCGATCCCGCGCTTGTGGCTGCCACCATCGCCTACCGCCTCGGGTGCTCGCGCGCGCATCTCTACCGGGTGTTCGCGCAAAGGGGACAGAGCGTGGGCGATGTCATCCGCTCGGTCCGCATCGCGCGCGCTTCTTCGCTGCTCAAGGCGCGCCCTGCCATTCCGCTGGCGCGCATCGCCCATCTTTGCGGCTACGAGAGCCTGTCGGGCCTCACCCGCGCCTTTGCGCAGGCGACCGGCACGACCCCGGCTCGTTTGCGGGACGGGCGCGAGAGCCGGGGACTGCGGTAGCGGGAGGACGCGGCCTCAGTATTGCAAGCGGATGCTTAGATCGACGCGCGGCTTGTTCACCGCGAAACGAGCCTTTTCGAACCCCGGCGCGCCGAAGGTGATGGACGGGTTGTTGGAAAAGCCGACCCCCTGCTTGGGCTTGCCGAAGAGGCCGTACTCGATTGCCGTCTCGTTCTTTTCCGCATGGAAGACGGCCAGGGCATAGGCGCCGGGCGCAACATCGGTGAAGCTGCACACCGCCTGACCGTTCTTGATCGCAGCGTCGGCGGCCTGCACCTCGCGGCCAGGCACGCGAAAACCTTTCGCCGTAGCGAACAGGCCGCAGCGCACGATGCCTGCGCTGCTGCGCACGCCCGTTACCGTCACGTTGAGCGACTGGGCCTGCGCCGCGCCTGAAACCAGGGCAAGCCCGCCCGCCACGAGCGCCAACCACGCGCCTTTTTTACCGAACACTGCTCTGCTCCTTCTCTGGTCTGCCTGGGAGGCGGTCACTTGTAGATTTCCTGTTCCTGGACGGGCGCGGGCGGCGCATCGCCCTCAAGGCCCGCGCGCTTGCGCGACGAGAACATCGGCCCCTTGGCCGCACACACCGGCGCGAAGGCGCGCATGCCCGACCGGTCGGGCATGTTCACATAGACTGCCTCCATGCCGCCGCGCCGGAAATAGGCCTCGTGCCAGAAGCCGGTGCCCTTCGGATCGCGCAGGAAGCTCTGCCACCAGTGCCGGTGGGGCTCGCTGCGCGACCAGCGCTCGAGGCTCTCGAAGTCACGCCAGTATTGGCGCATGCCGACATGCGGCGGAAACAGCGAGTAGACGATCGACTCGTGCGCAAGAAGCCCGTCGGGCGCATCCTGCACCGCCTCGGAAATCTTCGATCCGAAGCCGAAAAGGGTGGCAAGCCCCTGGAAGACGTTCACCCGCATTCCAAGATAGAGGACCACGAGGTCGGGGTAACCGGAAAGGTCGACAGTTTCGCGTGTTAGCTGTGGTGCCACGGGCATTCTCGATACTGATGGGACCAGGCCCATGCGGACCGGCTCATGGTGACGGATAGCCCCGGACGGTGGGCGGATCGTCTCTGCCGTTGCACCCGATCGTCTCAGGCGCAGGCCTCGCCCAGCGCTCCCGGCTCCGGATTTGATTGCGCTCGGCGCTTGTCGATGCGCGGCATTGGTGGTTACCTGATGGGTGGCCAATGACGCCGGGGACGCATGGACGCCCTGGGATGTGGATCATGCTCGGTGCCAGCGAAGTCGAATCCAGAGTAGGCAAACTGCTCACTCCGAGCCGGGCCTGGGTGTTTTACCTGCTGTTCGGCGGTGCCTATGCGGCCCTCTTCCTTCTCGGAGTCTACACCGCAACCAACAGCGTCCTGGCGCTGGTCTGGCCCGCCAACGCGTTCATGATCGGCATGCTGGTACGCTTTCCGATGCTGGCGCGCGCCGCGGGCTGGATCGCCTGCCTTGTCGGCTTCGAGATAGCGCTTCTACTCCTGGGATTTTCCCTTTCGACAGGCGCACGGCTGACCATATTCAATTTCGGCATCGTCGTCGTCGGCTACGCCCTGCTTTCCAGCTTCGACCGGACAGACCAGCGCCTGGAGCGGCCGACGTCGGCTTTCTATCTGTTTTCCGCCGCCCTGGCGGCATCCATATACTCCAGCATAGTAGGCACGCTGCTGGTCGGGCCGCTGTTCAGCCCAATGGCGGCGGAAAGAACCTTCCGCTACTGGTTTTCGGTCGAACTCTTGAACCAGCTTGCCTTTCTGCCGATGATCCTGGCGTTTCCGGTGGATCGCCAATGGACGCGGGAACTGCCCCTTACCCTGCACGACCAGGCGCCGATCATCGTTCTGGTTCTGTCGGCGGTCGCGGGCATTTTCTTCGGCGGACTGGCCGCCTTCGTGTTCCCGGTCCCGGCCCTTCTCTGGTGCGCGATTTCCTATCGCGTCTTCCTCACCGCGCTGCTGACCTTCGCCTTCTGCGCCTGGGCGATCACGGCTACGTCGCTAGGCTATATCTTTGTGTTGAACCTCAGCCAGGCGCCCGTGCTATCGATCAGCATGGGTGGTGCGCTCATCACCCTGGGGCCGCTCATCATCTCCACGACCACGGCAACGAGAAACGAGGTGCTGGACCAGCTGAGGTATCTAGCCGCCGAACGCGAGATCGTGTCGAGCGAACTCGAGCACCGGATCAAGAACCTGTTCGCCCTGGTCAACGGGCTGATCAGCCTGTCGGTCCGCGACAATCCAGAGATGAAGCCGCTGGCCAACAAGCTGAGGCACCGGCTCGTCGCCCTGCAGCATGCGCATAGCCTGATCCGGGTCCGGAATGCCCCGACGGGGGGCGGAGATCGCACCTCGCTGAAGGAACTGATCGGCGTGCTGCTGCGGCCCTACGAGGGCGGCAAGGGCCACCGCCGATTCGCGGTCAAGGGCGACGACGCCCTGGTCGACGCAGGAATAGTTTCGCCGCTGGCGCTCGTCTTCCATGAACTGGCGACGAACTCGACCAAATATGGCGCGTTGAGCGATGCCGAAGGCTTCCTGGAAATCCATATCAGGCGCGGTGCCGAGGAGCTGCAGATCGACTGGAGCGAGCGGGCGCCGGGCCTGAGCGGCCAGCCCGAGACCCTCAAGGGGGGTTATGGCTCCAAGCTCCTGGACCTCATCGTCAAGTCGCAACTGCGGGGAAACTACAGCCGCAGCTGGTCAAAAAACCGGATGGACGTCGAGATCACCCTGCCCGCCAAGCTGTTCCCCTCCGTTCCGCGGGAGCCGGGCGAACTCGCCTAGGAGCCAGCAGCCGGAGCGGCGAAGCCGCCCCGACCCCGGCAGAAGCTGGCGATACCGCCAAGCTACGCGGCACCCGCACCGCATTGCCGACGGGCTTCGCCCGCAGAACTGCTACTGACGAGTATCGAGCAACGCGTTTATCTTGCCGATTTCCTCATCTGACAGCGCGGCTCTTCCGAAATCCGCCGCCAGCTGGGTTTCCGCGTCGTCCAGCGCCTGCTCCCGCGCGACCGGATCCTCGATCTCCCGCGCCGCCTGCCGGAGCAGGTCGTAGGCGGCGATCAGCCCGACGGCCGACTTCGGGTTTGCGTGCTTGCGCGCCTGCGCGGAAGCATGGGCCGCATTCATGGCGCCAAGCGTGTTCGAAGCCGTGACTTCTGGTTTTGGCGCATTGTTGGAGGCCGACTTGCCCGGAGCGGTGCCCGACTTACCGGGAGTTTCGCCCGATTTGCCGGGGGCTGTACCCGACTTGCCCGGGGTTTCGCCGGACTTGCCCGGGGCCGTGCCCGACTTGCCGGGGGTTTCGCCGGACTTCCCCGGGGCCGTGCCCGACTTGCCGTGTTCGGAAGACGAATGGCCGTTACCGGAGCCGCCATTCCCTCCATTGCCGTTTCCGTTCTTGGCCTGGGCGAAACCGACTAGGCCGTAGCCATCGAGATGTGCGAAAGATGTGCCGCTGGCAAGAAGGCCAAGGCAAGCCAATGTCGCAAGATGACGCTTCAGCATTGTCCTCTCCTCTAGCCCCCCTCAGGATGAAATCGACGCTTTTTGGCAGTTTTGTGACTAGATCGACCGACCTGTATTTCATTCTCGTCAAAGTTATTCCGGATTAACCCAAGTTAATGCGGCGCTTCGTTCTCGGAACTCGCGGGCAAGGCCGGGAAGTCAACTTGCGTGGGCACATCCAAGGGAATTCGATACATCAGCAACCCCCGCGACCCGTGGAGCGATGCGTGGCGCAAAAGATGCCTGCGCCCGCCTTATTCCAAATGTCGCAAGCGGCTGATAAGCGACGCCTTGCCCAATTCCGGGTGGAGAAACTTTTTGATGACTTTGAAATTGCGCATGGCCGCAGCGGGGGCGCTGGCCGGCATTACTTGTTTCGCCTTTTCCGCACAGGCGGCCGACGATCTGGTGTTCACGCTGAAGAACGCCACCAATTCTGTGATCACCGAATTCTACGCCTCGCCGAGCGGGGTGGACGAATGGGAAGAGGACATTCTGGGCCGCGACGTGTTGAACCCGGGCGAAAGCGTCCGCGTGACCGTGGCCGACGGGCGCCGCGCCTGCAAATACGACATGCGCTTCGAGTTCACCGAAGATTCGGACCTCGACACCACCACCGACACGCAGGACTTCTGCGAGATGGACAGCTACACGCTGCACGAATAGCGGCCTCCGTTAGCCGGCTTCTCAAGCCGGCCGACAAGCGCGCCTGGGCGCCTGCCCTTGCGCGCTCCTTGTTCGTCGGTTTGACTGGCCCCGCTGGACTTGCCATTCTGCGCAATCGTGCAGCGGGCGTGGGGGAATGTGGACATAGAGCGTGCGGTAGAGAATGTGCTGGAAGCGGCGTTGAGCCCCGACGCCTGGCCGAACGCGTTGCGCATTCTCGCCGAGACCTGCGGCGCCGACCACGCCTTCGCCCACTATATTTCGCCCGAAAGCCTGGTTTCCTTCGCATCGCGCGGGTCCGAGGAGGTCTACGCCGATTTCCAGGCCTGGCCGCAGGAAGTCCCGCGCATGCAGCGCGCGCTGGAGCTCACGCTCGAGGGGACAAGGGGGCTTTTGACCGACTGGCGCTGCTTCACGCCGGAAGAGCTGGCGCGCGACCCTTTCGAACAGGAATTCGCCTTCAGGCACCAGAATGCGCACTTTGCCGGCACGTTCATACCGCGCGAGGACAGTTCCTTCCTTATCCTGTCGGTGGAGCGCGGGCAGGCCAAGGGCGCTTACGTGAACGAGGAGCTGAACGGCGCAAATTCGCTGTTCCGCCTGCTTTCGCTGTCGCTCAACCATGCGCTCAAGGCCAGGCTTGATCTCGCCACGGGCGTTCTGGGAGCGCTGGACCAGCAGGGCATGCCGCGCGCCTGGCTGGATGCGAGAGGGCGGCTGATCGCGGCATCGGCGGCGTTCGAAAAGCTGATCGGAGACGTCCTGCATCTGCGCGCGGGCCGCATTCACGCTGCCAGCGACGACGCGGATGCAAAGTTGCAGTGGGCCATCGCACAAGCTGCGCAAGGCGCGCAGCCGCTCGCCACCATCGCGCTACAGGCGCGCGCCGACGGAGCCACCCTCAGCGCGCTGCCGCTGCGCGGCCGTGTGCACGAGGTGCTGGGCAGAGCCGACGTGCTTCTGACGGTAAGCCCCGGAGGCGGGCAGCCGGCGACGGTCGAAACCGTCCTGCGCTCAACCTATGGGCTGACGCCGGCGGAAGTGCGGCTGGCGATCCGCATCGGGCGGGGCGAGACGCTGCGGCACGCGGCCGACGCGGAGGGCGTGTCGCTGGAAACGGCACGCGGCCGGCTGAAGGTCATCCTGCACAAGACGGGAACAAGCCGGCAGCTGGAGCTGGCGCTGATGATCCAGCGCCTGGCTTTCGAGGCCGAGCGCTCGGGCGACTACATCGCCCATGGCTAACGCCGTTCGGTCCGGGGCGTTGGCGAAAAATCCGGAGTCGATTTTTGCCCCGGGCCGTGCCTAGATGCCAGGCGGCAAGGCCGGCCGGCTGATTGCGAAGCGCCCCTCAAGCCGAGGTAGACGAGACATGCTACGCGGTATCCACCCCCTGCTCGGACCCGAACTGCTGCATGCGCTGCGCACCATGGGCCATGGCGACGAGATCGTGATTGCCGACGCCAATTTTCCGGCCAGCACGCTGGGGCGCCCGGTGATACGCGCCGACGGCCTGGGCGCCGAGGCGGTGGTGGAGGCGATTTTGACTCATATGCCGCTGGACACGTTCGAGACGGCCGCCGCCTTCCGCATGGCGATGGTGGAGACGCCGGAGGAAGTGCCGCCGATCTGCGTTTCGTTCCAGGAAATCATCGACCGGCTGGCCGGCCCGTTCACGGTGGCCCCGCTGGAGCGCTTCGCCTTCTATGAACGCGCGCGGCAGGCGGCCTATATCGTGGCCACGGGCGAATTGAAGCTCTACGCCAACCTGATCCTCAAGAAGGGCGTGCTGCCGCCGGGCGAATTCGAGCCGGCGTGGTGAGGCCCGCCGTAAGCTTGGCGCAGCCCGCAAGACGCATGCTCAGCCAGCGGCCGGCGGTGGATAGGCGATCGAGCCGTCCGCCTGCGGAACGGCCTGCGGCGTGATGGTCGCGGGCTCGATCCTGTCGTGGTCCATGAGGTGAAAGACCGCCTCGCCGCGCGCGATCAGATGATCGGCGACGATGCGGCGATGGCAGCGCCACCACACGCTTTCCGCGCACATGACGGCAAGCCGCTGCGCCCGGGCCATTTCCACCAGCCGGTCGAGCGCGGCACGGAACTCGGCGCTCATGGTGGCGTAGTCGGCATAGTTGTGAAAGCTCTGGTTGACCCAGAAGCCGTTGGTGGAGGCCGGCACCGTCTTCGAGCGGCTGCGCAGGCCCCCAAGCTCGACCAGATGCGTGTAGGCGATGCCGAAGGCTGCGAGACTGTCGGGAAGCACATCGCCATTGTACTGCGGGTTGGCGCGCGAGCGCGGAACGGTGCGGATGTCGACCACCAGCGCCACCTCGGCAAGCTTGAGCAGATGGACGAAGGCCTCGATGCTGCGCGTGCCGTGGCCGATGGTGAAGAATGGCTGCCGCATGGCGCCTCCCTTCCCCGCGCGGACATTTCATCAGCGAAGCGGCCAAGCGTCAACTTGCGGGGAATGCGGGCCATGCAGCAATCTTTTTGCATTCACCTAACATTTAATTCCATTTGCCTTTCCCATTCCCCATATCGATATTGCCACCGCGACCCAGCAGGAGGCTTCATGAGCAACGACAACGATGCGCGCGGCTATGCCTCTCCGCCCTGCTTCATGCATGAGTTGACGCCGGAATTTC
The DNA here is from genome assembly GCA_023387775.1 of Pseudomonadota bacterium. Taxonomy (GTDB): domain Bacteria; phylum Pseudomonadota; class Alphaproteobacteria; order Rhizobiales; family Rhizobiaceae; genus Pseudaminobacter. Next base: position 8,219 of record JAEWHN010000265.1, on the reverse strand, counting down.
AGCCCGACCCCCGCGCCGCGGACCCCATAGCGTGGGCCGACGTGCTGCGCTGGCGCAAGGCCGAGCGCCAGCGGCTGATCGACGAGCGCATGGCCGTGCCGGCCGACGAGCGGGCGCGACGCACGGAAACAATCGCCGTCGGGCTGACCAAGGCGATCGGCGACCCGCGCCACCGGCTGATCGGCATCTACTGGCCGTTCAAGGGCGAGCCCGACCTGCGCGGCTGGATGAACGAGACCATCGCGGCCGGCGGGCGCTTCGCGCTGCCGGTGGTGATCAAGTCCGGCTGGCCGCTGGAGTTCCGCGCCTGGGCGCCGGGCGAGCCGCTGGAGCGCGGCGTGTGGAACATCCTCGTGCCCGCCAACGGGCCGGCGGTGTTTCCTGACGTGGTGATCGCGCCGCTGGTGGGCTTCGACGGCGACAATTACCGGCTTGGCTATGGCGGCGGCTTTTTCGACCGCACGCTGGCGGCGATGCCGCGCAAGCCGCTCGCCATCGGCGTTGGCTACAGCCAGGCACGGCTTGCCACCATCTATCCGCAGCCGCACGACATCCCCATGGACACCGTCATCACCGCCTGATCCAATGCCTTACGGCCGGACCGCGACGGGCGGCCGACGCATCATCGATCTTCCCCACGGAGCGCCGACCATGCACAGAGACCGCCGTTTCCAGGATCTTGCCGGCACGGAGCTGCCGATATTGCTGGCGCCGATGGCGGGACCTGTCGGCTCCGAGATCGCGATCGCGGTGGCGGAGGCTGGCGGGCTTGGGGCGCTGCCCTGCGCGCTGCTTTCGCCAGAGCAGATCCGCGCCGAGCTCGGCATCATCCGCCAGCGCACGGCAAGGCCCATCAACCTCAACTTCTTCTGCCACACGCCGCCCGAACCCGACGACGCCCGCGAGACCGCCTGGCGCAAGCGGCTGGCCGCCTACTATGTCGAGCTTGGCCTCGACCCGGAAGCGCCGGTGCCAAACTCCAACCGCACGCCCTTCGACGCGCAGCTGTGCGAGATCGTGGAGGAATTCCGGCCGGAAGTGGTGAGCTTCCATTTCGGCCTGCCGGAGCAGGCGCTTGTGGAGCGCGTGAAGGCGACGGGCGCAAAAGTGCTGTCGAGCGCGACGACCGTGGACGAGGCGCGCTGGCTGGAGGAGCATGGCTGCGACGCCATCATCGCCCAGGGCGCGGAGGCCGGCGGCCACCGCGGCATGTTCCTGACCGACGACATCGCCACCCAGGTCGGCACCTTCGCGCTGGTGCCGCAGGTGGTGGACGCGGTGTCGGTGCCGGTGATCGCGGCCGGCGGCATCGGCGATGCGCGCGGCATCGTCGCCGCCTTCGCGCTGGGGGCCTCGGCGGTGCAGATCGGCACCGCCTATCTGTTCTGCCCCGAGGCCAAGGTGGCGGCCCTGCACCGGCAGGCGCTGCGCGAGACGCGCAGCGACGCGACCGCGATCACCAATGTGTTCACAGGCCGCCCGGCGCGCGGCATCGTCAACCGCATCGTGCGGGAGGTGGGGCCGATCTCGGGGCTTGCGCCGGAATTTCCGCTGGCCGGCGGCGCACTGGCACCGCTGAAGGCAAAGAGCGAACCGGCAGGCTCCGGCGATTTCATGTCGCTGTGGTCGGGACAGGCGGCCCGGCTCGGCCGCGAAATGCCTGCCAGCGAGCTGACGCGGCGCCTGTGGGCCGAGGCGCACGAGCGGATGGGAGCGGCGTAATCCTTCGCCTCACCGCGCCTGCGAGGGCGTGAAGCGGGCCACGAGCGTGTGGCTGTCTGCCGGATAGGTGAAACGCACATGGGTGACGGGGTGCTCGGCGCTCCAGGTGCGGCGCTCGACGACCAGGCAGGGCGCGCCCGCATCGATGCCGAGCGCGGCAGCGGTTTCCGCATCCGCGCCGGTTGCCTTTATGCGGTGCTCGGCCGCGCTCCAGGGGACATGGCCGACCAGCCACGGCCCGGGCGCGATGTCTTCGAAAGCTTCCTCGGCGGCTTCGGGCACGGCGACCAGACTGATCAGCCGCTCTTCCAGGCAAAAAGGCCGCGGCCCGGCAAAATGCCGGCACCTGAGCGCCAGCACCGGCCCGGCCTCGTGCAGTTCCATCAGCGCGCGGTCGGCCGGCGTGCCCTTGCGCTTCTGGTGCGAGGCAAGCTCGTAGCGATAGGGCAGGCCCAGTTCCTGCACCTCGTCCTTGATGTCGTGGATTTCGAGCACGGCGGCCTGCGACACCGGCGTACGGACAAAACTGCCCGAGCGGCGGCGGCGCTCGATCAGGCCCGTCCTGGCGAGCTCGGAAAGGGCCTTGTTCACGGTCATGCGCGAGCAGCCATATTCCTCGGTCAGCTCGTGCTCGAAGGGAATGCGATGGCCGGGCGCCCATTCGCCCGACAGGATGCGTTCGCTGATGTCAGCGAGAATGCGCTGGTGCAGCGATATCGGTTCCTGCTCCCTCAAGGTATCCATCTTGTCCATCGTACGATCCAGAACGGCGGCCGGGCACGCGTCACGCTTCAGCCCGCGGCAAGCTCATTCATCACGGCCCGGAAGTCCTCGGCAATGGCATCACGCATGAAATGCCTGCCGCCAACCACAACTTTCTTACCCCGCACCCAGACGCCGTCAACCTTCGCGCCGTTGGCGAAGATCCAGGCGTCGAGGACGCCGTCGCCCTTCTTGCCGGCCAGGGACGGGTGGTCGGCCCCCAGCGAGACGAAATCGGCCGAAGCGCCGACGGCGATTTCCGCCGGGCCGGCGCCGAGCGCGGCGGCACCGCCGGCCAGCGCGCCATCGAAGAGCGCCCGGCCGTTGGATTGGCCGGGCGCGGCCAGCACGTTGCGCTGGCGGTGGAACAGGCGCTGCGAATATTCGAGCTGGCGCAGCTCGTCGGGCAGGCCGATGAGCACGTTGGAATCGGAGCCGACGCCGAAGCGGCCGCCATGCTCGGCAAACAGCGGCGCGGCAAAGGTGCCGTCGCCGAGATTGGCTTCCGTGACCGGGCACAGACCGGCAATGGCGCCGCTGCGGGCCATGCCGGTCGTCTCGGTGTCAAGCATGTGGGTGGCGTGGATAAAACACCAGCGCCCGTCTACGGGGGCATTGGCGAGCAGCCATTCGACCGGGCGCGCTCCGGACCAGGCGATGCAGTCCTCCACCTCCTTCACCTGTTCGGCGACGTGGATGTGGACGGGCCCGTCGGTCATGGCAACAACCGCGGAGAGCTCTTCGGGCGTCACCGCGCGCAGGCTGTGCGGGGCAAGGCCGACCAGGGCGCCGGGCAGGTCCTTCACTGCCGCGCGGGCGCCTTCCAGCAGGCGGGCAAAACTTTCGAGATCGTTGATAAAGCGGCGCTGGCCTTCATTGGGCGCGGCACCGCCGAAGCCGGAATGGGCATAGAAGACCGGCAGCAAAGTGAGGCCGATGCCGGTGCGCGCGGCAGCTGCGGCGATGCGCTCGGCCATCTCGGCGATGTTGGCATAGTGCCCGCCATCGAGATCGTGGTGCAGATAGTGGAACTCGCCGACGCGGGAGAAGCCGGCCTCCAGCATCTCGACATAGAGCTGGGCGGCGACGGCCTCGACCTGGCGCGGCGTCATCGACAGCGCGAAGCGATACATGACCTCGCGCCACGACCAGAAGCTGTCGGCGCCGGGGCCGCGCGTTTCGGCAAGGCCGGCCATGCCGCGCTGGAAGGCGTGGCTGTGCAGGTTGGGCATGCCGGGCAGCAAGGTTGCATGAAGCTCGTCGCCGGCCTGCGGGGCGGCGTCAAGCTCAATGGCCGAGATCCGGCCTTCCTTGACGGTCAGGCGCACGTCGTTGCGCCAGCCTTGCGGCAGCAGCGCCTGCCCGGCAAAAATGGTCGTCATGGAGCCTTCCCCTGCGCTTCTTGCACCCGATCGCCACAAGACACTTGCGTCAACCGCTCATATGTCTATACATAAACGATCGGGATGGAAATGGAAAACATCATGCAGCACCGCGAAAGCGCGCAAACGAGACGGGTCCGCCTGTGGCGGAATGCCCGCCTCGCGACGCTGGCCGAGACCGCGCCCGGCCTGGGCATCGTGGAAAATGGAGCGATAGCCGCAAGGGACGGGCGCATTGTCTACGCCGGCCCCGAGGCCGAACTGCCGGTGGCTCTGCGCGACGGCGCCGAGACCGTGGACTGCGAGGGCCGCTGGATCACGCCCGGCCTGGTCGACTGCCACACGCACCTGGTGCATGCTGGCGACCGCGCCAATGAATTCGAGATGCGGCTCGCGGGTGCCACCTATGAGGAAGTGGCGCGCGCGGGCGGCGGCATCGTCTCCTCGGTGAAGGCGCTGCGCGCGGCGAGCGAGGACGAGCTCGTGCGCCAATCGCTGCCCCGGCTCGATGCGCTGCTGGCCGAAGGCGTGACCACTGTCGAAATGAAATCCGGCTACGGGCTCGACCTCGAAAACGAGGCCAAGTCGCTGCGCGCCGCGCGCCGTCTTGGCGCGAAACGGCCGGTGACGGTTCGCACCACCTTCCTCGGCGCGCACGCGCTGCCGGCGGAGGCGAACGGCGACAAGGACGCCTATATCGACCTCGTCGCCAAGCAAATGCTGCCGACAATCGCGGCGGAAAAACTGGTCGACGCGGTCGACGGCTTCTGCGAGGGCATCGCCTTTTCGCCCGAGCAGATGACCCGCGTGTTCGAAGCGGCGAAGGCGCACGGCCTGCCGGTGAAGCTGCATGCCGACCAGCTTTCCAACCTGCATGGCGCAGCCCTGGCCGCGCGCTACGGCGCGCTCTCGGCCGACCACCTCGAATACACCGATGAAGAAGGCGCTGCCGCCATGGCCAAGGCCGGCACAGTGGCGGTTATCCTGCCCGGCGCGTTCTACTTCATCCGCGAGACGAAAAAGCCGCCGGTCGACCTCTTCCGGCGCCACGGCACGAAAATGGCGCTGGCGACCGACAACAATCCCGGCACCTCGCCGCTGACCTCGCTGCTGCTGACCATGAACATGGGCGCCACGCTGTTTGCCATGACCGTCGACGAATGCATTGCCGCCGTGACCCGCGAGGCGGCGCGCGCGCTGGGGATACTCGGCGAGACCGGAACGCTGGAGGCCGGCAAATGGGCCGACCTCGCGATCTGGGACATCGAGCGGCCGGCCGAGCTTGTCTACCGCATGGGCTTCAATCCGCTCCATGCGCGCATCTGGAGGGGGAAATGACTGAACTCGTATTGAAACCCGGCGAAGCCACGCTCGCCGACTGGCGCGCCATCTATCGCGGTGCCGTGCCGAAGCTGCATGAGAGCGCCCGGGCAAAAATCCAGGCCAGCGCTGAGACGGTGGCAAGAATTGTCGCCAAGGGCGAGCCGGTCTACGGCATCAACACCGGCTTCGGAAAGCTCGCCTCGGTGCGTATTCCGGCTGCCGACCTCGAAACGCTCCAGCGCAACATCGTGCTGTCGCATGCCGCCGGCACCGGCGAACCGATGCCCGCGGCCGTGGCGCGGCTGATGATGGCGCTGAAGCTCGCCAGCCTCGCGCAGGGCGCCTCGGGCGTGAAGGTCGAGACGGTCGAGCTTTTGGAAAAGATGCTGGCCAACGACGTGATCCCGGTGGTGCCGGCGCAGGGCTCGGTCGGCGCTTCGGGCGACCTCGCGCCGCTGTCGCACATGACGGCGGCGATGATCGGCGTCGGCGACTGCTTCACCCCGCATGGCCGCGTGCCGGCCAAGGTGGCCTTCGTATCGCACGGGCTGGAACCGGTGACGCTCGGGCCGAAGGAAGGTCTGGCGTTGCTGAACGGCACGCAGTTCTCCACGGCTTACGCGCTGGCCGCGCTGTTCGAGGCCGAGATACTCTACCACTCGGCGCTGGTGACTGGCGCGCTGTCGACCGACGCGGCCAAAGGTTCGGACGCACCGTTCGACCCGCGCATCCACATGCTGCGCAAGCACAAGGGCCAGATCGACTCGGCCGATGCGCTGCGCGCGCTGATGGCGGGCAGCGCCATCCGCGAAAGCCACCGCGTCGGCGACGAGCGCGTGCAGGACCCTTACTGCCTGCGCTGCCAGCCGCAGGTGATGGGTGCGGCACTGACCGTGCTGCGGCAGGCGGCAGACACGCTGGAAACCGAGGCCAACGGCGTTACCGACAATCCGCTGATCTTCGCCGAGGACGAAACCGCGCTTTCGGGCGGCAATTTCCACGCCGAGCCGGTGGCGTTCGCCGCCGACATGATCGCGCTGGCGGTCTGCGAGATCGGCTCGCTGTCGGAGCGGCGCATCGCCATGCTGGTCGACCCGGCGCTGTCGGGCATGCCGGCCTTCCTGACGCCGAAGCCCGGCCTCAACTCCGGCTTCATGATCCCGCAGGTCACGGCGGCAGCCCTCGTCTCGGAAAACAAGCAGAAGGCCTATCCGGCGAGCGTGGATTCCATACCCACTTCGGCCAACCAGGAAGACCATGTTTCGATGGCAGCCCATGGCGCGCGCCGGCTGATCGGCATGGTGGAAAACGCCACCGCCGTGATCGGCATCGAGCTTCTGGCGGCCGCGCAAGGCTGCGACTTCCACGCGCCGCTGGCTTCCAGCGCGCCGCTGGAGGCTGTGCGCAAGCTGCTGCGGGCACAGGTGCCGCATCTCGACGACGACCGCTATTTCCACCCGGACATGGAAAAGGCCAACGCGCTGGTGCGCAGCGGCGCGGTGATCGAAGCCGCAGGCGCGGTGAAGCTGCCGGCGATTGCGGGGAGCGAGGGATGAGCGACACGCCCTGGCTCTCGGTTACGCGGGGCGAGGCGCCGCTGCTGGTGTCGATCCCGCACACCGGCATCGACCTCGCCGGACTGGAAGGGCGGCTTGTGTCGCCCTGGCTCGGCCGCAAGGACGCCGACTGGTGGATCGAAAAGCTCTATGACTTCGCCGCAGGCCTCGGCGCAACGGTGGTGCGCACCTCGATCTCGCGCACGGTGATCGACGTCAACCGCGACCCGTCCGGCGTCTCGCTCTACCCCGGCCAGGCGACGACCGAGCTTTGCCCGACCACCACCTTCGACGGCGAGCCGCTTTATCGCGACGGACAGGCGCCGGGTGCGGAAGAGGTCGCGGAGCGGCGCAAGACCTATTTCGAGCCCTATCACGCCGCGCTGGCCGAGGAGCTGGTACGTCTACGGAAGGGCCATGAAAAGGTCGTGCTCTATGACTGCCACTCGATCCGCTCGGTGATCCCGCGGCTGTTCGACGGCGAGCTGCCGGTATTCAACCTTGGCACCAACAGCGGTGCGAGCACCGACCCGGCGCTGCAGACGCTGGTGGCCGACATCATGGCCGGCACCGGCGAGAGCCATGTGATCAATGGCCGCTTCAAGGGCGGTTTCATCACCCGCAACTTCGGCAACCCGGAAGCGGGCGTCCATGCGCTGCAGATGGAGCTTTCCTGCCGCGGCTACATGCATGAGCGGCCGGGGCCAGTGAGCGCTGAAAATTGGCCGGCCGCCTACGACGCCGCATACGCCGCGCCGATCCGCGCGACCCTGACAAAAATCCTTCAAACCGCACTCGATTGGGCGCGCGCCTGAGGCGCCACCTGCCCTCCTGCTGGAGACCACGCATGACCCAACATACCCGCATCGACAATTCACGCACCATCCGCGCCGCCACCGGCACCGAGCTGACCGCCAAGAGCTGGCTGACGGAAGCGCCGCTGCGCATGCTGATGAACAATCTCGACCCTATGGTCGCCGAAAAGCCCGGCGAGCTGGTGGTCTATGGCGGCATCGGCCGCGCCGCGCGCGACTGGGAAAGTTTTGACCGCATCGTCGGCGCGCTGAAGGCGCTGGAAGCCGACCAGACGCTGCTGGTGCAGTCGGGCAAGCCGGTGGGCGTGTTCCGCACCCATGCAGACGCCCCGCGCGTGCTGATCGCCAACTCCAACCTCGTGCCGCACTGGGCCAACTGGGACCACTTCAACGAGCTCGATAAGAAGGGCCTGATGATGTACGGCCAGATGACGGCCGGCTCGTGGATCTATATCGGCTCGCAGGGCATCGTGCAGGGTACCTACGAGACCTTCGTCGAGATGGGCCGGCAGCATTTCGGCGGCGACCTGTCGGGCCGCTGGCTGCTGACGGCGGGCCTTGGCGGCATGGGCGGCGCGCAGCCGCTGGCCGCCACGTTCGCAGGCTTGTCGTGCCTTGCGGTCGAGTGCCAGCCGAGCCGCATCGAGATGCGGCTGAAG
>JAEWHN010000233.1 GCA_023387775.1 Pseudomonadota bacterium | reverse complement strand
ACCCTATGTGGTGAGTGAGGAGGACGTCGGGGAAATCGTTGATCGTATTGGTCTCGCGCTAGAGCAGGTCCTGGGCGTGGGCTGAAGAGCAAGAAGACTTGACCTCGCTGCCTGCGGACAGGCACAGAGGAGATGTATCTTAATCACGAGCGCGGGCGACCGCAGCGGCTGCAGCCAGAGAACATTCGCGCATGGATAGTTATCCATTTCAGACTGAGATCGTGGCGCGCTTCAGCAAGATGTCGCGCCAACTCCAGATGGCTGCCCGCTATATTATCGATAATCCGCAGGATGTAGCGCTTCTCTCGATGCGAGATCAGGCACGCAAGGCGGGCGTTCAGCCTGCCACCATGACGCGTCTTGCACAGTATCTCGGGCTGTCGGGATATGACGAGATCCGGCGCCAGTACCACGACGCGATCCGTGATCGTAGCGGCGGTTTCGCGGAAAAGGCCCGCCAGCATATTCGCGACCAAGCGCTGGAGGGCGAGATGGCGCTCGCGGCCCGGATGTTTGCCAGGCTATCCCATCAGATCGAGGGGCTGAGCCATCCCGATGTCCTTGCTTCCTTGACCGCCGCCGCCGATATTCTGGCAAAGGCCCGTCGGATCTACTGCCTTGGCCAGCGATCTTGCCATCCGGTGATGTGGCAGTTCAACTATATGTGCTCGTTGGTGGGAGATCGTACCATTCTGGTCGATGGCGCGGCTGGTACGGGCTCCGACCCTCTGACGTGGTCCAAGCCCGGCGATGTGCTCTTCGTGCTGACGATCAACCCCTATGCGGCGATCTCGCTGGAGATCTGCAAATATGCCAAATCCCGAGACATGAAGATCGTTGCGATCACGGACAGCGAGGTCGCGCCAATACGGGCCCTCGCAAACGCCGTAATTTTTTGCCCAACCGACAGTCTGAGCTTCTTCCATACCATGACCCCGGCTTTCGCACTGGGGGAAGTTTTGGCCAGCATGCTTGCCGGACGGCCCGAAGTAAAAGCGCTTGAAGCCCTGCGCGAGACCGAAGCACGTCTCAGTCGACTTTCCACCTACATCCGCAGCTGAATTTACGTTGCCCCCGATCGAGGCCTGTCGCTCGGCGGTAGCAACAGAGCCGTTCATTGTCATGCCGGATGATAGATCGGCGCTTGTCCTTTACCCCGCAATGCCACCACGGCCTCGTACTGGCTGAGGTACACGCTTCCCGTCAGCTGCTGCAGGAAATCTGACCTCTTCAAGCGATCCATGACCGGACCTTTGATCTCGGAAAGGTGGAAGGTTATGCCTGCGTCATCGAGGCGATGGTTGATTTCCTCGAGGCTTTCCAGCGCGCTGGCGTCAATGGCGTTGACGGCCGGACACATCAGGATGACGTGCCGAACTTTCGGATGGTCGGCGACGAGCGCGGCGATGCGATCTTCGAGATAGCGGCTGTTGGCGAAATAGAGGCTCTCGTCGACCCGGATCGAAAGGATCGAGGGGTCGGTGATGACCCTGTGCCGTTCGATGTTGCGGAAATGCTCCGTCCCAGGCACCAGGCCGACGACAGCCATGTGGGGTCTGCTGGTGCGGTAAAGATGCAGCCCCAGCGAGAGCAGGACGCCCGAGAGTACGCCCGGCTCCACCCCGAGGAGCAGGGTAACCAGGATCGTTGCCGCCATCGCCGCGAAATCTGCCTTCGAATAGCCGAAGACGTTGCGGATTGCCTTGAAATCCACCAGCGACAGCACGGCGACGATGATCGTTGCCGCCAGCGTGGCCTGCGGGAGGCTGGCAAGCAGCGGCGTCAGGTACAAAGTGGCGAGCGCGATGCCGATAGCGGTAAAAATGCCGGCAGCGGGCGTCTCGGCCCCGGCGTCGAAATTGACGACCGACCGGGCAAAGCCGCCGGTAACCGGAAATCCGGAAGAGATTCCTGATGCGATGTTGGCGGCCCCAAGCCCGATCAGCTCCTGGTCAGGCACGATGCGCTGACGCCGTTTTGAGGCAAGCGTCTGGGCCACCGAGACGGATTCGACAAAACCGATTGCGCTGATGAGGAGGGCCGGTCCGGCAAGGGCTGCGACAAGATCCAGCGAAAACGTCGGAACGGCTGGAACAGGAAGGCCCTGCGGGATGGCGCCGACCAGCATGACGCCACGACTTCCAAGATCGAAGGCGCCGGCAATCAGGATCGTTATTGCAACCGTCAGTATCGGAGCGGCCTTGGTGAGAATGTCCGACAACCGGCTGTTGAGGCCGGAGCCGGTCAGAAGCCCCTTCAGTCGAGAGCGCGCAAAATAGAGAAAGGCGATGGCACCCCCGCCGATAGCGAGCGTGATCGGATTGGCATTGCCGATATTGGACAGGAGGCCCCCCAGTATATCGGGCAGCGTGTCTCCTTTGACCGGAACGCCCAGGATATGCTTGAGCTGGCTTGCGGCGATCAGCAGCCCCGAAGCGGTGATGAAACCCGAAATTACGGGATGACTGAGGAAGTTGGCCAGAAATCCCAGTCGGAATATGCCCATAAGCACAAGCATGGCGCCCGACAGCAGGGCGAGCACGATTGCGGCCGTCAGATAATCGGCGGTGCCTTGCGCTGCGATCTGCCCGATGGCGGAAGCCGTCATCAGCGAGACCACCGCGACCGGACCAACCGCGAGTGCGCGGCTGGTGCCGAAGATCGCATAGGCCACCAGAGGAAGGATCGAGGCATACAGCCCAACCTCCGGCGGCAATTCCGCGAGCATCGCATAGGCCAATGACTGAGGGATCAGCATGATGGTGACGATCATTGCCGCCACCAGGTCGCTGGTCAGGACCGAGCGATCATAGGCTTTGCCCCAAGCCAGGATGGGGAGGATTTTCTCGATTCTGACCATGACAATGCTGTCCCCGACCGGGCCAGCCCCTCAGAGGATGTTGACGGGAACCTTCAGGTAGGTCTTGCCGCTCTCGTCGGCAGGCGGGAGCCGGCCGGCGCGCATGTTGACCTGGAGCGAGGGGATGATGAGCTTGGGCATGGCGAGGGTCGCGTCACGCGCTTCGCGCATCTTCACGAACTCGTCCTCGCTTATGCCCTTGCCGACATGAATGTTGTGGTCGCGCTCTTCGGCGACCGTGGTTTCCCACTGGATGTCGCGCCCGTTCGGCCCGTAGTCGTGGCACATGAAGAGGCGCGTCTGGCCGGGCAATGCCAGGACACGCTGGATCGAGCGATAGAGGGTGCGGGCATCGCCGCCCGGGAAATCGGCGCGGGCCGAGCCGCCATCGGGCATGAAAAGCGTGTCGCCGACAAAGGCCGCATCACCGACAATGTGGGTCATGCAGGCCGGGGTGTGGCCCGGCGTGTGCAGCACATGGGCGGTCATCATGCCGATCTGGTAGCTGTCGCCATCCTTGAAGAGCCGGTCGAACTGCGACCCGTCGCGCTGGAACTCGGTGCCTTCGTTGAAGATCTTGCCGAAGGTATTCTGGACGACCGTGATGTTCTCGCCGATGCCGAGTTTGCCGCCGAGCTTTCCCTGGATGTAGGGCGCTGCGGACAGGTGATCCGCATGGACATGGGTTTCAATCAGCCACTCGAGCTTCCAGCCCTTCTCCTGGATATAGGCGATGATCTTGTCGGCGCCGTCATAGGTGATGCGACCGGCTGCGTAGTCGATGTCCATCACGGAATCGATCACAGCGCATGCCTTCGATGCCGGGTCCTTGACGATGTAGCTGATCGTGTTGGTCGGTTCGTCGAAGAAAGGAACGACTTCGGGCTTGACGGTGAGGTCAGGCGTGAAGGGAAGCGGTTCGTGCATTGGAGAAGCTCCTGTTCAGGCGTGTTTCGATGCCGTGGCGCTTGTCGCCCGGCGAATGAGACGTGCGAGCGCAATGCCGCCAACCATCGCGGCAACGAAGATGAAGGCCTCGGCCTTCATGAGACCGATTGCGGGGACGGCGCCGCCGGGGCAGAAGCCGGCAATGCCCCAGCCGATGCCGAAGGTCGCCGAGCCGGCCAGCAGCGGCAGGTCGAGATCCTTCCTGGTGGGCAGATGGAACTTGGGCTCGAAAACCGGCGCTGCGCGTTTGAGGACCAGGAGATAACCGATGGCCGTGACCGCCAGCGCGCCCCCCATGACGAAGGCGAGCGAAGGGTCCCAGGTTCCGGCGATATCGAAGAAGTTCAAGACCTTGGCGGGATTGATCATGCCCGAGATGGCGATGCCGGCGCCAAAAATCAGGCCTGCGATGAGGGCGGACAGAATTCGCGGCATCAGAAGCCTCCCAGAACGTGGCGGACGACGAAGACGGTGACGGCCGTGGTCACCATGAAGGTCAGTGTGGCAGTGATCGAACGTACCGACAGCCGGGCCATCCCGCAGACTCCATGTCCGGAGGTGCAGCCGGAGCCATAGGTGATGCCGACGCCGACGATCAGGCCGCTAATGACAATCCAGGGCGTCGGAACGGTGGTCTGGAAGGGAATGTCGTAGCCGCCGACGGTCAGGATCAGGGCTGGCGCTGCAACCGCGCCAACCAGAAAAGCGGCCCGCCAGGCCCAGTCGGGCGAGACTGGAGGCAGGATGCCGCCAAGTATGCCGGACATGCCGGCGATGCGGCCGTTGAAGGCCATCAGCAGAACAGCGGCAAGGCCGATCAGCGTTCCGCCGAACAGCGAGGCGAAAGGGGTAAATTCGGTCATGATGTCAGTTCTTTGTTGGTTGAGATCTGGTTATCCGGCCTGCAGAAGAGCCGGTGCATGGTGTCGATGAAGATTTCAACACGGGGATCAGCCAGCCGATAGAAGACCTGCTTGCCCTCCTTCCGGCCGACGATCAGGCCCGCCTCCCTGAGTTCGGCGAGTTGTTGCGACAACCCCGGCTGGCGGATGCCGAGAAGGTCCTCCAGCTCGCGCACCGAGCGCTCTCCATCTGTGAGCGCGCAGGCGACCAGAAGGCGATCCGGGTTCGAAAGCTTCTTCAGAAAGCTCGATGCCTCATCGACATTTGCCTTCATGTTGGCCGCTTCCCGCGAAAGGGTCTCTGAAAGGGTCTCTGTTGATGTCAATCCATTGATCTCCGGCTGCTTCATGCGGATCGTAAGCCCCTCACTCCAGGACACCCGTTTCGCGGAAATGGGCTAGGCGATGGCTGCTGCGGGACTGTAGGGGCGTGCGCCACGATCAGTCCGCCGCGTTGCGGCAGCCATTCATGAGCTCCGAGGCTTCCTCGCCCCGGCATCGGCCGAGGCGATTTACACCGGGCCTAGGGCCGGCGTTCTCACTTTCGGGCCTCCATCGCCGAGCAGGTGCTCATGCCCAAAACCGCGTATAGCGGGCAACTGGAAACGAGGCCGGTTACAAGCGGCACGAGGCCGACCAGACCCCACCAGCGCATGTTGCCCTCGAGGAAGTAGACGAGAGACAGCAGGGCAAGCCCGACGACGATCCTGACGATGCGGTCAATGCTTCCGACATTCCTGGTCATGAGGACAGCTCCCTTGAAAACCTACAATTAATATATAACGCTTTCGAAAAAATGCAATCATTAATTTCTGCCGGTTGCGAACGCCGGAGATTGGGGGGCGCAAGAGACCTGGGCGGCAGCGGCAAGTGCGGTGCTCTGGCTGCGAGAACTCTCGAAGCTCGTTGTCCGCCATCGGAAATGAGGAATCGTCGTCCCGGCGCGGCTTCGACGATGGTTGGTACCAAACGGTTGGATTAAGATCGCGCTCGGTGGGCCGAGAGATGGGCAATCCACCTACATCAACATGGGAGAGCCGGCATGTATCCGCATATTCTAATAGCGACGGACGGATCGGAGCTTGCATACAAGGGCCTCGAGCAGGGCCTGGCGCTGGCGAGTGCGCTGGGCAGCAGGGTCACGATCATACACGTGACAGAGCCATATCCCGTCATGGCGCTGCCGGGTTTCGGGTGGCCGAGCACGCCTGACGAAATCGGATCCTACATGGAGCGCAGCGAGAAGTATGGGGCTTACATTCTCTCCTCCGCCAAGGCCAAGGCAGAGCAGATGGGCGTGGTCGCGGAGACCGTCTATGTCGATCAGGCCAGACCGGCCGAAGCCATCATCGAGACAGCACAAGACCTGCTTTGTGATGCCATCGTCATGGCGTCGAACGGCCGCCGCGGCCTCAGCAAGCTGCTGCTCGGGAGCCAGACTCTTGAGGTGCTGACAAAAACCAAGATTCCCGTCCTGGTGGTGAGGTGACAAACTCATTTCACATCACCGACGATTGTCGCCGCGGGGGGAGGGGCCTTCGTCCGCACTGGCGGACATTCGATGCCGACCGGCTAACGGTCCACTAACCCGTCAAGCGGCGACGGTACCGGCTATCCCCGTCGGCTCACATCGCGCGGCGAGGCGCCGTATTTGCGGCGGAAGATCGTGGAGAAATGCGCCGAACTGCTGAAGCCGTGGTCGAAGGCGACGGAGGTGATCGACCGCGAGTCGCCGCGCGCCAGGCAGTCATATGCAAGCTGGAGGCGGCGGTTCCATATCCATTCCGACGCAGACATCTCGCAACCTTCGAAAAGGACGTGCAGGTAGCGCAGCGATACGCCGTTGGCGGCCGCCACCTTTTCCAGTGACAAGTTGGGATCGTCGACATGTTTCTCGATCCAAAGCTGGATCGACCTCAGGCGCGCTTTCTTTATCGAACCTTCCGCCTCTGCCATGTTGCCTTCGGAGCTCAGCATGGTGAAGGCCAGCATGTCCATCAACTGGTTGCCGAGGCTCGCCCGCACGTCTTCGTCGAGCCTGGAGCCTTCGGTGGCCAATGTCGCGCAGAACTCCGTCGCGATGCGGCCCAATCCCTGGGTCGTGTTGATTATCGCCGACACGGGGATGCGCTCGCGCGGGAAACGCTGGGCAAAATCGTCGCTCGGAATCTCGAGATAGAACGAGCGTACCTCGCCGTGGCCGTAAAGCACATATTGTTCGGTGGCCGAGAAGATGGCGCCACGGGCGGCGTTCGAATTATGCGTCTCCCCCCGCTGGAGCACGCTGATGCGCCCCTTGAGCAATAGCTGCAGATAGTAGCAATCCTTGTCGAGCCGCGCGATGTGCCTGTTGTTGCGCTGTATACGCTGTTCGGACAGCAGGATGTCGGTCAGCACGATCTCGCCGAACTTCGCCTCGCGGATAAAACCGCGATAGCGTTCGGGATCCGCCGCCTTGACGTCGACATTGACATAGACATCGCATATCGCGTCGCGCCAGGCACGATAGCGATCCGACGACGGAAGATTTTCCGTCGAAAAAACAAGGTCCATGGGCCTCCCCCCGTGGCAACGCTTCCGCCTGCTCGAGGCGAACCTTCCCCTTCGCATTCCCACATTTTGATGGATGATAGTGGCCGCGCGGCTGGTCGTCCAGCGCCGCCTCGCCGAGTGCGCTCTCAAGGAAAAGCGATGCATCCTCACGCAAGAAGCGGGCGGCCATCGTCGCTAGCTTCAGGTTGCAGCCGCCGGAATCGGTAGGGGCGGTCGCATGGCAGGGAGGCCGGTATGCCGTTTTGGGGACGCATGAGCCAGGAGCAGATTGTCTTCGGTCTCGCCTTGCTGCTGTGCCTTGGTTTCGCGCTGGCTCTCCCGGGCTTTCTCACCGCGAACAATCTGGTCAACCTTGTGCGCAGCGTCTCCGTCCTCGGAATACTCGGCGTTGCGATGGGCATCGTGGTGATCGGTCGCGGCATCGACCTGTCGCTGGTCGCGCTCATGGCCATTTCCGTCGCGTGGACACTCAGCCTGATCTCGGGCGGCATGCCCATGCCGCAGGCACTCGCACTCGGACTGGCCTTCGCCCTTGCGATCGGGGCGCTCAACGGCTGGCTCGTCGCCTATGCGGAAATTCCGGCCATCTTCGCCACGCTCGCAATGGGAACCCTCGTTTACGGCATAGGCCGCTACTTCCTCTTCAACCTGGAGGTTGCCTATATGCCCAAGGCGGCGGACACGCTGCTGTGGGCCGGGCAGGGTTCGCTTTTCGGGATCCCTGTGCCGATCTTCCTGTTTGCCACGGTATGCCTCGCGGGCCACCTATTCCTGCGCTATGCGAAATCGGGCCGATACTTGCGGGCAGTGGGCGACAACATCCTCGCCGCGCGGATAACCGGAATCTCGGTTCGGCCAGTGATCGTGCAGCAATACGTCATTTCGGCGCTGATAGGATATGTAGCCGGCATCATAACCGCCGCGTCCGTGGCGAGCATGAACACGCGGCTTGCGCTGTCCACCTACATCTATGACGTGATCCTGGTGGTCGTTCTCGGGGGAATAGGTCTCTCGGGCGGACGTGGCGGCATCCGCAACGTCATCGTCGGTACCCTGCTGATCGGCGTCCTGCTCAACGGCATGACGATCATGGACATCCAGTACACCGTCCAGAACGTCATCAAGGGCGTTCTACTTCTCACGGCGATCGTGATCGACACGGTCCTCAACCCGCGCGACGAGCAGACCGCGCAGCAGGGTGACATCTAGCCTTATTCTCAAGGGAGGAGAGATATGAAACTGTCCAAGACCGGCATCATCGCCGCAGCATTTGCCCTCTGTGCCGGCGCAGCCGTGGCGCAGGAGGGCATCGATGACCCGACCCGGGCGCCGTATTACGATTCGTTCAAAGGCAAGCGGATCGCCTTTCTGCCCACAGCAATGGGCATCGACCTCACGGAAGGCTGGGCCGCCGGCCTCAGAGAGGCTTTCGAGCCGCTCGGCGTGACGTTCGACATCCGCGACCCGAACTTCAACACGGACGCGGGCGCGCAGGCGCTCACCGCGCTTATCACCGAGAAGCCGGACGTCATCGTCGTGCACAATCCCGACGTCCAGTCCTATGCACGCCTGCTCAAGAAGGCGGAGGAGGCCGGCATCTATGTCGTGCAGGTGAACATGCGCTCTGCCTACTCGACCGACGTGTTCGTGGGCGCCGACTATGTCGCAATGGGCGAGCAGATCGGCCAGCGTCTTGTGGACAAATGTTCCCCGGCCAATGGCGGGAGCGGCAAGGTGGCGATCACGCAGGGCGTGCTGACGGCCGCAGCGAGCGTCTATCAGATGCAGGGCATCAACAATGTCCTGTCGCAGCATTCCGACATGCAGATCGTCTCGAGCCAGGCGGCCGACTGGGATTCGACGAAGGCGAGGAACATCACGGCGACCGTCATCCAGCAGCACCCTGACCTCTGCGGCATCACCGGGTTCTGGGATGTGATGGACATCGGCACGGCGGCGGCCATCAAGGAATCGGGCAAGGACGTCTACATGCTGACTCAAGGTGGCGGCAGCCGCCTGGCCTGCGACGGGCTCACCGACGGAAGCTATTCCGAGGTCGCGGTCTTCTTCGTGCCGGCACAGGCGCGCGACATGGCGACCATGATCAAGCACCTGCTGCAGCAGGGCCAGGCGCCCGGCAGCACCAGGACGACGCTTTTCACGCCGCTAACCTTCCTGACGAAGGACAACATGACGCCGGCTTCCTGCTGGGACATGCCTGAAAAGGGCTGACCTTTGACCGCGGCACTGGCAGCGACAGGCTGTCGGTGCCGCATTCTCCAATCCGAGCATAGACCATGGCCCTTTCAGACAGCGTGGTGCGCTGGCGCTACCGCCTCGTGCCCGATCACCTTCTCGGCGAGATACTCACCAAGCGTTGGGTCGACAACGCGATCCCACTCCTGATCCTGACGGCGGTGGTGGCCGTCTTCGCATCGCTGATCCCGGATTTCTTCGGCGCCGCCAGCGTTTCGAACCTGCTGCGGCAGTGGGGCGAGTTCGGGCTCATCGTGCTGGCGCTGACGATCGTGATCGTGGCCGGGGGGATCGACCTGAGCGTTGGTTCGACCTTCGCACTCGGCAACATCGTCGCGCTCGCGCTGTTCAGCGTGGCGGGGTGGCCTGTCGCGGCGGTGGTGGCGGCGACGCTTGCCTGCGGTGCGGCCGTCGGTCTGGTGAACGGGCTGCTCGTCGGCTATCTGCGACTGCGCGCGTTTCTCACCACGCTCGTCACGCTGATCATCGTGCGTGCGGTGGTCGACATGCTGCTCCTGAAATATGCGGTGGCGATCGCGGCGGCGTTTCCGGATTCCGACCTCTGGTACTGGTTTGGCGAAGGTTACCTGCTCGGCTTGCCGTTCAGCGTCGTCGTCGCCCTGGTCGTTGCCTTTGCCGCCCATCTTG
>JAEWHN010000226.1 GCA_023387775.1 Pseudomonadota bacterium | reverse complement strand
GCATAATCCTGAGAGCGACGCTCGTCGCGGGACTTGCCGTGGCAGGCTCGCTGCTGGTTGCAGTGACGGTCGTGCCGTTGTTGGGGGGCACCGTCGACGGCAATGCCTGGCTGATGCTGACCCTGTGCCCGCTGCTGACCGCCCTCCCGACCAGCGCCTACACTTTCTGGCAGGGCGACCGGCTGAAACAGGCGCACCGCGAGCTGGCCCGCACCCATGCGCAGCTTGCGGCCGCCCACCGTCGCCTGGCCGAAAAGGCCTCGCGCGACGACATGACCGGCATGCTGAACCGCGAGAACTTCTTCGCCTTGCTGGACAGCTCGCGGCGCAAGACGGATCGCGGCGCGCTGCTCATCATCGATGCGGACCATTTCAAGAAGATCAACGACAGCTTCGGCCACCTGACCGGAGACGCGGCTCTGCTGGAGATCGCCGCCGCCATTTCGCGCGGCGTGCGCAGCGGCGACGTGCTCGGCCGCATCGGCGGAGAGGAATTCGGTGCCTTCCTGGTGGGCGCCACCGAGGCGGAAGCCAGCGTAGTTGCCGAGCGCATCCGGCGCGAGGTGGAAAAGGTGTGCTTCCAGCCGGCCGGCGCGCCGGTCCCGCTCACCGTCAGCATCGGCGGCACCGTCTGCGCGTTCGGCGCCACGGTTTCGGAGCTGATGCGCGCTGCCGACCGGCGCCTCTACGTGGCCAAGAACCGCGGCCGCAACCTGGTCATCGTCACCGAGCTGCTGAGCGCCGCCTAGTCCAACTATATCCATTTGCATGTATTTTGACGGGCGTGGCCGCTGTTGTCGGCCGCGCCAATTCCGCTTTGCGCTGCACAAATAGGGCCTGAGCGTTCTTCTTACGCTTCCCCATCGCAGGTAATTGCAAACGCATAGATTTCCTCATAATGATTCCCGTGGAGGCCGCAGACGGATCGTCTGCGGAAAAAGGGAGAGGAAACTCATGACGTCGAACAACGTGCTCGGCCAGCTGGCCGATATGCTCCTGTCTGGGGGCGTTGAGGTTGTGGATCTGGCTGCCGTTCTGGGGCCGGACACGCCGCTTCTGAAGCTGCCGCCGGAACTGGCGGTCGACACGCCCAAGATCGAGATCCACGAAATCTCCGCCTACGACAAAAACGGACCGTTCTGGGCCTGGAACTGGCTGAAGGTGGGCGAGCATTCGGGCACGCATTTCGATGCGCCCAAGCACTGGATCACCGGCAAGGACTATGCCGACGGCGCGACCGACACCATTCCGGTCAAGAATTTCGTCGCGCCGGTCAATGTCATCGACTGCTCGAAGGAAGCGGCCGAGAACCACGACTTCCTGCTCACCGTCGATCACATCAAGGCCTGGGAAGACAAGCACGGCGCCATCAAGGCGGGCGAATGGGTGGTGATGCGCACCGACTGGCACAAGCGCAACGGCTCGGAAGCCGATTTCCTCAATGCCGACGAGACCGGCCCGCACACGCCCGGACCGACGGCCGAAGCCATCGAATACATCATCCAGGCCGGCGCGATCGGCTGGGGCACGGAAGCGATCGGCACCGATGCCGGCCAGGCCGGCGGCATGAACCCGCCATTCCCGGCGCACAACCTGATGCACAAGGCAAACCGCTACGGCCTGGCCAGCCTGTGCAACCTCGACCGCCTGCCGCCGAAGGGTGCTATCCTCATTGCCGCGCCGCTCAAGATCAAGAGCGGCACCGGCAGCCCGACGCGCGTGCTGGCGCTGGTGCCGAAGGGCTGACAACTCGCGACGAAGAGTGCGCGAGGGGCTCTCACCACATGGGCAGGGCTGTCGCGTACAGAATTCGACCCCCACTCCGGTTTGCTTCGCAAACCAACATTCCGGGGCGAGCCACGGGTCTCGCCCGTGCTTCGGACCCCCCGTTCGACGGGGGAGAGGAAACGCCGTCCGCAAGCTTGGCGCCCTTCCTCTCCCCTTTTGAGGGGGGGAGGTGCCGAGCGAAGCGAGGCGGAGTGGGGGTAGGTCGCACGGTATGCGATTGGGGGGTGTTCAAATGCCAACTCCGAGCAGACGGTGACACCGGCCACACGCCAGCAGGGAGAATGTGAATGGACCAGACCGGCTCGGAAAAGCGGCAACGCGTCTCGACGTTGGGCGAGATCGGGCTGCAGCAGTTCGCCCCCTACCTGATGAACCGCATCATGGGGCGCTACAATGCCACGCTACGCGAGGACCTGCGCAAGCAGGGGCTGACCGTGCCGCAGGTGCGGGCGCTGGCGGTGCTGTCTGTGGCCGATGGCGTCACCATCAACGACCTGTCGGTCTACAGCGTCATCGAGCAGTCGACCATGAGCCGCACGCTCGACGCGCTGGAGGCGCAGGGGCTGGTGCGGCGCGAGGCCTGCAACGAGGACAGCCGGGTGCGCAAGATCTTCCTGACCGATGAAGGCCGGGTCGAGTTCAACCGCGCCTGGCCGGCCATGCACGATGCGTTCGAGGCGATGTTCGCGGACATTGATGACGGCGAATATGCGGCCTTCGTCGCCACGCTGCAGAAGATGCTGCGCAACATCCGCCAGCACGACATCTGAACCGGAATTACCCATGCGTCCGCCACGCGGCGCATCCATGTGAAGGAGGCTTCCAATGGCTGAACGGTCCTTTGTGAAGGAAGTCGAGAAGCTGCGCCTGGGCGAGGGCGAGGAATTTTCCGGCGAAGGCATTCTGGCCATCACCAAGGCGCTGCTGCAATGCGGCGTCGGCTATGTCGGCGGCTATCAGGGCGCGCCGATCAGCCATTTGATGGACGTGCTGGCCGATGCGCAGGACATTCTGGGCGAGCTGGGCGTGCATTTCGAGGCGAGCGCCTCGGAAGCTACCGCCACCGCCATGTTGGCGGCCTCGGTGCATTACCCCATTCGCGGCGCCGCCACCTTCAAGTCCACCGTCGGCACCAATGTCGCCTCCGATGCGCTGGCCAACCTCGCCTCCGGCGGCGTCACCGGCGGCGCGCTGATCATCGTCGGCGAGGATTATGGCGAAGGCTCCTCCATCATGCAGGAGCGCAGCCATGCCTTCGCAATGAAGAGCCAGGTGTGGCTGCTCGACCCGCGCCCGAACCTGCCTTCCATCGTCAAGGCGGTGGAGGACGGTTTTGAGCTGTCGGAGGCTTCGAACACGCCGGTGATGCTGCAGGTACGCATCCGCTGCTGCCACGTGCATGGCAGCTTCACCGCCAAGGACAACAAGCGCCCGGCGATGACGGTGGCCGACGCGCTCGAAAACCCGCGCCGGGACACCGCCCGTATCGTGCTTCCGCCCGCCTCCTTCAACCATGAGAAGGAGAAGATCGCCAAGCGCTGGCCGGCGGCGGTCGAATTCATCCGCTCGCGCAACATCAACGAGTTCTTCGGCCCTGAGGCGGCCAAGGTCGGCATCGTCTGCCAGGGCGGCATGTACAATTCGGTCATGCGCGCTCTGGAGCGCATCGGCCTTGCCGACATCTATGGCGAGACTGAAGTGCCGATCTATGTGCTCAACGCCGTCTACCCGCTGATCGACGACGAATTCCTGGGCTTCTGCGAGGGCAAGGATGCCGTGCTCGTGGTGGAAGAGGGCCAGCCGAACTACATCGAGCAGGCTTTTGGCAACATGCTGCACAAGGCCGGGCGCGATACGCGCGTGGTCGGCAAGGAATATCTGCCGGTTGCCGGCGAATATACCGGCCAGGTGATGCTGGACGGCATCACCGCTTTCCTGCGCGAGAGCGCCCCGCACATGCTGCCGGTGCAGGTCCGAGCGCCTAACAAGCAGGAAGTCGGCAACGGGATTTCCGATCTGGCGGCGATCGTGCCCGGCCGTCCGCCGGGCTTCTGCACTGGTTGCCCCGAGCGCCCGATCTTCGCTGCCACCAAGCTTGTCGAGCAGGAGCTGGGGCAGCACCACATCGCATCCGATATCGGCTGCCACCTGTTCTCGATCATGCCGCCCTTCGAACTGGGCGCGACGACGATGGGCTATGGCCTGGGGCCGGCTTCGGCCTCGGCCTTCAATTCGCCGGACGCCAAGCGGCGCTCGATCTCGTTCGTCGGCGACGGCGGTTTCTGGCACAACGGCCTGACCTCCTCGATCGGCAACGCGGTGTTCAACAAGAACGACGGCGTCATCGTCATCGTTGACAATTTCTACTCCGCCGCCACCGGCGGGCAGGATATTTTGTCATCGCGGGCCAGTAACAAGACCAAGTCCACGAAGCACCCGATCA
>JAEWHN010000108.1 GCA_023387775.1 Pseudomonadota bacterium | reverse complement strand
TTCATGGGCCCGGCGCAGGGCACGACTATGGGCGCGGCGATCGCCTCCATGCTGATTTACATTGTCATGGCTTTCATCCTCGCCTTCCGGCCCCGCGGGCTGTTTGCGGCCAATGCGTGACGGGGCGGGCATGACGCGCGAAAACCTTTTCGGCATCTTTCTGGCCGCGCTGTTGCTGGCGTTTCCGCTGGTGGCATTGGCTATTGACGAGCCCTTCTACATAACGCTCGCCACGCGCATGGCCGTGCTGGCGCTGGCGGCCGTGGGGCTCAACCTTGCGCTCGGCCTCGGCGGGCTCATCTCCTTTGGGCATGCCGCCTTCTTCGGTATTGGCGGTTATGTCGCCGGCGTTTTTGCCACCCATGCCTTCAACCAAGAGCCGATCTTTTCGGCGCCGTTCGAATTCATGGGTAGCGACCAGATGCCGACGATCTGGCTTGGGGCGCTGCTGGTGAGCGCGCTGGCGGCGCTGCCCATTGGCGCGATCAGCCTGCGCACTTCCGGTGTCTATTTCATCATGATCACGTTGGCCTTTGCCCAGATGATCTACTATTTCGCCATGTCCTGGCCCGCCTATGGCGGCGAGGACGGCCTGTCGATCCTGTCGCGCAACGCCTTCCCGGGCCTCAATACGGCCAGTCCGCTCAGCCTGTTCCTGGTCTGCTACGGCGTGCTTCTGGCCGCGCTGCTGGCGTTCGCGACCATTCGCAATTCGCGTTTTGGCGCGGCATTGCAGGCCGGCCGGCAGAACGAGACCCGGCTTGCCGCGGTGGGCATCGCGCCTTTTCCGGTGCGTCTCGTCGCCTTCGCCATCTCCGCGGCCATCACCGGCGTGGCCGGCGCGCTCTACGCCGATCTCAACCGCTTCGTCAGCCCGTCCATGCTGTCGTGGCAGATGTCGGGCGAGCTCATCGTGCTGGTCATCCTCGGCGGCACTGGCCGGCTGTTCGGGCCGCTGGCGGGCGCCATGCTGTTCGTGCTGTTCGAATCCGTACTGGGTGGCCTGACGGAGCGCTGGCAGTTCTTCCTGGGGCTGATCCTGCTCGGCGTCGTGCTGTTCGCGCGCGGCGGGGTGATGGGCATCGTTGCCGGAAAGGTGCGCCATGGCTGAGGCAGTCCTGTCCATCCGCGACCTGCGCAAGACCTTTGGCGCGCTGAAGGCGACCGATGGCGTCAGCCTTGACCTGCGCCCCGGCGAAATCCACGCGCTGATCGGCCCGAACGGCGCCGGCAAGTCGACGCTGATCCACCAGATCGCGGGGTCGCTCAGGCACGACAGCGGCAGCATCCATTTCTTCGGGCAGGATGTCGGCGCGCTCGGCATGGCCGAGCGGGCGCGGCGCGGCCTCGGCCGCAGCTTCCAGATCTCCTCGCTCGCGCCGGAGTTTTCGGCGCTGCGCAATGTCATGCTTGCGGTGCAATCGCGGCAGGGCTCGAGCTTTCGCTTCCTCAAGCCGGTGATGAGCGACAGATCGCTGATCGAACCGGCGATGGCGGCGCTGGAACGCGCCGGCCTCGCCGATCGCGCCCGCGTGCCGGCGGCCGAGCTTTCGCATGGCGAGCGCCGCCAGCTCGAGATCGCGATTGCGCTGGCGCTTGGCCCGAAAGCATTCCTGCTCGATGAGCCAATGGCCGGCATGGGGCCGGAAGGCTCGCGCAGCCTCACCGCATTCCTCGACGGGCTGCGGCACGAGGCGCCAATCCTGCTGGTGGAGCACGACATGGATGCCGTCTTCGCGCTGGCAGACCGCATTTCCGTGCTGGTCTACGGCCGTATCATCGCCAGCGGCACGGTGGACGAAATCCGCAGCCACCCGGAAGTGCGCCGCGCCTATCTGGGGGAGGCGGCATGACGCTTCTGGAGATCGCCGGACTGGAGAGCTTCTACGGCGCTTCGCAGGCGCTGTTCGGCGTCGAGCTTGCCGTGGCCGAGGGCGAGGTCGTGGCGCTGATGGGCCGCAACGGCATGGGCAAGACCACCACGATCCGCTCGGTGCTCGGCCTGGTCAGGCCGCGCGGCGGCAGCATCCGCGTTGCGGGCAGGGAGGTCGGCGGGCTCAGCCCGCACCGCATCGCCCGGCTCGGCGTCGGGCTGGTGCCGGAGGGGCGGCGCTGCTTCCCCAACCTCACCGTGCAGGAAAACCTCGTCGCTGCCGCGCGCCCCGGCGTGTGGACGCTCGCCCGCGTCAACGAGCTGTTCCCGCGCCTTGCCGAACGGCGCGACCAGTATGCGAATACGCTCTCAGGCGGCGAGCAGCAGATGCTGGCCATCGGCCGCGCGCTGATGACCAACCCCAAGCTGCTGATCCTCGACGAAGCCACCGAGGGCCTGGCGCCGGTGATCCGGCACGACATCTGGGCCGCCATCCGCCGGCTCAAGGCCGAAGGCCAGTCGATCCTGGTGGTCGACAAGACCCTTTCCGAACTGCTGCCGGTCGCCGACCGCTGCTTCGTGCTGGAAAAGGGCCGCACAGTGTTTTCCGGTGCGCCCGCAGCGCTGACGGCAGAGCTGCAGGACCGCTATCTCGGCGTCTGAGACGCCGCGCGACATCCACGAACTACCAGAACTGGAGACTATCCATGACCACCGAAACCATTCACGAAGTGCTTCACCCGGCCAACTGGAAGGCGGCCAAGGGCTATTCGAATGGCATCGTCGCGGACGGTCGCGTCGTCTATCTCGGCGGGCAGGTCGGCTGGACCGGCGACCAAGTCTTCGAGGCCAAGGATCTGGTGGGCCAGACGCGCCAGACCCTCCAGAACATCGTCGACGTGTTGAAGGAGGCCGGCGGGCGCCCGGAGCACATCGTCAAGCTGACCTGGTACATCACCGACAAGCAGGAATATATCGCCAATGTGCGCGAGATCGGCGCTGCCTATCGCGACGTGCTGGGCAAGCATTTCCCGTCCATGGCCATGGTGCAGGTGGTGGCCTTGATGGAAGACGACGCCAAGGTCGAGATCGAAGCTACGGCGGTGCTGCCGCGCTGATTGCGGCACTCGATCTGGAATTCAAGTGGAAGGGGTGGCCGAGGCCACCCCTTCTTCGTTTCCGACGTTCGGTGGCTCAGGCCGCGTCCGCCCGGCCGATGACGCGGGCCGTTTCCGCCAGACGCTTGGTGGCGTCGACGGTTTCCTGCGCGGCGTACCAGTAGCGCTCCTTCAGCTCGATATTGAAGAGAACGCCTTCGGGGAACTCGCACTCCGCGACGATCCGGTCCCACGGAATGTCGCCCCAGCCGACAGGCAGATGCAGATCGCCATGGCCATAGGCCAGGCGCTCGCCCTCGGTGAACATCCAGATATCGTCCTGCCGGCCGAAGCTGTCGTGGATGTGGAGGTGGCGTGCCCAGGGGGCGATCGCCTTGACCTCTTCGATGAAACTGTCGCGTTGGCCGTCGTAGTCGAGCTTCAGATAGGCATGGCTGAAGTCGAGCGTGGCAAGGACGTTCGAGTGGTTGATGGCTGCGAGCTCGGCGGCCAGGCGGGCAGGCGAAGCCGAGCGCGCGCGCCCCTCATAGCCGGCAAACAAGGTTTCCACGCACAGAACGAGGTCGAGCCTGGCGGCAACGTCGCCGGCCCGTGCGAGCCATTCGCGCTGGCGCTCATAGGCGGCCTCGATGCCTTGTGCCTGCTGCTGCGGCACCAGCCCGGAATGGATGACATAGTGCTCAGCGCCGACTTCCGCGGCGACCTCCAGCGAGGCTTCCAGCACTTCCATGTGGCGTGGCAGGCGCCAGGCCTCGTCCATGAAGTTGATCGAGAGCGGACCATGGACGGAATAGACGACCTCGCGGCCCGCGCAGGCGCGCTTCAGCGCTTCCAGTTGCTGGCGGCGGATCTTGCCGCCGATCACGATATCCATGTCATAGGTCGGCAGTTCGATTGCTTCGACGCCGAGCGCTTCGATCATGTCGAGTTCGTCAGCGAAGTCGCTCAGGTCGTTTGCACGCTTGTGTGCGGAAATGCCCGTGCCCGTAGCACCATTGGCCAGCATGTTCGATTTTCCCTTGATTTTACGGATGAAGGCCGGTCGTGCGGCCATTGACATCTCGGGACAATCTTCGGGTTTCGTGACAGGCGTCTGACTTATCGTGACGGTTTCATGAAATCGCGTTTTTGACCAAAACTTCATCTCGCCGTCACGGGATTGTAATCGGACGCGAACAGAACTGTCATGCAACGGCTCTAGGGAGGCATGCGGCGGGGGACGGACCCGCGACATTCTTTCCTTGGAGACTGTTATGAAACGGACTTCCCTTCTCGCTCTGGCCGCTTCGGTCATGGCAATCGCGTCCGGCGCCGCCCAGGCGCAGGAGCGTATCAAGTTCAATTATTGGTACGGCCTGACCGGCGACCTCGGCGAGGTGATGGAAAAGCATTGCGCGCTCTTCAACCAGTCGCAGGACAAGTATGAGGCGGTCTGTTCCGGCCAGGGCGGATACGACAAGGCCGAACAGAACACGATCGCGGCCTATCGCGCCAAGCAGCACCCGACCATCGTCCAGATCTACGACGCCGGCACCGTGAACTTCATGCTGTCGGGCGCCATCTACCCGGCCAACAAGTTCGCCGAGGACTACCAGCTGGACATCGACTGGAGCGCCTATATCCCGGGCATCGCCAACTACTATGCCACTTCGAAGGGCGAGATGTGGTCGTTCCCCTACAACTCCTCGACGGCAGTGTTCTACTGGAACAAGGACGCCTGGGCCAAGATCGGCAAGTCCGAGGCGCCGAAGACCTGGGCTGCGCTGGGCGAAGACCTGAAGGCGATGAAGGCGGCCGGCGTTGAATGCGGCTTTGCGTTCGACTTCGACACCTGGATGAATCTCGAGCAGCTCTCGGCCATCAACGGCCTGCCGCTGGCCACGAACGACAATGGCTATGGCGGCCTCGACGCTGAAGTGGTGTTCAACAAGACCGCCTTCGTCGACCACATGAAGCTGTTCAAGGATTGGCTCGACGCGGGCTATGCGCGCATCCAGACCGCACAGGTCGGCAAGACCCTCGTCCAGTCCTTCGCCGATGGTTCCTGCGCGTCGACCACCACCTCGATCGCGAATCACGGCACGATCAAGAAGACGCAGGTGGATGGCATGAACTGGGATGTCTCCATGCTGCCCACGCTCGAAGAGGGCAAGCGCACCAACTCCATCGTGGGCGGTGCTTCGCTGTGGGTCATGGAAGGCAAGTCGAAGGAAGAGTATGAGGCCGCTGCTGCCTTCCTCAAATACGTCACTGCCGCGGACACCGGCGAGAAGTTCATCGCCGAAAACACCGGCTACATTCCGGTGACCATGAAGGGCTTCGAGCTTCTGAAGTCGGAAGGCTTCTATGCCGATCCGCGCTATGCCGGCCGTGAAGTGGCGATCGAGTCGCTTACCGCATCGGATGTCACCCCGCTCTCGCGCGGCATCCGTCTCGGCAACTTCACCTCGATCCGCGCTGAAGTTCGCTCCGAACTCGAGGCGGCCTTCACCGGCCAGAAGGATATCCAGACCGCGCTGGACGACGCTGCCGACCGCAGCAACCAGATTCTGCGTCGCTACGAGCAGACCTATCGTGGCACCGACCTGCCCTGAGGTCGGGGGTCAGTCACGCAGAATGAGGCGCCGCTAACAGCGGCGCCTCCCTTTCGGTCCACCGCGGGGAGCCTGTGCCTTGGAGAAACGCGCCACATTTTCCAACCGTTGGCTGGCGGCGGCCTTGATCGCGCCGCAGATGCTGCTGGTT
>JAEWHN010000008.1 GCA_023387775.1 Pseudomonadota bacterium | reverse complement strand
ACCGAGGCCTTCAGCGTCCCGCTGCTGCGCTTCATCGATTCCGGCACGCTGCAGTCCGACTGGGCGCTGCGCATCGACACGCTGACGGTGGTCATGCTCGTCGTCGTCAACACCGTGTCGGCGCTCGTGCACATCTACTCGATCGGCTACATGCACCACGACCCGCATCGGCCGCGCTTCTTCGCCTATCTGTCGCTGTTCACCTTCGCCATGCTGATGCTGGTGACGTCGAACAACCTGGTGCAGATGTTCTTCGGCTGGGAAGGCGTGGGCCTGGCGTCCTATCTGCTGATCGGTTTCTGGTACAAGCGCCCGTCGGCCAACGCTGCCGCCATCAAGGCCTTCGTCGTCAACCGTGTTGGCGACTTCGGCTTCCTCCTCGGTATCGCCGGCGTGTTCCTTCTGTTCGGGTCGGTCAACTTCGACACGATCTTCGCAACTGCCGCCACTTACGTGCCGGTTGAAGGCGCGGCTGAGAACACCGCCGTCGTGTTCAACTTCCTGGGCTATGAGCTGGACCGCGCCGGGGCGCTGACCGCCATCTGCCTGCTGCTCTTCATGGGCGCGATGGGCAAGTCGGCGCAGGTTCCGCTGCACACCTGGCTGCCGGACGCCATGGAAGGCCCGACGCCGGTTTCCGCGCTGATCCATGCGGCGACCATGGTGACCGCCGGCGTGTTCATGCTGGCCCGCCTGTCGCCGATCTTCGAACTGTCGCACACGGCGCTCATCGTCGTGACCATCATCGGCGCGATCACCGCCTTCTTCGCGGCGACCGTCGGCCTGGTGCAGAACGACATCAAACGCGTCATCGCCTATTCGACTTGCTCGCAGCTCGGCTACATGTTTGTGGCGCTGGGCATGGGCTTCTATTCCGCTGCCATCTTCCACCTGTTCACGCACGCCTTCTTCAAGGCGCTGCTGTTCCTGGGCTCGGGCTCGGTCATCCATGCCGTTTCCGACGAGCAGGACATGCGCAAGATGGGCGGCTTGAGAAAGCTGATCCCGACCACCTACTGGATGATGATCATCGGCACGATCGCGCTTACCGGCGTCGGCATCCCAGCCACCATCATCGGCACCGCCGGCTTCTTCTCCAAGGATGCGATCGTCGAAGGCGCCTTCGCCGGCATCGGCCACAACCCGGCCGCCGGATTTGCCTTCATCGCCCTGGTCGTGGCGGCTGTGTTCACCAGCTTCTACTCGTGGCGCCTGATCTTCATGACCTTCCACGGTCAGCCGCGCGCCACCGCCGACGTCATGCATCATGTGCATGAATCGCCGCCGGTGATGCTGATCCCGCTGTTCCTGCTCGCCGTTGGCGCGCTGTTTGCCGGCGTGGTGTTCCACGACCAGTTCATCGGCGAGGGCTACGACGCGTTCTGGAAGGCCGCGCTCTACGTGCTGCCGGAGAACCACATCCTGCACGAGATTCACGACGTGCCGATGTGGGTGAAGATGTCGCCCTTCGTGGCCATGATCATCGGCTTCGCGTTCGCCTGGCAGTTCTACATCCGCTCGCCGGAGACGCCGAAATACCTCGCGGCCCAGCATCGCGGCCTCTACGCCTTCCTGCTGAACAAGTGGTACTTCGATGAACTGTACGACTTCCTGTTCGTGAGGACCGCCAAGCGGCTCGGCACCTTTTTCTGGAAGAAGGGGGATGGCGCGATCATTGACGGGCTCGGCCCGGACGGGGTTTCCGCCCGCGTGATCGATGTCACCAACCGCGTCGTCAAGCTTCAGACCGGATATCTCTACCACTATGCATTCGTCATGCTGATCGGCGTCGCCGCCCTCGTCACCTGGATGATGCTCGGGAGCTCGTTTTAGACCATGACCGATTGGCCTATTCTTTCTACGGTCACATTCCTGCCGCTCGTCGGCGCGTTCCTGATCCTTCTGATCCGGGACGACAGCGAGGCTGCGCGACGCAACATCCGTAACGTCGCGCTGCTGACGACCGTCTTCACCTTCATCCTGTCCATTTTCATCTGGACCGGGTTCGACAACACCAATCCTGGCTTCCAGATGGTGGAGAAGGTCGCCTGGCTCGACAGGGGCATCTCCTATCACATGGGCGTCGATGGCATCTCGATGCTGTTCGTCATCCTGACGACCTTCCTGATGCCGCTCAGCATCCTGGCCAGCTGGGACTCGATCCAGACGCGCGTCAAGGCGTACATGATCGCGTTCCTGATCCTGGAAACGCTGATGATCGGCGTGTTCTGCGCGCTCGACCTGGTGCTGTTCTACGTCTTCTTCGAAGGCGGCCTGATCCCGATGTTCATCATCATCGGCGTGTGGGGCGGCAAGCGGCGCGTCTATGCCAGCTTCAAGTTCTTCCTCTACACGCTGCTCGGCTCGGTGCTGATGCTGCTGGCCATCATGGCGATGTTCTGGCAGGCCGGCACCACCGACATTCCGACGCTGCTGACGCACAGCTTCCCTGGCAACATGCAGACCTGGCTGTGGCTGGCCTTCTTCGCCTCGTTTGCGGTGAAGATGCCGATGTGGCCGGTGCACACCTGGCTGCCGGACGCCCACGTTGAAGCGCCCACCGCCGGCTCGGTCATCCTGGCCGCCATCCTCCTGAAGATGGGCGGCTACGGCTTCCTGCGCTTCTCGCTGCCGATGTTCCCGGAGGCTTCGCTCTACTTCCAGCCGCTGGTCTTCACGCTCTCGGTCATCGCCATCATCTACACCTCGCTGGTGGCGCTGATGCAGGAGGACATGAAGAAGCTGATCGCCTATTCGTCGGTCGCGCACATGGGCTACGTCACCATGGGCATCTTCGCCATGAACACCCAGGGCATCCAGGGATCGCTGTTCCAGATGCTGTCGCACGGCCTGGTCTCGGGTGCGCTGTTCCTGTGCGTCGGCGTCATCTACGACCGCATGCACACCCGCGAGATCGCGGCTTATGGCGGCCTGGTCAACAACATGCCTAAATATGCGGTGGTGTTCCTGATCTTCACCATGGCCAATGTCGGCCTTCCGGGCACCAGCGGCTTCATCGGCGAGTTCCTGACGATCCTCGGCGTATTCAAGGTTAACACCTGGGTCGCGCTGTTCGCGGCGACGGGCGTCATACTTTCGGCCGGTTACGCGCTGTGGCTCTACCGCAAGGTGATCTTCGGTGCGCTGACCAAGGACAGCCTGAAGGGCATGCTCGACCTCTCCGCCCGCGAGAAGGCGATCATCTATCCGCTGGTCGTGCTGACCATCTTCTTCGGCGTCTATCCGGCTCCGGTCTTCGACGTGACCGCTGCCTCGGTGCAGTCGCTGATCAACAACATCACCGTATCGCTCGAAGCCGCGCAGACCGCGGCTGCGAACTGACAGGGACGGGCAAATGACGCCGGAACTTTACTCGAGTCTTTCTCTGGCCGTGCCGGAGCTGATCATCGCGGTTGGCGCGCTTGCGCTGCTGATGGTCGGCGTGTTCTCGGGCGAGCGCGCCAATTCCACCGTCACCGGCCTCGCCGTGGCGGTGCTGATCGGCGCCGGCGCCTGGATGGTGTTCTTCGGCGAGCAGGGCAAGGCGTTCAATGGCGCCTTCGTCAGCGATCCGTTCGCGGAGTTGATGAAGATCCTCATGCTCATCGGCTCGGTGGTGACGCTGATCGTGTCCGTTGGTTTCGCCAAGGCGGAGAAGTTCGACAAGTTCGAGTATC
Organism: Pseudomonadota bacterium; assembly: GCA_023387775.1. Classification (GTDB taxonomy): domain Bacteria; phylum Pseudomonadota; class Alphaproteobacteria; order Rhizobiales; family Rhizobiaceae; genus Pseudaminobacter. The sequence continues at coordinate 6,133 of JAEWHN010000008.1, read as the reverse complement.
CCGTGCTGATCCTGCTGGCCAGCGCCGGCATGATGCTGATGATCTCGGCCAACAACATGATCACGCTCTACATGGGTCTCGAGCTGCAGTCGCTCGCGCTCTACGTGGTCGCCGCCATCAACCGCGACAGCGTGCGCTCGACCGAAGCCGGCCTGAAGTATTTCGTGCTCGGCGCGCTCTCCTCGGGCATGCTGCTCTACGGCATCAGCCTCGTCTACGGCTACACCGGCCACACCGGCTTCGAGCAGATCGCAGCCGCTCTTTCGGGCGCCGAGCGTCAGCTCGGCCTCGTCTTCGGCCTGGTGTTCGTGCTTGCCGGCGTTGCCTTCAAGATCTCGGCCGTGCCGTTCCACATGTGGACGCCCGACGTCTATGAGGGTGCGCCCACGCCTGTGACCACCTTCTTCGCCTCGGCGCCGAAGATGGCCGCAATGGCGCTGATGGTGCGCGTGACCATGACCGCCTTCGAGCCGATTGCGGCGGACTGGCAGCAGATCGTCGTCTTCATCTCTATCGCTTCGATGCTGCTCGGCTCGTTTGCGGCTATCGGCCAGCGCAACTTCAAGCGCCTGATGGCTTATTCGTCCATCGGCCATGTCGGCTTCGCGCTGGTTGGCCTGGCGGCAAACAGCGAGGCCGGCGTTCGCGGCGTGGTGATCTACATGCTGATCTACCTGGCCATGACGCTCGGCACCTTCGCCTTCATCCTCGCGATGCGCCGCAAGGACGGCAATGTCGAGCAGATCGGCGATCTGGCCGGCCTTGCCACCACCAATCCGATGATGGCCACCATCCTCACCATCCTGATGTTCTCGCTGGCCGGCATTCCGCCGCTCGCGGGCTTCTGGGCCAAGTGGTACGTGTTCCTGGCCGCCATCAACGCCAATCTCTACGCGCTTGCGGTGATCGGCGTTCTGGCCTCGGTGGTGGGCGCATACTATTACCTGCGCATCATCAAGATCATGTGGTTCGACGAGCCGGTCGGCGGGTTCGTGCCGATGGCTGGCGAATTGCGCCTCGTGCTCGGCCTGTCCGGCGTCTTCATCCTGTTCTACGCGCTGATCGCCGGTCCGATCGGCCGCGTGGCTGAAGCCGCCGCCAAGACGTTCTTCTGACGGCATGGCCTTTCTGCTCGCTCCGACAGCGGCCGCCGAGGGCTTTCGGCTCGAGGCGCATGACAGCGTCGGATCGACAAATGCGATAGCGCTCGAAAGGGCGCGCGAAAGCGACCCGGGCAAGCTCTGGGTCGTTTCCAAGAAGCAGGAAAGCGGCCGCGGCCGCCGCGGCCGTGCCTGGGCGACGCCCGAGGGCAACCTCGCCGCGACGCTGCTTCTGATTACCGACCGCGACCTGAAGACGGCCGCCACTCTCGGCTTCGTGGCCGGGCTGGCGCTGGGCGATGCGCTGGATGCGGTCGTGCCGGGGCGTGTCCTAGCTGCCACGGACGGCGCCGGTGGCGGGCACGGCAACCGCTTCGAACTGAAGTGGCCGAACGACGTGCTGGCAGATGGCGCCAAGATGGCGGGCATTCTGCTCGAATCTTCCATGCTTGCGGCCGACCGTATCGCGCTTGCGATCGGCATAGGCGTCAACGTGGTTGCATATCCTGAGGACGTTCCATATCCCGTGACCTCGCTCCGGGCGCTGGGTTCTTCCTGCGATGCCGAGACGCTGTTTCTTGCGCTCTCCGACGCATGGAGCGTAAACATGCGGCTCTGGAACGAAGGGCGAGGGTTGGAAAACATCCGTCGCCGCTGGCTGTCACGCGCTGCGGGCCTCGGCGGGCCGGTTGCGGTGCGTGTCGAAGGCGAGGTCATCCGCGGCGTGTTCGAGACCATCGACGAGGACTGCCGCTTCGTCATTCGCGATGACAGCGGCGCGACCCACAAGATCGCAGCCGGCGACGTGCATTTCGGGGCCGTGGCTTCGGCGGGCGCTATCTAGGCTAACTGGTAAAGCGCCGAGCGGGCCCACGACCTGCGCAGGTGTCCGATGCGGCAAATCGGGACGCCCGGCGAGAAGAATTGAAAAGGAAAAGACATGGCGAAATCGAGGGAAGCTGAGCTCGTGTTCGTGCCGCTGGGCGGCGTGGGCGAGATCGGCATGAATTTCGCGCTCTATGGCTACGGTCCGGTCGACAACCGCGAATGGGTGATCATCGATGTGGGCGTGACATTCCCCGACCCAACCCTGCCCGGCGTCGATCTTGTGCTGCCCGACACGCGCTTCATCGAAAACGAGCTGCACAATCTGCGTGGCATCGTCATCACCCATGCCCATGAGGACCACTATGGCGCGCTGCTCGACCTGTGGCCGCGGCTGAAGGCGCCGGTCTGGATGACGCCGTTCTCCGCCGGTCTCCTGGAAGCCAAGCGCCAGGCCGAGGCTGGTGCCGCGAAGGTGCCGGTGAACGTCTACCGCGCGGGCGAAACCTTTACCGTCGGGCCGTTTTCGATCGAGGCGGTGGCGGTCACGCACTCCATTCCGGAGCCGATGTCGCTTGCCATCACCACGCCGCTGGGCACCGTCGTCCACACCGGCGACTGGAAGATTGACCCCGCGCCGGAAATCGGCCCGATGACCGACGAGGCACGTTTCCGTGCGCTCGGCGAACGCGGCGTGCTGGCGCTGGTCTGCGATTCCACAAACGCCATGCGCGACGGTGACTCCCCGTCGGAGCAGGCGGTGGGCGAGGGGCTGCGCGGCGTCATCGAGAAGGCGCCGGGCCGCGTTGCCGTCACCACCTTCTCCTCCAATGTCGGGCGCATCCGCTCCATCGCCGAAGCCGCGCGCGACACCGGCCGTCAGGTGCTGGTGCTCGGCCGCTCGCTCAAGCGCGTCATCGATGTAGCCACCGAACTCGGCTACATGGACGGCCTGCCGGAATTCGTCAGCGAGGAGGACTACGGCTACATCCCGCGCGAGAACCTCGTCGTCATCTGCACCGGCAGCCAGGGCGAGGCGCGGGCCGCGCTTGCCAAGCTGGCGCGCGACGAGATGAAGAGCGTGGGCCTGTCGCCGGGCGACATCGTCGTGTTTTCTTCGCGCACCATTCCGGGCAACGAAAAGGCCATTCTCGAGATCAAGAACCAGCTCATCGACCAGGGCATCAAGATCATCGAGGACGGCGATGCGCTGGTGCACGTCTCAGGCCATCCACGCCGCAGCGAGCTGCGCCGCATGTATGAGTGGGTGCGGCCGCGCATTGCGGTGCCGGTGCACGGCGAGGCCGCGCATCTGGTTGCCCATGGTTCGCTGGCCGCCGAGGGCGGCGTGCCCGAGGTGGCGCAGATCCGCAATGGCGACATGCTGCGGCTGGCGCCGGGTGCCGCCGAGATCGTCGACCAGGTGCCGTTCGGCCGCATCTACAAGGACGGCAAGCTGATCGGCGACGAAGAGGCCGTGGGCATACGTGAGCGGCGCAAGCTCTCCTTTGCCGGCCATGTGGCGGTGAACGTGGTTCTGGATGATCGTTACGAGATTGCCGGCGACCCGGATATCGTGGCGATCGGGGTTGCGCAGGTGGACGCACGCGGCGAAGACATGGAAGAATTGATGCTCGATGCGGCAATCGGCGCTGTCGACAGCATACCCCGCGCGCGTCGAAAAGATCTGGACCTTGTCCAGGAAGCCGTGCGACGTGCCGTGCGTGGCGCCGCCAACGAAGCCTGGGGCAAGAAGCCGCTCGTGACGGTTTTCGTCACGCGCTGAGCAAGGGATTGGTGAGGACATGCTGGGTCGCCTCAATCACGTCGCCATCGCCGTGCCGGACCTCGCGGCCGCAAGCGCCGTCTACCGCGACACGCTAGGCGCGAAGCTGACGGAACCGCAGGCATTGCCCGAGCATGGCGTGACCGTCGTGTTCATCGACACGGGCAACACCAAGATCGAGCTGCTCGAGCCGCTGGGCGAGGGCTCCCCGATCGCTGCATTCCTGGAGAAGAATCCGGCCGGCGGCATGCACCATCTCTGCTACGAGGTGGAAGACATCATCGCCGCCCGCGACCGGCTGAAGGCGGCGGGCGCGCGCGTGCTGGGCGACGGAAACCCCAGGATCGGCGCACACGGCAAGCCGGTGCTGTTTTTGCATCCCAAGGATTTTTTGGGTACCTTGGTCGAACTGGAACAGGTGTAGTCCCATGAGCTGGATTTCGGCAGCCGCAGTCTTCTTCATCATCTGGTGGACGGTGCTGTTCGCAGCACTCCCGGTCGGCCTGAAGACGCAGGACGACGACCGGGCCGTCACGCTCGGCACCGAGGCCAGCGCGCCCCGCGGCCCCCATATGCTGCGCGCCGTGATCCTGACGACGATCATTTCGGTCATCATCTGTGGTCTGTTCTATTACTTGACCAAGGTGCTCGGGTTCGGCTTCGACGACTTCCCGAATTTTCTCCCGCCACTGGACTGACCGGCCAACTTGCCCATGGGCAGCGGGACGAGTTTCCGCCGCTGACGAGGTGTGACAGGGAACTTGGGCTGACGAGGGCTGCACGCCGGCGCTGGGCATCACCAGCGCGGCGCGCGTACCAGCCGATTTTCCAGTTTTTCCAGGGTATTCCGATCGCGCTTCCTGCCGCTACTTCTCAGGCGTGGCGACCACATGCATTGCGAGAAGCGATTTCATGCCTGCGCCGCTTGTGGAAAGGCAGGCGCTGTCGTGCGAGGGGATGCCGGGCAGGACGAATATCTTTCCAAAAAGATATACTGAACTACTCCACTGACCACGATATTTAGTCTAGTGATTTAGTATAAAATGGAATATAGAAAATTCCGATGGCGCTTGCCCTTCGCATTCGGACGAGCGGGAGGAAAAAGAGCTATGTTGTTGATTTCGCAAAAAAAATGCAAGGCACAAGGCCTTGCAATTGAACGCGTCCGATCTGCTTTCCGTTACCGGCGGCTGCGTATTATCGCGCCTAGATCGCATCCTCCCAAGACTTTGACCGCGTAGGAGAGCAGATTTTGCTTCGCTCTCTCGATTATCTGAGCACACTAGACCAAGCTGCGATGAATTGTCACTAACAATTTTGCGTCTCAAGCCCGGGAGATGTGCTGCACTGCACAAAAGCCGCGTGCGGCTTGGCTCCGGCAGCTTCGGTGGTTCGCATGGCCGGGCAGGGGCAGCATGCCGGCAAGCGCGCAGTGGCAGGAAAAGCTGGCTTGGGTTCCCATCGCGCCTTGAAATGGCTATGAAGCGCGAGCAGGCAACTCTGCGCCGGTGCCGATTCCGGTCCCGGTTCCTCTTTCTTCTTTGACGGATTTCCACATGCGTCTATCGCGCTACTTCCTGCCCATCCTGAAAGAGAACCCGCGCGAGGCCGAGATCATCTCGCATCGCCTGATGCTGCGCGCCGGCATGATCCGCCAGCAGGCGGCGGGAAGCTTCTCATGGCTGCCGCTGGGCAAGCGCGTTCTCGACAAGGTTTGCCAGATCATCCGCGAGGAACAGAACCGCGCGGGCGCGCTGGAGATCCTGATGCCGACGATCCAGTCGGCCGACCTGTGGCGCGAAAGCGGCCGCTATGACGACTACGGCGACGAGATGCTGCGCATCAAGGACCGCAACAAGCGCGACATGCTGTTCGGCCCGACCAACGAGGAGATGGTGACGGAGATCTTCCGCTCCTACGTCAAGACCTACAAGGACCTACCGCTCAACCTCTACCACATCCAGTGGAAGTTCCGCGACGAGCGGCGCCCGCGCTTCGGCGTGATGCGCTCCCGCGAGTTCCTGATGAAGGACGCCTATTCCTTCGACCTCGATTATGAAGGCGCCAAGGCTGCCTACAACCGCATGTTCGTGTCCTATCTGCGCACCTTCACGCGCATGGGCCTGCAGGCCATCCCGATGCGCGCCGACACCGGTCCCATCGGCGGCGACCTCAGCCACGAATTCATCATCCTGGCCGAGACCGGCGAGAGCCAGGTCTATTGCGCGCGCGAGTTCCTGAGCCTGCCGGTTCCGGGCGAGAACACCGATTTCTCCAACGACGCGCAAATCGCCGGTATCGTCAAGGAGTGGACCACGCCCTACGCGGCCACGGACGAGATGCACGACGAGGAGGCCTGGAGCGCGGTGCCCGCGGGCGACCAGCTTTCGGCGCGCGGCATCGAAGTCGGTCACATCTTCCA
>JAEWHN010000409.1 GCA_023387775.1 Pseudomonadota bacterium | reverse complement strand
ACGTACTGCAGGATGCCGCCGTTCTTGAAGTAGTCGAGCTCGTCGACCGTATCGATGCGGCACAGGATCGGCACATCCTTCACCGTGCCATCCGCGAAGGTGACCTTGGCGATCATCTTCTGGCGAGGGCGGATGTTCTCCAGGCCATCGATCGTCACGGTCTCGTCGCCCTTGAGGCCGAGGGTGGCCCAGGAGGTGCCTTCCTCGAACACGAAGGGGATGACGCCCATGCCGACCAGGTTCGAGCGGTGGATGCGCTCGAATGACTGGGCGATCACCGCGCGCACGCCGAGCAGGTTGGTGCCCTTGGCCGCCCAGTCGCGCGAGGAGCCGTTGCCGTATTCGATGCCGGCGAAGATGACCAGCGGCACGCCTTCCTGGCGATACTGCATGGCAGCGTCGTAGATCGGCATCTCTTCCTTGGACGGATAGTGGATGGTGTAGCCGCCTTCGCGCCCGTTCTCGCCCAGCATGTGGTTGCGGATGCGGATGTTGGCGAAGGTTCCGCGCATCATCACTTCATGGTTGCCGCGACGCGTGCCGTACTGGTTGAAGTCGGCAACGGCCACGCCGTTGTCGGTGAGGTACTTGCCCGCCGGCGAGGCCGCCTTGATCGAACCGGCCGGAGAGATGTGGTCGGTGGTGATCTTGTCGCCGAACAGGCCGAGCACGCGGGCACCCTTGATGTCGCTGATCGCACCGGGCTTCAGCCCCATGCCCGCGAAATAGGGCGGGTTCTGCACATAGGTCGAGGCGTCGTCCCAGGTGTAGGTCTGGCCGGAGGGCGCCTGCACCTTCTGCCAGTTCTCGTCGCCCTTGAACACGTCTGCATATTTGCGGGCAAACAGCTCACGCGTGACGTTCTTGGCGATGAACTCCTCGATCTCCTGGGTCGAAGGCCAGATGTCCTTCAGGAACACCGGGTTTCCGTCCTTGTCCTCGCCGATCGGCTCGGTGGTGAGATCCTTGGTCACGGTTCCGGCGAGCGCATAGGCGACCACCAGCGGCGGCGAGGCAAGGTAGTTGGCCTGGACGTCGGGCGAGACGCGGCCTTCGAAGTTGCGATTGCCGGAAAGCACGGCGGCCGCGATCAGGCCCTTGTCGTTGATGGTCTTGGAGATCGGCGCCGGCAGCGGGCCGGAGTTGCCGATGCAGGTGGTGCAGCCGAAGCCGACGAGGTTGAAGCCGATCTGGTCGAGTTCCTTCTGCAGGCCCGACTTTTCCAGATATTCGGCAACGACCTGCGATCCGGGAGCGAGCGAGGTCTTGACCCACGGCTGCTGCTTGAGGCCGAGGCGGTTGGCGTTGCGGGCGAGAAGACCCGCGCCGATCAGCACGCTCGGGTTCGAGGTGTTGGTGCACGACGTGATCGCTGCAATCACCACGTCGCCGTGGCCGAGATCGTGGTCGGTGCCTTCCACTGCATAGCGCTTGGCGATCTCGGACGTCTTCTTGTACTCGGTCTCCATCGCCATGGTGAAGCCGGCGGGGATGGTTTCGAGTGCTGCGCGGCCTTCGGGGCGCTTGGGGCCGGCCATGGAGGGCACCACCTCGCCGAGGTCGAGCTCGAGCGTATCGGTGAAGACCGGATCGGCCGAATCGGCCGTGCGCCACATGCCCTGCGCCTTGCTGAATTCCTCAACCAGCGCAATGCGGTCTTCGGCGCGGCCGGACATGGTGAGATAGCGCACGGTCTCCGAATCGACAGGGAAGAAGCCGCAGGTCGCGCCATATTCGGGGGCCATGTTGCCGATCGTTGCGCGGTCGGCCAGCGTCATGTTGGACAGGCCGGGGCCGAAGAACTCGACGAACTTGCCCACCACGCCCTTCTTGCGCAGCATCTGGGTGACGGTGAGCACCAGGTCGGTGGCGGTGACGCCTTCCTTGAGCTTGCCGGTGAGGCGGAAGCCGATCACCTCGGGCAGCAGCATGGAAACCGGCTGGCCGAGCATGGCGGCTTCAGCCTCGATGCCGCCCACGCCCCAGCCAAGGACGCCGAGACCGTTGACCATGGTGGTGTGCGAATCAGTGCCCACGCAGGTGTCCGGATAGGCCGTCGTCACGCCGTCCTCGGTGTTGGTCCACACGGTCTGGGCGAGATATTCGAGGTTCACCTGGTGGCAGATGCCGGTGCCGGGCGGCACCACGCGGAAGTTGCGGAACGCCTGCTGGCCCCACTTGAGGAACTTGTAGCGCTCTTCGTTGCGCTCATATTCGAGCTCGACGTTGCGGGCAAAGGCGCGCGGCGTGCCGAATTCGTCGACGATGACGGAGTGGTCGATAACCAGATCGACCGGCACCAGCGGGTTGATCTTCTCGGGGTCGCCGCCGAGGTTCTTGATGCCGTCGCGCATGGCGGCAAGGTCGACCACGGCCGGAACGCCGGTGAAGTCCTGCATCAGCACGCGGGCCGGGCGATAGGCGATCTCCACGCCTGCGGTGCCCTTGTCGGTCAGCCAGCTGGCAACCGCCTGGATGCTTTCCTTGGTGACGGATCGGCCGTCCTCGTTGCGAAGAAGGTTCTCCAGCAGCACCTTCATCGAATAGGGAAGCTTGGAAATGCCGGTCAGGCCGTTCTTTTCGGCCTCGGGCAGGCTGTAATAGACATATTCCGCCCCGCCCGCCTGAAGCGTCCTGCGGCAATTGAAGCTGTCGAGAGATTTGGACATTTGCGATCCCATCCTGGTCGTTCTGCCTGAGCGGGAACGGACTCCTGTGGCATGCAAATCACGCGCAAAGGTGCGGGTACGGCCATTTCCGCTGTCCGCTCCCGAGCGTCCCGGCCGTTTGAAGGCGGCAGGTCAGCTGGCTCGGCGCTAATTCTAATACCACGCCGACCGCTGGCATGGTTGGCTGGCATATAGAGAATTTTCTAGAATAGTTCTAGAGCGATAAAGGCAAATTTGCTGCAATGCACATCGGCCGCGGGGGCCATCAGGAAGCACGAGGAACCGATGCGGCTGATCGCCGAAAATATCGAGGGGCGGCGCGGCGGCGAAGCGGTCTTTTCCGGCCTCGGCTTCACGCTGGGCGAGGGCGAGGGCCTCGTCGTCACCGGCCCGAACGGCGCTGGCAAGTCGACGCTGCTGCGCATCGTGGCCGGGCTTCTGCCGCTCGCCGCGGGGCATTTGGCGCTCGAGGACGGCGGCGAGGAGTTCCCGTCCGTTTCGTCTGCGTGCCACTATCTCGGGCCCGAGAACGCGATGAAGACGGCGCTTTCGGTGTCCGAAAACCTCGCCTTCTGGCAGGCGTTTTTCGGCCGGCCGCATCTGTCCGTCATCGAGGCATTGGAGATGGTGGAGCTGGAAACGATCGGCCACCTGCCCTTCGGCTATCTCTCGACCGGGCAGAGACGGCGCGTTTCCATCGCCAAGCTTCTGGTCAGCCACCGCCCGGTGTGGTTACTCGACGAGCCGACCTCGGGGCTGGACAAGCGTTCGGAGGCACAATTTTCCGGACTGATGCGCACGCATCTTCTTGGAGGCGGGATCATCATGGCCGCGACTCACCTGCCGCTCGGGCTGGAAGGCGTGCAGGAACTCAGGATGGGGGGACGCTGATGTTCGCGCTCTACCTCCGTGATGTCAGGCTCGGCATCCGCGCCGGCGGCGGTGCGCTGACCGGCGTGCTGTTCTTCCTCGCTGTCATCGCCACCATTCCCTTCGGCGTCGGTCCGGATCTCAGCCTGCTGGCGCGCATAGGCCCGGCGATACTGTGGATCGGCGCGCTGCTGGCCTCGCTGCTTGGGCTCGACCGGCTGTTCCAGGCCGACCGCGAGGACGGCTCGCTCGACCTCCTGCTGCTCAACCACGACCGGCATCTGCTGGCCTTCACGGTGTTCGTCAAATGCCTGGCGCATTGGACGGCAAGCGTGCTGCCGCTGGTGGTGGCAGCTCCCCTGCTCGGCCTGTTCATGAACATGGAGCCGCTGGGCATCGGGGCCGCCGCGCTGACGCTGCTGGTCGGCACGCCGGCCATCACCTTCATCGGCGCGGCGGGCGCTGCCGTCGCGGTGGCGCTGCCGCGCGGCGGCCTGCTGGTTTCCGTGCTGGTGCTGCCGCTGGTGATCCCGGTGCTGATCTTCGGCGTCTCGGCGAGCTATGGCGCGGTGAACCACCCGAACCCTTTCCTGCAGCCTTTTCTCATCCTGTGCGCGCTGACCCTTTTTCTGGCCGTCATCGGCCCGGCGGCCGCGGCGCTTGCCCTGCGATCAAGCTCGGACTGAGGGAGATCACGATCGGGTCCCCTCGAATTCGTCGCAGGTGATTCGATTGCGGAGCCGCATCGTCGCGGCTATGTAACGGCCATGAGCAAAGCATGTTCTCATAGCGCAGAGCGCGGTGGATGCCGCGCATTGCTGCGCGGCAGGAGGCCTCGATGAGCGCCCATGCGCTTTATGTCACGGCTGCCTATGGCATTTCGGCGCTGGCGATCGTCGGGCTGGTGGCGTGGATTCTTGCCGACCAGCGAGCCCGGCGCCGCGAGATGGCCGAACTGGAGGCGAGCGGCGCCCGCCGCCGCTCCGACCGCAAGGGAGCGTCGAAATGAGCGCCCAAGGCGAACAGGCAAAGCCGCGCCGACGGCTGCTGGTGCTGCTGCCGCTGCTGGTGTTTCTCGGATTGGCGGGTGTGTTCCTGAGCCAGCTTCTTTCCGGCCGGGATATCTCCGCGGTGCCTTCGGCGCTGATCGGCCACACGGCCCCTGAAACCAAACTGCCCCCGCTGGAAGGCATTTCGCTGCCGGGCCTCGACACCTCGGCCTTCGTCGGCAAGGTCACGCTGGTAAACGTCTTCGCTTCCTGGTGCGCGCCCTGCCGCGAAGAGCACCCTGTGCTGATGGCGCTGTCGCAGGACAACCGCTTCGACGTCGTCGGGCTGAACTACAAGGACAAGCCCGACAATGCGCGCCGTTTCCTCGGCGATCTCGGCAACCCCTACAAGGCCGTGGGCGTCGATGCGGCGGGCCGTGCGGCAATCGACTGGGGCGTCTACGGCGTGCCTGAAACCTTCGTCATCGGCCGCGACGGCAAGGTTCTGTTCAAGCATGTCGGGCCGGTCACGCCGCAATCGGTCCAGCGGCTGCTGATGCCCGAAATCGAAAAGGCCTTGGCCGCGCCTACATCCTGACCGGCCTTTCCGCGGGGTGGCCTTTATTCGGCCTACCCTCGCCTCAGCCGTAGATTTCGCGATAGGCCTGATAGAGCATCTCGCTGCGGTTGCCGTTCATGTCGGAGAGGTCGCGCGGGGTCAGGCTCTGGATCTCGGCAACAAGCGCGTTGTAGCGGCGGCGCCTGGCGATGCGGTCCTTGGCCTGGGCGATGACATTTGAAAAGATCATGGCGGGTTCTCCTTCTGGGCCGCCGCTTTCCGGCGGCGGTTCGGCTCCTCTCTCTTGGGAACGATGATCGTCGCGATCATGCTGCATTGCAACAAGCGTTGCTGCAACGCAGCATTGCGCCGCTTGCAACTCCGGTTAACGAGCAAACAAAAAGCGCGCCCACGAGGTTAGCCGCGGGCGCGCTTTGGCAAAACTGCTGAGAGTGTCGGTCTACTTCTTGAACTGCTCGTCCAGCGAATGCCGCATGATCAGCGGCATCTGGCTGAAGGTGAAAATCAGGGTGATGGGCATGATGCCCCAGACCTTGAAGGCCACCCAGGCGTCGGTCGAAAAGTTCCGCCACACCACCTCGTTGGCAACCGCCAGGAACAGGAAGAAGAAGCCCCAGCGCAGGGTAAGCAGCCTCCAGCCTTCCTCGTCGAGGCGGAAGGCGCTGTCGAAAATGTAGCCCAGCAGCGACTTGCCGAACAGCAGCCCGCCCAGAAGCGTGACGCCGAACAGCGTGTTGACGATTGTGGGCTTCATCTTGATGAAGATGTCATCCTGCAGCCAAAGCGTCAGCGCACCGAAGACGAAGACGACGATGCCCGACACCAGCGGCATGATTGGCAAGGTGCGCATCAGCGCCCAGGACACGGCGAGCGCCAGGGCAGTGGCGATCATGAACAGGCCGGTGGCAACGAAGATCGGGCCGCCGAAATCGCCGAGCACCGGAAATTTTTCCACCAGCCAGGCGCCGCGCGCATTGGCGAAGAAGAACACCAGCAGCGGCCCGAGCTCGAGTGCGAGCTTCAGCAGCGGGTTGACTTCCTTCTTCTTCGGGTCGGACGGGTCGCGTTCGAAGACGGGTTCGGTCATGGTTTCCTTTCAGATCCCCGGCGGGGGTCCGGTCTAGGCTACTCCAGCGATCGCTTTTGCGAAATCGCCTGCGGAAAATGGTTCGAGGTCGTCGACCTGTTCGCCGACGCCGATGAAATAGACGGGCAGGCGGTGCTTGGCGGCGATGGCGACCAGAATGCCGCCGCGCGCCGTGCCGTCGAGCTTCGTCATCACCAGCCCGTTGACGCCGGCAATGTTGCGGAAGATCTCGACCTGGTTCAGCGCGTTCTGGCCGGTGGTGGCGTCGACCGTCTGCAGCACGGTGTGCGGGGCTTCCGGATCGAGCTTGCCGAGCACGCGCACGATCTTCTCCAGCTCCGCCATCAGCTCGGCCTTGTTCTGGAGCCGGCCGGCGGTGTCGATGATCAGCACGTCTGAGCCTGCCGCCTTGGCCTTCTCGAAGGCGTCGTAGGCGAGGCCGGCCGCATCGGCGCCGAGCTTGGAGGAAACAACCGGCGAGCCTGTGCGCTCGCCCCAGATCTTCAGCTGTTCGATCGCCGCCGCGCGAAAAGTGTCGCCGGCGGCCAGCATGACCGAGAGGCCGCCTTCGGTCAGCTTGGCGGCGAGCTTGCCGATGGTGGTGGTCTTGCCGGTGCCGTTGACGCCCACCACCAGGACGACATGCGGCTTGTGCGACAGGTCCAACTCCAGCGGCATGGCGACCGGCGTCAGCACCTTCTCGACCTGCTCGGCCATGATGGTGCGCACCTCGGTGTCGGAGACGTCCTTGCCGTAGCGGCTGGACGACAGCGCATCGGTGATGCGGATCGCCGTTTCCATGCCAAGGTCGGCGCGGATCAGCACCTCCTCCAGCTCCTCCAGCGTGTCCTCGTCCAGCTTGCGCTTGGTGAAGACGCCGGCGATGCTGCTGGAAAGCTCCTTCGAGGAGCGCGACAGCCCCTGCCTGAGCCGCTGGAACCAGCTGGACCTCGGCTCGGGCGCTGCGGGCGCGGCCGGCTGTGCCTTTTCTTCGACCTTCCTGGCAACGGTGACCTTGCCGGCGGCGAGAGCGGCACCGCTGGAATCCGGGGATTTGGGCGCTTCGGCAACAGCTGCGGCCGCATGCGGCTGCACGGCTTCGACCGGCGGCACAGGAGGTTCGATCGCCGCGATCTCAGGGGCGACCTCGTCGCGCAGCGGATCGATCTCCACCGGCGACGGCTGGCGCAGTGGTGGCAATATCTCGGCAGATGGCAGTTCCCCAGTCGGTTCCTGCGGCGGCGTCAAAGGCTCGGCAGGAACCTCGACGAATCTGGAAACCGGCTCGGGCTGCAGCAACACCGATCCGGGAATCTCGACGGGCGATGTCCCGGGCTGTTCTGCCGGTTGCGTCGGCACCTCCTGGGGCGGTTCGGGAATTTCGGCCGGGGCGGGCTCCGGCACGACCGGCGCCGGCTCGGGTTCGGCAGGTGTGGGGGCGGGAGCCGGCTCGTCCGGCTGCGGGGTCGGCGCGGGCTCCTGCGGTCCAGGCACCGGCTCTTCTGCCCCCTCGAGGGGGAGATGGTCCGAAGGACCAGAGGGAGTTCTTTCAACTTGTGGCGAGCCTTCGGCGACAACCGGCGCCTCGGCTTCGCGCGTCGTCTGCTCCAGCACTTGTGCTATCGCAGCTTCCGCCTCCGGCGCAGCTTCCTCGCCCGGCTTCTTGCCGAAGGAAAAGACTTTCTTGATGAAGCCGAATGCCATGTCGTGTCTTCTTCAGGCCGCGGCCATTGCGGCGGGCGCGGCGATCAGCCGGGCGCCGTCATGGCCGGTAATTGTGGCGGCGAGGATGCTGCCGGGCGCTCCGCCATCGATCGCCGCCAGCGTGAACCCTTCGGTGCGGCCGAGCCCGTCGCGTTCGATCAGGATCGACTGGGCGCTGCCGACAAGCTTTTGCAGATGCCGCTGATAGGCCGCCTCGCCGGCGGCGCGCAGCCTTGCGGCGCGCTCCTTGATGGCGCGGCCGTCGACCTGCGGCATGCGCGCGGCCGGCGTGCCTTCGCGCGGGGAAAACGGGAAGACGTGCAGATGCGTCAGTCCGCATTCCTCGACGATCTTCAGCGAATTCTCGAACATCGCCTCGGTCTCGGTCGGGAAGCCGGCGATCATGTCAGCGCCGAAGACGATGTCCGGGCGCAGCCGCCGCACCTCCTCGCAGAAGCGGATGGAATCGTCGCGCAGATGGCGCCGCTTCATGCGCTTCAGGATCATGTCATCGCCCGCCTGCAGCGACAGGTGCAGATGCGGCATCAGCCGCTTCTCGGTGGCGATCGCGTCCAGAAGCTCGTCGTCCGCCTCGATGGAATCAATGGAAGACAGCCGCAGCCGCTGCACCTCGGGCACCTGGCGCAGGATCGCCTTCACCAGCTTGCCGAGTTTTGGCGCGCCCGGAAGGTCAGCGCCGTAGCTCGTCATGTCGACGCCGGTCAGCACCACTTCTGCATAGCCGTTGCCGGTCAGCCGCTTGACCTGATCCACCACTGCGCCCATCGGCACCGAGCGTGAATTGCCGCGGCCGTAGGGGATGATGCAGAAGGTGCAGCGATGGTCGCAGCCGTTCTGCACCTGCACGAAGGCGCGCGCGCGGCCCTCGATGGCGTCGACCATATGGCCGGCCGTTTCGCGCACGGAAAAGATGTTGTTGACGCGCGCCTTCTCGGTGTCGTTGACGCCGAAATCGGGCAGGGCGCGATAGTTGTGCGCCTTCAGCTTCTCCTCATTGCCGAGCACGAGGTCGACCTCGCCCATGGCGGCGAAGGCGTCCGGATCGGTCTGGGCGGCGCAGCCGGTGACGATGATGCGTGCATCCGGGTTTTCGCGCCGGGCCTTGCGGATCGACTGCTTGGCCTGGCGCACGGCTTCCGCCGTGACGGCGCAGGTGTTGAAGATGACGGCGCCGTTCTTGAGCGCGCCCAGCCCTGCGGCTTCCGCCTCGCGGCGCATCACTTCCGACTCATAGGTGTTGAGCCGGCAGCCGAAGGTGACGATGTCTACAGCCATCAGGCGACGTCCTGCTGGTCGCGCCGCCACGCGCCGGTGGCGGGGTCGAAGGTGCCAGAGAATTCCCACTCGGCCGGGCCGGTCATGACGACGTGGTCGTCCTCGCGCCATTCGATCACCAGCGGGCCGCCGGGAACGGTGACGGTGACCTTGCGGTCGGTGCGCCGCGTGCGCGCGGCGCAGACGGCAGCCGCACAGGCGGCCGAACCGCAGGCGCGCGTCAGGCCGGCGCCGCGCTCCCAGGTGCGCAGCGAAATCGCGTCGCGGGCAGTGACCTGGGCGATCGAGATGTTGGCGCGCTCGGGAAAGATCGGGTGGTTTTCCAGCAAGGGACCGAAGCGTTCCAGCTCATATGACCAGACGTCGCCATCGACCCAGAATATTGCGTGCGGGTTCCCCATCGAGGCAACCGACGGAGAGTGCAGCACCGGCTCATCGATAGGCCCGATCTGCAGCTCGATCATGCGGGTGTCGCGGAATTCCTCGGCAAGCGGAATGTCCTGCCAGCCGAAGCGCGGCTTGCCCATGTCGACCGAGATCAGCCCGTCTTCATGTTCCTCGGCATTCAGGATGCCCGCCACGGTCTCGAAGGTGAAGACCTTCTGCCCGGTCTCGGCGGCCAGTGCCTGCACCACGCACCTTGTGCCATTGCCGCAGGCCTGTGCCCGGCTGCCGTCGGAATTGACGATCTCGATGTAATTCATGGTGCCAGGCGTGCGCGGGTCGTGAATGGCCATGATCTGGTCGAACCTGGTCGCCGGGTCGGCGTTGAGGGCGATGGCCGCCGCCGGCGTCACACGGTCGGCACGGCCGCGCATGTCGGCAACGATGATTTCGTTGCCGAGTCCGTTCATCTTGGCGAAGGGTGCTGCGCTTTCCATTGCGGCCTATATGGCGGAAACCACGGCGGATTACCAGTGCAGAAGGGCTTTGCGAGGCCGCGACCTGGCCCTGGCCGGCCTATGCCTTGCGGCTCGCCTCGAACAGGAACCAGGCGCGGCGCTCGGCCTCATCGATGAAGGTTTCCAGCAGGCTGGTGGTGGCGACGTCGTTCTCCTCGCTGCAAAGATCGTGGGCGCTGCGCATGCTGGCGATCAATGCCTCGTTGTCCTCGCGCAGTTCGCCCAGCATGTCCTGCGGCGACACGAAGTCCGCGTCGTTGTCCTCGATGCGCTGCAGGCGAGCAATATGGCCGATCGAGCGCAGCGTTGTACCGCCCAGCTTGCGGGCGCGCTCGGCCAGTTCGTCGGTCATTTCGAAAATCTGCTCCGACTGCTCGTCCAGCAGCAGGTGATAGTCGCGGAAATGAGGCCCGCTGACATGCCAGTGGAAATTCTTGGTCTTCAGGTAGAGGACAAAGACGTCGGCCAGGAGCGCGTTGAGCGCACCGGTAATGTCGCGGCGGGCATTGTCGCCCAGGCTGGTGGGCGTGGTGAGCGGGGCTTTGCGGCGGCTTTTGGCAGTGGCGGTGTCCGGCATGATGGAAGCTCCCTTTGAAAAGTGCGTTGCCATCCAGAAATGCAGACCCTGCAACTCCGTTCCCTGCCGGATGCGCCCTTCAATCAGCCGTAGGTATGTCCCACACCTCGCCAGCCAGCATGGCGCGAAAGGTCTCGCCGGCGATGTCATGGGTCTCCAGCGCTTCCTGCAGTCTCGCGCGGGGCTCCTCGATCGGTTCGTTGGTCAGGTGGAACGTGCCCCAGTGGCAGCCGGCGGCGAAGGCGGCGTTGCATAGCAACATGGCACGCACCGCCTCGTCGGGGTTCTGGTGGTGCGGCGCCATGAACCAGCGCGGCTCATAGGCGCCGATCGGCAGGATGGCCAGGCGCAGCCTGCCGTGCTTTTCGGCTATTCGCCGGTAGTGCGCGCCGTCGTGAAAGCCGGTGTCGCCGGCGAAATAGATCTTGCCAGCCGCGGTCTCGACGACGAAGCCGGACCACAGCGCCATGCGCCGGTCCTTCGTTCCACGCGCTGACCAGTGGTGGGCCGGCTCCACGTGGATGGCCGCGCCGTCCAGCTCGAACCTGTCGCCCCAGTCGCCGGTTGCGACCCGAGCCTCCGGCACGCGGCGGCGGATGATCGCATCGTTGCCGAGCGGGGTGATGACCAGCGGATCGTGCGCGGAATGCAGGCGCTTCAGGGTGGCCAGGTCGAGATGGTCATAATGATTGTGGCTGACCAGCACGATGTCGATCGGCGGCAGGTCGGCAAAAGCTATGCCAGGTTGGCTGACGCGCTTCGGCCCGGCAAAGCGCAGCGGCGACACCCGCGCCGACCACACCGGGTCGGTGAGTATGTTGAGACCTGCCGTCTGAATCAGCAGCGAGGCGTGGCCAACCATGGTCACGCGCAGGCCGCCGCCATCAATTCGCGGCGCGGGCCTTGCCAGCGGGAAGGGGCTCGGCCACCTGGTCGGCCATTTGGGGCGGGGTGTGCCAAGCTGCCATTTCAGCAGGGCCGAATAGCTGGCTGGCGCCTTGCCGCCGGGATTGAAGAAGCAGCGGCCGTCGAAATGGTCGCTCGCGGGGCCCTGGTAGTAAGGATTGGCGGCTTTCTGCTTTTTCGCCATCGTCTGGATCGATCGCCATTCGCGCGGGCACTGCGCCCGTTTTCGCTGCCAAAGATAAGGATGGCGGGCGCTGGCGCAAGCATTTGCCGGCGGAAAGGCCAACGACTGGAGCGCGAATTTGCAATCGAGCGGAAGCCTTGGCGCGCCAGCACGACCACATCGTGCTCTCAGGAGCCATGGACATGCCCCACGGGCTCCGCGAGTGCCATCTGGTGGGGCCTTGCGGATATATCTTCGTGCCAAGTGCGCGGATCGGCGGATAGGGGCCGAGACCCCGCTGCTGCGGCATTTCTGCAACAATCTCTCCCGCAAACCGTATTTTAACCATATGCGGTTGAAATATCGCCAACATCATACTGTGTGTGGGGCGACTGATAATGCACGGCGCGGCCGTTTCCCCCGGAGGTTTAGGCATGATTTTTTCGAGGACGGGCCTTTTGGCAGTATCGCTGGCGGCATTGGCGGTGAGCGGGTGTCAGAGTTCGCGCATGGCTCCCTGGGAAGGGCAGCAGCCGGCTCCGCTTGCCGCTGCGCCGTCGGGCCAGGTGACGAGCGGCGCACTTCCGCCGCCGGCTGCGCCAGGAGCTGTCGACCCCTCGCAATTCCCCCCGGCGCCCGGGGCTGACACCCAGATGGCCGGCCTGCCGCCGGCGGCCGAGACCTCCGCAAATGCGCCGGAACTGACCGCCGGCAGCGTTGCCGGTGTCTGGAACGCCACCGTTGCGGGCCAGAGCTGCCGCGTGGCCACCCCGCAGACCAAGTTCGGCCAGGGCTATCGCGCCGGGCCGCTGCGCTGCCCCGCGCCCATCGACAGCGTCAAGTCGTGGAGCGTCTCCGGCAAGCAGCTCACGCTCTACGACGAGAACGGCAGCACGCTGGCCAGGCTCTATTCGTCCGGTGCCGAAAGGTTCGACGGCCAAACCGAAACCGGGATTCCGATCTCGCTGAGCAGATAAAGCGTGACGAACCGCTGTGTTTGCGCTTCGATGGGGTTGTCGAGGCGCCTGGCCTTCCGAGACAAGACTGATGCATCTGCGTGACGGCATACAGACGCGTGCCACCGTCAGGCAGCGTTATGACCACCTGGTGGAGACCCGCGCGATTGCCCGCGATCCCGCCCAGGAAGAGATCGTTGCCGCGCTGGACCAGCTGATAGACGAGCTCTGCGCGAAGCGGCTGGCTAAAAAATCGAGCGCGCTCGGCTGGCTGTTCGGCAAGAAGCGCGACCGCCACGCGCATGTCGAGGGGCTCTACATCCATGGTCATGTCGGTCGCGGCAAGACCATGCTGATGGACATGTTCTTCGAGCTGGTTCCGGTCCGTCGCAAGCGCCGCATGCACTTCAACGACTTCATGGCCGAGGTGCAGGATCGCATCCAGAAGCAGCGGCTGGCGCGCAAGAACGGCGAAACCAAGCAGGACGACCCGATACCGCCCGTGGCTGCCGCACTGGCCGAAGAAGCCTGGGTGCTGTGCTTCGACGAGTTCACCGTCACCGACATTGCCGATGCGATGATCCTGTCGCGGCTGTTCTCGGCGCTGTTCGCCAACGGCGTGGTGCTCGTGGCGACCTCCAACGTCGCTCCCGACGATCTCTATCGCGACGGGCTCAACCGGGGCCTGTTCCTGCCGTTCATCGATGTGCTGAAGCGGCACGTGCAGGTGCTGGACCTCGATGCCGACAGGGACTATCGCCTGGAAAAGCTGAACCGCATGCCGGTCTATCTCACGCCCGCCGGGCTCGCAGCCGACAGGCAGATGGACGAGGCCTGGCAAAAGGTGACGAAGGGGCAGGCGGTCGCGCCAGCTACGCTGACGGTCAAGGGGCGGCATGTCCCCGTGCCGCTGGCGAGCGAGGATGCGGCGCGCTTCACCTTTGCCGACCTTTGCGAGCACCCGCATGGCGCGCGCGACTTTCTCGCCATTGCCGCCCACTATTCCACGGTGTTCATCGACCACGTCCCGGTGCTGGCCGAAGGCAAGCGCAACGAGGCCAAGCGTTTCATCCTGCTCATAGACACGCTCTACGACCAGCAGGTGCGCCTGGTCCTCAGCGCCGAAGCGCCGCCCCAGCACCTTTACGCGGGCAAGCGGGGCACCGAGGCCTTCGAATTCGACCGCACCGTTTCGCGGCTGATGGAGATGCAGAGCGGCGACTGGCTGGATGGCTGGGCGGCCCGCCACGGGGCGAAGCCTGCGCATGCAGAAGAAGCGGGCAAAACTGCGTCGGTGTAAGACATTTTTCACGATAAATTTTGACGTTTACGTAAATCCCAAAGTTTCTAACCGATTGAAATAATTGACGTCGAAATAATCGGTTGAATTTCTGCGGCCGTGAGGCTATTTCAGCCTGCGGACTTCTGGCTACATACCCCTGTTCAATCTGGCCTAAGCGCTCATTTCCGGCGCCACCATGCGACCGGACACAGCAAAGGGAAAACATCCTCACATGGCACGCAACAAGATAGCCCTCATCGGTTCCGGCATGATCGGCGGCACGCTCGCCCACATGATCGGTCTCAAGGAACTTGGCGACGTCGTTCTGTTCGACATTGCGGAAGGCATCCCGCAGGGCAAAGGATTGGACATTGCTGAATCGTCGCCTGTCGACGGCTTCGACGCGAGCTATGTCGGCGTCAACGACTATGCCGGCATCGAGGGCGCGGACGTCTGCATCGTCACCGCTGGCGTGCCGCGCAAGCCCGGCATGAGCCGCGATGACCTGTTGGGTATCAACCTGAAGGTCATGGAGCAGGTTGGCGCCGGCATCAAGAAATACGCTCCCAACGCTTTCGTCATCTGCATCACCAACCCGCTGGACGCCATGGTCTGGGCGCTGCAGAAGTTCTCGGGGCTGCCGAAGAGCCACGTCGTCGGCATGGCCGGCGTGCTCGACAGCGCCCGCTTCCGCTACTTCCTGGCCGACGAGTTCAAGGTCTCGGTCGAGGACGTTTCGGCCATGACGCTTGGCGGCCACGGCGACGACATGGTGCCCATGGTGCGCTACTCCACCGTCGCCGGCATCCCGCTGCCGGACCTCGTCAAGATGGGCTGGACCAGCCAGGAAAAGCTGGACGCCATCGTCGAGCGCACCCGCAAGGGCGGCGGCGAGATCGTCAGCCTGCTCAAGACCGGCTCGGCCTTCTATGCCCCGGCCGCCTCGGCCATCGCCATGGCCGAAAGCTATCTCAAGGACAAGAAGCGCGTCCTGCCCTGCGCGGCCTATCTCGGCGGCCAGTACGGCATCAAGGACATGTATGTCGGCGTGCCGGTGGTGATCGGCGCCAACGGCGTCGAGCGCATCATCGAGCTCGACTTCAACAAGGACGAGCAGAAGATGTTCGAGAAGTCCGTCGATGCGGTGAAGGGGCTCTGCGAAGCCTGCGTGTCGATCGCTCCGAACCTCGGCAATAAGTAAGGGCTGGCCGATGAACATTCATGAATATCAAGCCAAGGCGCTGCTGAAGCAATTCGGCGCGCCGGTGGCCGATGGCGTCGCCATCTTCAGCGCCGACGAGGCGGAAGCCGCAGCCAGGAGGCTGCCCGGACCGCTCTATGTGGTGAAGAGCCAGATCCATGCCGGCGGTCGCGGCAAGGGCAAGTTCAAGGAACTCTCGCCCGACGCCAAGGGCGGCGTGCGGCTGGCCAAGTCGATCGACGAGGTGGTCGCCAATGTCAGGGAAATGCTCGGCAACACGCTGGTGACCCAGCAGACCGGCCCTGCCGGCAAGCAGGTCAACCGCCTCTATATCGAGGACGGCGCCGACATCGCGCGTGAGCTCTACCTCTCCATCCTGGTCGACCGCACCGTCGGACGCGTCGCCTTTGTGGTCTCCACCGAAGGCGGCATGGACATCGAGCAGGTGGCGCACGACACGCCGGAAAAGATCATCACCGTGGCGATCGACCCGGACACGGGCGTCACCGCCGCCGACGTGGCCAAGCTCAACGAGGCGCTGCAGCTCTCGGGCGAGGCGGCCGCGGACGGCGAAAAGCTGTTCCCCGTCCTCTACAAGGCCTTCGTCGAGACGGACATGAGCCTGCTCGAGGTCAACCCGCTGATCGTCATGACCAGCGGCCGGCTGCGCGTGCTCGACGCCAAGGTGTCGTTCGACAACAACGCGCTGTTCCGCCACCCGGACATTCTCGAGCTGCGCGACACCACCGAAGAGGACGAGAAGGAAATCGAGGCGTCGAAATACGACCTCGCCTATGTCGCTCTCGACGGCAACATCGGCTGCATGGTCAACGGCGCCGGCCTGGCGATGGCCACCATGGACATCATCAAGCTCTACGGTGCCGAGCCTGCCAACTTCCTCGACGTTGGCGGCGGCGCTTCCAAGGAGAAGGTCACCGCGGCGTTCAAGATCATCACCGCCGACCCGGCGGTCGAAGGCATCCTGGTCAACATCTTCGGCGGCATCATGAAGTGCGATGTCATCGCCGAGGGCGTGATCGCGGCGGTCAAGGAAGTGGGCCTCAAGGTTCCGCTGGTGGTCCGCCTCGAAGGCACCAATGTCGAGCTTGGCAAGAAGATCATCGACGAGAGCGGGCTGAACGTGATTTCCGCCGACGACCTCGACGACGCCGCCAAGAAGATCGTCGCGGCGGTGAAGGGAAACTGAGCTCATGTCCATTCTCATCGACAAGAACACCAAGGTCCTGGTTCAGGGCCTGACCGGTAAGACCGGCACCTTCCACACCGAGCAGGCGCTGGCCTACCACGGCACACAGATGGTGGGCGGCATCAACCCGAAGAAGGGCGGCGAGACCTGGGCCGGTTCCAAGGGCGAAGCGCTGCCGATCTTTTCCAGCGTCGCCGAAGGCAGGGAACGCACGGGCGCCAACGCTTCGGTGGTCTATGTGCCGCCGGCAGGCGCGGCCGCCGCGATCATCGAGGCGATCGAGGCCGAGATCCCGCTGATCGTCTGCATCACCGAGGGAATCCCGGTGGCCGACATGGTCAAGGTCAAGGCGCGGCTCGAAAAGTCGAAGTCGCGTCTGATCGGCCCGAACTGCCCGGGCATCGTGACGCCCGACCAGTGCAAGATCGGCATCATGCCGGGCAACATCTTCCGCAAGGGTTCGGTCGGCGTGGTTTCGCGCTCCGGCACGCTTACCTATGAAGCGGTGTTCCAGACCACGAATGCCGGGCTCGGCCAGTCCACGGCGGTGGGCATCGGCGGCGATCCGGTCAAGGGCACGGAATTCATCGACGTGCTCGAGATGTTCCTGGCCGACGAAGAGACCAAGTCGATCATCATGATCGGCGAGATCGGCGGCTCGGCCGAAGAAGAAGCCGCCCAGTTCCTGATCAACGAGGCCAAGCGCGGGCGCAAGAAGCCGATGGCCGGCTTCATCGCGGGCCGCACCGCCCCTCCCGGACGCACGATGGGCCATGCCGGTGCCGTCATTTCCGGCGGCAAGGGCGGCGCGGAAGACAAGATCGCCGCCATGGAAGCCGCGGGCATCCGCGTGTCTCCGTCCCCGGCACGCCTCGGCAAGACCCTCGTCGAGGTTCTGAAGGGTCAATAACGAGAATAGGCCGCCCCGGTGTCGGGGCGGCCAATCACCTTTTTGATGTGTAGGTTGCCATGGCACGCCAAGACGCCAACGAAAATTTCCTGAACACAGCTTTCCTCTATGGGGCGAACGCGTCCTATATCGAGGAGCTGCAGGCCCGTTACGAGAAGGATCCGAACTCGGTCGATGCCGAGTGGCAGGCATTCTTCGGTGCGTTGAAGGATGACAAGCAGGCTGTCGAGAAAGCGGCCAATGGTCCTTCTTGGGAAAAGCCGAACTGGCCGATCCATGCCAACGGAGAGCTGATCTCCGCGCTCGACGGTAACTGGGCGCAGGT
>JAEWHN010000374.1 GCA_023387775.1 Pseudomonadota bacterium | reverse complement strand
GTAATAGACCCAGGCCTTCCTCAGCCGCTCGGGCAGGTGCGTCGGCTCGGGCGCGACATTGATGTAGCGCCCCACGCTCCAGCGGCGGCCGGCATGCGGATTGTAGGTGGCAAACGAGCGCGACACGCCGTTGACGAAGGGCTCGTCGTAATAGCTCGCGCCATAGAGGTCCTGCAACGCCGGGTGGGCCATGGCGACGTGGTAGCCTTCGTTGTCGACGTCGCGCACCGACTTCCAGTTGACCGGGCTGGTCTGCGTCCACACGCCGTTTGCCGGCACCATCTCAGCGATGCCGTAGTGCGACAGCTCTTCCTCGAAGGGTTTCAGCAGCGAGGCGACCGAGGCTTGAGGCCCCTTGCGGAAGCGGATGAAGATCAGCCCCATCCAGATTTCGAGGTCGAGCGGGGGCAGGCCGAACTCGTTCTTGTCGAGCTCGGGGAAGGACTTTGGCCGCGCAGCCCCCCGCAGCGTGCCGTCGAGATTGTAGACCCAGCCGTGGAACGGGCACACCAGCGCGTTCTTGCAGTTGCCGCGCTCGTCGGCGACCACGCGGCTGCCGCGATGGCGGCAGATATTGTGGAAGCCGCGCACCACGCCGTCCTTGCCGCGCACCACAAGCGCGCGCTCGCCCACGATGTCCATGGTGAGATAATCGCCGGGCTCGGGCAGGTCGGAAACGTGGCCGATGATCTGCCAGTGGTTGCGGAAAAGGTGCTCCTTTTCCATCTCCAGCAGGGCCGCGCTGTGATAGGCCCAGCCGGGCAGCCCGCGGCGATCCCAGTCGGTTGGAACCCTTATATCGCGAATCTGCGGGTTCATTGCTCCACCTCCCTTATATTGAATTGTTGTTCAATATAAACATATTTATCGTTTATTTGCAATCGCTTATGATTTTCGTCGATTTTCGACGGCCGGCGCGAGCCGTTTTTCACGCGCGCCGTCGAACCCTGGCGAGCCGAAAAAGCCGCGACTTTTCCGGGCGTTAATCAATGCGGGGGCAACAAAAAAAGACGCCGGCTCGAGGGCCGGCGCAGAGGGGATTCTGATTGTTGGATTGGGCCGCGGAAGCGGCCTCAGTTTTCGGTTTCGGCCTTGATCTTGCCGACCTCGTCGGCGCTCAGTTCGCCCACCGTGGTCACGGTGCCGTCTTGGATCCGCCACAGGCGGAACGGGCCGGTGATGTCGCCATATTGGTCGAAGCTGACCGGGCCGATGACACCTTCATACTTAATCGGCTTGCCTTCCTTGATGAGGGCCAGCGCCTTGGCGAATTCCTCCTTGCCGGCCTGGATGGGCTCGCCGCCTTCGGCCACCACCTCGGGGATCGCCGCCTTGATCGCGGCCGCATCGGCCTTGCCGGCCTTGGCGATGGCAAGGGCGACGATGGCGCCGGCGTCATAGGAGCGGTCGGCAGCCGGCGCGTCGGCCTTGATGCCGCCGGAGAAGGCCTCGAAATTGCCGTTGAAATATTCGGTCGAGGCCGTCGGGCTGGTGCCGGACGAGGTGCCGAAGGCGTCGTTGAGATATTGCGCGCCGACGCTTTCGATGAATTCGGCCGAGTTCATGCCGTCATTGAGCAGGAATTTCGCGGCGCCGCCGCCCGAGATCCAGGCGCGGGCGATTGTCGCGCCGTCCACCGGATAGCTGATCAGATAGAGCGCTTCGGGCTCGCCGTTCATCGCCGCGCTGGCTTCGGACGAATAGTTGGCCTGCTTTTCGTTGTAGGGCGTGATCGAGGTGATGGTTCCACCGAGCTTTTCGTAGGCTGCCTTGAACTCGCGCACCATGTTCACGCCGAAGTCGTTGTTGACGTGGACGATGGCGAGCTTCTTCAGGCCCTGGTCGAGCGCGTATTTCGCCGCCGCGGTGCCCTGCAGCGCGTCCGAGGTGATGGTGCGGAAGAACACGCCGTTGGTCTTGCCCTCGCGGCCGAGCTCGGTCAGCGTCGGCGAGGAGGAGGCGGGCGAGACCTGCACCACGCCAGCAGGCGCGGTCACGGAGGTCAGGATCGGGATCGACACCGACGAAATGATGCCGCCGATGACGACCGGCACCTTCTTGATGTTGACGAGCTGGGTGGCCTGGTCGACGGCGACGTTGCCCTGGCTCTGGCTGTCGCGGGTGTCGGTCACCAGCTTGCAGCCGTCGACGCCGCCGGCCTCGTTGACGTCGCGAAACGCCATTTCCACCGCCTTTGCGCCGGCCTGGCCGTATTCGCCGGCCGGTCCGGTCAGTTCCATGACGAGGCCGATGGTGATGTCGCAGTCGGCGGCCAGCGCCGGCAGGGCCGAGGCGCCGAGCGCCGTCAGCAGGGTGGTTGCGAGAAGTGTCTTGCGCATTTGGTTCCCCTTGGTTGTGGCTGCCGGTTTATCGTCCGGATGCAGTCTTGTTTCGATTTCGGGCGCCGCGCTCATGCCGCGCCCTTGTTGAGATTGTATTTCATGATCGAGCCGTGGCGGCCGTGGCGGTCGCGCTCCAGCGTGTAGACGTCGCCGTCAAGCTCATTGGCCTGCGCCAGTACGGCGTCGATCTGGGCATGGTCATCCGCCGTCAGCGCGAGGTCGGAGATGGCGAGGTTGGAAGGCAGGTGCGAGCGGTTGCGCGCGCCGACGATGACGGCGGCGACGCCCGGCCGCTTGAGCATGGCCGCACTCGCCACCGTGGCGATGTCGGTGCCGTGCCGGTCGGCGATGCCGCGCAGCGTCCGCAGCAGCGCCTGGAACAGCTCCCAGCCGCCGATATCGTCGATGATCAGCTTGTATTTGACCAGCGAGCGGTTCTCCAGGTCGTCGCCCGGTTCCTGTGCGCCCAGCCATTGGTCGCTGAGGAAGCCGCCGGCCACGGTGCCATAGCAGAGGAAGGAGACGCCGTGCTCGGCGGCCGCCGCCGCCATCTGCTTGGCCGGGCGGTTGTCGAGCAGCGAATACTGCACCTGCATCGACACCAGCGGCACGCCGGCCTTGATGATGTCGAGCATGTGCTGGGTGTCGAAGTTGGTGGCGCCGATGTTGCGGATCTTGCCGGCCCGGCGCAGCTCTTCCAGCCAACGCGCCGCTTCCACCCAGCGCGGCGCGGCATAGTCCCACCAGTGGAACTGGACGAGGTCGAGCCGCTCGACGTTGAGCCGCCGCAGCGACTGGTCGATGATGTCCTCGACATGGGATTTGGTGATGCGCGGCAGGACGTTGAGGTCGGGCACGAACTTGGTGTGCACGCCGATGCGCTTCAGCGCTGCCTCGCCGCGCAGGTCGCGATAGTGCAGCCGGAAGCGGCCGATCAGCTCCTCGACGCCGGTGTAGATGTCGGCGCAGTCGAAGGTGGTGATGCCCGCATCGGCGAAGGCCACCATGTCGGAAACCGGATCGTCGCTGACCAGCGCGCCATGGCCACTGGCCATCTGCCAGCCGCCGCGGATGACGCGCGAGATTTCGTAGTCCGGGGTCAGTCTGG
Source organism: Pseudomonadota bacterium (assembly GCA_023387775.1). Taxonomy (GTDB): domain Bacteria; phylum Pseudomonadota; class Alphaproteobacteria; order Rhizobiales; family Rhizobiaceae; genus Pseudaminobacter. The sequence continues at coordinate 259 of JAEWHN010000374.1, read as the reverse complement.
TTCTTTGCATGCTTGTCTCAATCGTCCTGAAGCGGCACTGCCGTGGTGGCGGCGTGGCTGAAGCGGCGCAGGCCGGTGCGGGTGATGCGGAAGCGCGAGGTGCAGTTGGGGTCGGGGCAGGCCACTTCCGCGTCGGTGGTCATCCAGTCGTTCTTGTGTGTCGGTCGCTGCTTGGCCGGCAGCAGCGGCAGCAGCGAGGCGAGCGAATAGATCGAAAAGCCTTGGCCGGGCGGCAGGTGCAGCATCTCACCGTGCATCT
>JAEWHN010000373.1 GCA_023387775.1 Pseudomonadota bacterium | reverse complement strand
GAAGCATTTTTCCCGGGAAGCCGCAGGCCGGCGGAAGATCTCATGACACGATAACAACCAGAGGGTGGAACGATGAGGGAATTGACCAGAAGGCTTTCGATGAAACTGGCGCTGGGAGGAGCGCTCTGCGTGTTCGCCGCCGGCCCTGCCGCAGCCGCCGACAAGGATCTGGTCATCTTCGACTGGGCCGGATACGAGGACCCGGCATTCCATCCGGCCTATGCGGAAAAGCACGGGGATTCGCCCACCTTCACCTTCTTCGGCGATGAGGACGAGGCCTTCGAGAAGACGCGCTCGGGCTTCAAGGCAGATCTCGGCCACCCCTGCTCGCAGAGCGTGGTGAAGTGGCGCGAGGCAGGGCTGCTGCAGCCGCTCGACCCCTCCAAGATCACCGGCTGGAATGATCTCAACCCCGGCATCATGGCGATGAAGAACCTCGCCACCGACGAGAAAGGCACCGTCTGGTTCATGCCCTGGGACTGGGGCAACACCGCCGTGACCTACAACAGCGAGAAGGTGGACGAGAAGGACATCCAGTCGCTGAAGGCCTTCGCCGATCCGAAGTTCGAGGGGCGGGTTTCGATCGGCGACAATGTCGACGACGCCTATGCGCTGGCGAGCCTGGCCATCGGCCTCAAGGACTGGACGCAGATGACCGACGAGCAGTTCAAACAGGCGTCCGACTTCCTGCGCCAGGTGCACAAGAATGTCCGCCTGTACTGGACCGACAACACCGAGATCGTGCAAGCCATGAGCGGCGGCGAGGTCGATCTCGCCTGGGCCTGGAACGACGCTGCCACGCAGCTCGCCAATGATGGCGCGCCGGTGAAGATGAAGCGCGACACCGACGAGGGCATCTCCACCTGGGTCTGCGGCTATGTCCGCTACAAGGATGCGCCGGGGTCGGAGGAAAAGGCCTACGACTATCTGAACGCGGTGAACGACCCGGCAATTGCGGGCTACCTCGTGGGCGATTGGGGCTATGGCCAGGCCAACGCCAAGGGCATGGCCTCTGTCGATCCGGCGGTGCTCGAGGAGAAAGGCTATGCCGATGTCGACAAGTTCCTCGAAAAGACGCTGTTCCAGTCGCCGCTGCCCAACGAGCTCAAGCTGAAGATGATCGCCGAGTTCGAGAAGATAAAGGCGGGTTATTGAGCCGCAAGCAGCCAAAGACGGATGTCGTGATCGTCGGGGCCGGGTTCACCGGCCTTTCGGCGGCGCATGAGCTGCGCCGCGCCGGCGTGGACTTCGTGGTGCTGGAGGCGCGCGACCGGGTGGGCGGGCGCATCGAGGCACGGCAAAACGGCCTCGGCGAGCTGGTCGACACCGGCGGGCAGTTCCTGTGCGAAGACATGCCGGAACTGATGGCGCTGGTGAAGGCGCACGGCAAGACGCTGGTGGAGGCCTTTGTCGATGGCGAATTCATCGCCCAGCCGCCCATGCCGGGCGATGAGGCCGAGCAAAACTATCTCCGCGTCATGGCAATCCGCGAGCGCATGAACGGCATCGAGCCGGTCGATCCGGCAATTGCCGGGCAGACGGTGGCCGAATGGCTGGATCGGCAGCACGACCCGGCGGACGCCAAGGCAGGGTTCCGCTCGATGATCGAGGGTCTGTGGTGCCAGTCGCTGGAGAAGGTGCCGCTGTGGCACCTGATCGACAATGACCGCCGCATCACCAACGACCAGTCGGAGCTGCAGTATTTTCTGGCCGAAACCATGCAGTCGCTGGCCGACGATCTGGCGCGCGATCTCGGCGACCGGCTGCGGCTGAACGCGGCCGTGACGGCAATAGAACATGCGCCGGGCGGCGTGAGGGTGTTGGCGGGCGAGCGCGTGTTCGAAGCTCGTTCGGTTCTGGTCGCGGTGCCGCCGATGATGGCGTCGAAGCTTGCCTTCTCGCCGCCGCTTCCCGCTCGCCTGACGCGGGCGCTCGGCGCGTGGCACAGCGGCGTGGTGATCAAGGTTCTGGTCCGCTACCCCCACGCCTTCTGGCGCGACAAGGGCCTGAGCGGCATGGTCATGTGGCGCAACCTGCCGGGGCTGTTCGCCTGCGATGTCGGCAAGGATGAGCGCTATCCGGCGCTGGTGGTCTTCATCGGCGGGCCGCTGGCGTTGCGATGGGGCGGGCTGGACGAGGCCGCGCTGCGCGGGGAAGTGATGTCGCGGCTGGTGGCGGCGCTGGGGCCCGAGGCGGGGACCGTGCTCGACTTCAGCTATCGAAGCTGGGTCGACGATGCCTGGAGCGGCGGCGCCTACAGCGACCTGATCCTCGATGTGAATGCCACGGATGCGGAAGAGGTGCTTCTGGCCGGCGCGCCGCCGGTGCATTTCGCATCGTCGGAACTGTCGCCGTCCTTCCCCGGCTATATCGAGGGGGGGATCATTGCCGGCCGGATCGCGGCGCGGAAGGTGATGGCCGGGCTGGAAGATCGGGTTTGAGCCCGGTGCGTCCTTCGAGGCTCCCCTTCGCAAGCTCAGGGTCGCACCTCAGGATGAGGGATGTTGTGCGCGGCATTTCGGCAGCGTATGGCGCCAGCCGCCCTCATCCTGAGGTGCTCGCCCAAAGGGCGAGCCTCGAAGGACGCACCGTCAATCCGCCAGCGCCACCAGTGCGTCGGGATCGTAGGCCAGCCGGATGGGCGCGCCGACCGGAATGTCGTCGGCGCCGAAATCGTTGGTCTCGGTGACGGAGAGCGGCTTTTCCAGCCCCGGGATTTCCACGATCAGATGGGTGATCTCGCCGAAATAGTGGCGCTCGACCACGCGGCCGGCCACTTCGAATTTCGCCGTCGCGTCGTCCCACAGCACGCGCAGCCGCTCGGGCCGGATGCCGAGCGTGGCCCCCTTGCCGTTGCGCGCGAAGGCAGCCGGCTTGTCGGTCTTGATGCGGCCGAAACCCTGCGTGTCGACCACCAGCGAGGAGCCGTTCTCCTCCACGATCTCGGCCTTGACGAAGTTCATGCCGCCGAGGAAGTCGGCCACCTGGCGGTTCACCGGACGCTGGTAGATTTCCTTGGGCGAGGCGACTTGCGCGATGCGGCCGCCGAACATCACCGCGATGCGGTCGGACATGGCCAGCGCCTCGTACTGGTCGTGCGTGACCAGGATGAAGGTGATGCCCACCGCCTGCTGCAGCCGTCGCAGCTCGACCTGCATCTGCTCGCGCAGCTTCTTGTCCAGCGCCGACAGGGGCTCGTCGAGCAGCAGCACCTTGGGCCGCATGACCAGTGCGCGGGCGAGCGCTACGCGCTGGCGCTGGCCGCCGGAAAGCTCGGTGGCGCCGCGCTTGCCCAGCCCGGTCAGCGAGACCTGCGCCAGCGCTTCCGAGACGCGGCGCTTTTCTTCCGCCGCGCCGAGCTTCAGGCGCTTCAGCCCGTAGGCGACGTTCTGCTCCACATTGAGATGCGGGAAAATGGCGTAGCTCTGGAACACCATGTTGGTGGGGCGCCGGTTGGCCGGGATGCCGTCCATCGGCTGGCCGTCGACGGCGATGGTGCCGCTGGTGGGGTTGTCGAAGCCGGCGATCATGCGCAGAAGCGTGGTCTTGCCGCAGCCGGACGGCCCGAGCAGGGAGAAGAATTCGCCTTCGCGGATGGTCAGCGAGGCGTCGTCCAACGCCTTGAAGGCGCCGTAGCTGCGCGTGACATGCGAGATCTCGATCATGGTGCGATGATCGGTGTGCGAGCGTTCGGGCATCGGGTTCTCAGGCAAAGACGCCTCCGGTGTTCTGGGTGCGACGCGCGGCGCGGCGGCGCAGCAGTTCGGCGATGGTGAGCAGCAGGAACGAGCCGACCAAAAGCAGCGTGCCGAGCGCCAGCACGCCGGGCAGCTTGCCGGCGAAGCGCAACTGGCCCCAGATGTAGATCGGCAGCGTCGGCTTCGTTCCGGTGAGGAAGAAGGCCATGATGAACTCGTCGAGCGATATGGTGAAGGAGACCAGCAGGCTGGAGATGATTGCGGGCGACACCATCGGCAGCGTCACGCGCCGGAAGGTGCCGAAGGCGCTTTCGCCGAGGTCGGCGGAGGCCTCCTCCAGGCTGCGGTCGAAGCCCTCGAAGCCCGAGGTCAGCACGGTGAGCGAATAGGGGATGCAGACCAGCACGTGGCCAAGCACAACGGTCATCAGCGACAGGTCGAGCCCCAGCTGCAGCATGACCAGCAGCATCGAAACCGCCACGATGATCTCCGGCAGCACCAGCGGGGCCATGATCAGCCCGTTGATGGTGCGGCGGCCGGGAAAGCGGTAGCGGGTGATGGCGCGCGCCGCGCAGATGCCGAGCACGGTGGAGAGGATGGCGGCGGCGACGCCGACGAGCAGGCTGTTCCAGGCTGCGTCGAGCAGGGCCGGCGTGTTGGGAAGCTCCTCGTACCATTTGAGGGTCAGGCCGGCGAGCGGGAATTTGGGAGTGACGGCGGTATTGACCGAGAAGATCGGCAGGAAGATTACCGGCAAATAGAGAAAGACGATGTAGAGGCCGGCATAGACCGGCAGCCACCTGGAAAAAATCTTGCGCAGGGCCTTCATCGTGCCAGCCTCGATGCGCTGCGGATGATCACCACCGCGGCCGCTGCCATGGCGGTGACGATGACCATGGTGGTGACCGCAAGTGCCGCGCCCAGCGGCCAGTTGGCGGCCTTGCTGAACTGCGCCTGGATGGCGTTGGCTATCATGACGCCATCCTTGCCGCCGACGAGACGCGGCGTGACGAAGTCGCCGACCGTCGGGATCATGACGATGAGCAGCGCCGCGATGACGCCCGGCGCTGACAGCGGCAGCGTGATGCGCAGGAAGCGCCGCAGCGGTCCGTCGCCGAGGTCGGTCGCAGCCTCGATCAACGACCGGTCGACCTTCTCCAGCGAGACGAAGATCGGCAGGATGGCGAAGGCCGCCCAGGCATGGGTCAGCGTGATGACCACCGCGCTGGTGTTGTAGAGCAG
>JAEWHN010000370.1 GCA_023387775.1 Pseudomonadota bacterium | reverse complement strand
GGGCAGCACGTTCACATGGATGTCGGTGGTCTCCATGATCCTGAGATGGGCCTGATTGGCCTGTGCGCGCGCCGAAAAGGGATGCAGCATCACCAGAGCACCGGCAGCCGCGGAGCCTGCTAGAAATGACCGGCGCGAAATCGAGGGAAGCACTTGCGACATGCGTTTTCTCTCCTGTGAAAAGGCTCAAAAAAATCGACGTCGAAACCGGCAGTTTTGCGCCGAATTCCCGGCGAGTCCAGCAGGGGAGGATGACGGTGCAATGACAGGCCGCTGACAGCAGCGCAGGCATCGGCAGTTTGGGATGCGCGAAAGCCGGACCAACCGGCCCGGCTTGGTACCCTCGCAAATGGAAACGCTCACCGAAAGGGCAGCGTTATGGAAGGAAACGGCCCTCAGGCCAGTTCGGGCTTCATGCCAAGGGCGGTGCGGTCGATGATCTCGCGCAGCGCGAAGGACGAGTTGATCTTCGTCACGTGCGGCATGGCAGTCAGCCATTCCTTGTGGATGCGTTCGTAGTCTGCCAGGTCCTTGGCGGCGATGCGCAGGATGTAGTCGTATTCGCCCGACATGAGGTGGCAGGAGAGCACGTTGGGGCAGCGTTTGATCGCCGCTTCAAAGTCCGACAGCGTCTTTTCGAACTGCCCTGAAAGCGAAATGTGTACGATCGCGGTCATCTGGTGCCCGAGCGCCGCATTGGAAAGTCGCGCATGGTAGCCCCGGATTACGCCGCTCTTTTCAAGGTTGTCGAGACGGCGCGAACAGGCCGACTGCGACAGCCCGACCTTCTCGGCCAGGGCAGCGTTGGGAATGCGCCCATCGCGCTGCAGGGCGTCCAAAATGGCAATATCAATGCGATCGAGTGACACTTTTCGGCATTCCTTCGAATAACTATCTATTCTACGCAAGAATTATCCACGCGACGCGCGAGGCGCAACAAAATTCGCAAGGATGCGCGAGCGATTCTGTGATTTCATAACCTTACCCTACGTCAAGGTATCAACAGTGGAGGACCCACATGCGCGTTGGATGCCCCAGGGAAATCAAGAACAACGAATTCCGAGTAGGACTGACCCCGGGCGCAGTGCGCGAATACGCCGCCCATGGCCATGAAATCCTCGTCGAGTCTGGTGCCGGTGCCGGCATTGGCGCAGACGACAATGCCTACCGCGCTGCCGGAGCATCCATAGCCAGGACCGCCGAGGAGGTGTTTGCCCGCGCGGACATGATCGTGAAGGTGAAGGAGCCGCAGCCGAGCGAATGGGTGCAGCTGCACGACGGCCAGATCTTGTACACCTTTCTCCATCTCGCACCCGACCCCGAGCAGGCCAAAGGCCTGCTGGCGTCCGGCGTTACTGCGATCGCCTACGAGACGGTGACCGATGAGCGAGGCGGCCTGCCACTGCTGGCGCCGATGTCGGAAGTGGCTGGCAGGCTGGCGATACAGGCGGCAGCCACCGCGCTGCAAAAGCCGAATGGCGGGCGCGGCGTGCTGCTAGGCGGGGTGCCCGGTGTTCTGCCCGGCAAGGTCGTGATCATCGGGGGCGGCGTGGTCGGCTTGAATGCCGCCAAGATGGCCGTCGGCCTCGGCGCCGAGGTCGTCGTGCTCGACCGCTTCATTCCACGCCTGCGCCAGCTCGACGACATTTTTGCCGGTCGGGTACATACCCGCTACTCCACCGTCGAAGCGCTGGAAGAGGAATGCTTCACGGGGGATGTGGTGATTGGCGCAGTGCTGATCCCGGGCGCTGCCGCACCGAAGCTGGTGTCGCGCGAAATGCTGTCGGGCATGAAGAAGGGGGCGGTGCTGGTAGATGTGGCGATCGACCAGGGCGGCTGTTTCGAGACCTCGCACGCGACCACGCACGCCAATCCAACCTATGAGGTGGACGGCATCATCCACTACTGCGTGGCCAACATGCCGGGCGCGGTGCCGGTGACGTCGGCGCATGCGCTGAACAACGCGACATTGCACTTCGGCCTGCAACTGGCCGACAAGGGGCTGAAGGCGCTGGTGGACGAGCCGCACCTGCGAAACGGGCTGAACGTTCACAAGGGCAGGATAACCAATCGCGCCGTGGCCGAAGCCCTGGGCTATGAAGCAGCCGAGCCGAAGGCGGTGCTGGCTGCGTGACGGTTTAGCAAGCCGCAGCTGCGCAGAACCTCTGGAAAGCGAAAGGGCGGCGGATCAACTCCGCCGCCCTCAAAACTCTTGTCCGCTCAAGGATCTCAATGCGGATGACTGGCTCAACGGACCGGAGGCGCCGCATCGCCGCCGTGAGGATTGAATATCGGGGTGTGGCCCAGAGCCTGCATGGCCGCTCCGCTGGCATAGCTGAAGCGCGACTGCTTCACCACTTTCACCGAAGGTGCAGTGTCTCCCACGGACAGGGCCTGCGCGTAGGTCTGGCGGACGATATGGTTCGGATGAACGATTACCGTGGCTGGCGCGGAATCGGCCAGGGCGACTCCGGAACCAAGAAGAACTGCTGCAAAAGCAAAGAGCAACTTATTCATCTTCCTTCTCCTTATCAATATTGATGGCTGCTTCCTTCCCGAAACACAGCCGCGGAGAAACGCCTGGAGGCCAGCAAAACTTGGCGACCCGGTCAAACCGTCTTTTATCTCATGCTGAGCTGGTCAGAAAAACTTCTTATCCAAGGTACATTTCTTCCACACCGATGAGATATGTATTTTTCAGCACACTTCCCAATCACAACAGCGCGACTGTCTTTTGCGCGATTTCACGGACGCGTGTCGCTGCTAACCTGACGACAAATAAGGATTTTCAGCTGCCGCAACAGAAAAGGCCCGCCGACGAAAAGCCGTCGGCGGGCCCTGTTGTGAGGAGTAAGTAACGGGTTCCTAGCGCAGGAAATCGTCGATGCGGCGCAGCGTCACGCGGCGGTTCTGCCAGTTCTCGTTCTGCGTCTGCACCAGCAGGAATTCCTCGCCGTAGCCCACCGTCTCCAGCACGTGGGGCGGGATGCGGAACTCGCGCACCAGCACGCGCCTCATCGATTCCGCCCGGCGCTCCGACAGGATCTGGTTGGCTTCAAAGGAGCCGACGGCATCGGTATGCCCCTCGATCAGGATGCGCGTGTGCGGCCGGCGGCGAATGATGCGCTCGAGCGCGTTGGCGATCTGCTCGACCTTGCCGTATTGCGAATGGGGCACCTCGGCCGAGCCGAACTCGAAGTTGATTGCCTGGATGTCGATCGAAGGCGCCATGCGCCGCAGTTCCGGCCGGCGCTTGAACTCGCGCACGGTGACGCGCTGGTCGCGGCGCAGCTTGCGCGTAGGCGCCTCCTCCAGACGGCGTTCGATCTGCGAGGCAGAAGGCATCATGTTCTGGGCCGGCGCAACGGTCGGAAAGGCAAGCAGCGCGACCATGGCTGCTGCGAAATGACGGCGATTGATCATGTGTGTCTCCTGCATGGATGGCCTGGGGCCGAATTGATGGCGCGAAAATGCCCCGGCGATGCTGAAGGACCGATGAACGGCGCCTTCAGCTTCGTGCAAGAGAGGTTAATGGCTGTGAGTGGACGCCTCAGGGCCGCATGACGCTGTCGGATCGCTCGGCCAGCGTCATAGTGCGCACCAGTTCGTGCTTCTGGCCCACAGGCGCAAAGCCCAGCTTCTGATAGAGCGGAAGCGCTGCGGGATGATCCATGGTGCAGGTCTGAACAGTCACGCGCTGAGGCTTGTACGACCAGGCGGTTTCGATGGCAGCGCCGAGGAACCATCGTCCCAGCCCCTGCCCTATGGCGTGATCCATCATGCCGAAATAGGCAAGCTCGACCTCGTGGGGCAGATGCGGCTTGATTTCGAAGAAACCGGCCGGCGCCCCTTCAAGGTATAGCACGCGGATATCGCGGTCTTCGCGGTGGAGGCTGGCGGCGAGTTCTTCGTCGGTCAGGCGCAGGGCGTTCACCCAGTGCCATTTGCGCCCCACCCGGTCCATCAGATAGCGGTAGAAGTGCAGCGGGATGTTGCGCACACGCAGAAGCGCGATCTGCTTGTTGAGCGGCAGCGGCGGGTAGTGGGCCAATGGCCCCGCCATTTCGAGGAAAGTCACCGTGACGGGCACGGTCGTTGAAGTCTCATGCTCGGTCATGCTCATTCCTCGCCGGTCACCACCGGCGTGTCTGCTTGCGCGCCCCACTCGGCCCAGGAGCCGTCATAGAGCTTATGATCGCGGTGCCGGAGGCTTTCGAGCGCCAGCGTGATTACCGCTGCCGTGACGCCGGATCCGCAGGAAGTAACCACCGGCTTGGTCAGGTCCAATCCGGCGTCCTCCAGCACCTCTACTAGGCGATCCAGCGGAAGGAACTCGCCGTTCTCGGACAGCGATGAATAGGGCACGTTCTTCGCGCCCGGCATATGGCCGGAGCGAAGGCCGGGCCTGGGCTCCGGTTCGGCTGCCGTGAAACGGGCGTGCGAGCGCGCGTCGGCGATCTGGCTCTCGCCGGTTTCGATGATGCGGCGCATATCGGCCAGCGAGGCGACGCGGCTGGCGTCGAAATTGGCGTGGAAGAAACCCGAAGCGATCTTCGTCGGCTCCGCCGTCACCGGCCGGGCCGCCGCCTTCCAGCGGTCGAAGCCGCCATCCAGCACGAAGACCTGATAAACCCCCATCACGCGGAACATCCACCAGACCCGCGGGGCGGAAAAGAAGCCCGGACCGTCATAAACCACGATGGTGTCGTCGGCGGAGATGCCCATGGAACTGGCATGCTGGGCAAAGATCCCCGGGCGCGGCAGCATGTGCGGAAGGCTGGATTCCGCATCGACCACGAGGTCAAGGTCGAAAAAGACGGCGCCGGGGATATGCGCCGCATCATATTCGGCGCGCGCGTCCCGCTTCTGGGCTGGCAGGTACCAGGAAGCGTCGACGATCGACAGTCCCGGCGTGCCGAGGCGGGATTGAAGCCAATCGGCATCGACAACGAACGGACTTGGCTCGGACATATCTCACTCCCTCGGTGGCCGCGATGCGGGCGCCGGACAGGCATGCGGCCGCGTTTCCCATTTTGGCGCCAAGCTATCGCGGCATTTCATGAATCGCCTTGATCCAGCGCAACATGAGGTTGAACCGGCCGGCGACTCCTCTCGCCGGCATGATGCAACATATCGGCATCGCGTTGAATCAATTTCGGTTGCAAGAACCCCCGCCTACCCCGAGGCGCCGTACGCCCTTACGTGCCTCGAGCGAACCACCCGTCACCTTCACTGGGCAGGCAGCGCTCCGAAACGGATTCGGAAGCGACGGTTCTCGCGCCCCTTCTTCTCGATCTTTCCAATATGGATTTCACCGATCTCGCCGGTGCTGCGCACATGCGTGCCGCCACAGGGCTGGCTGTCGACCAGGCCGTTCTCGCCGATGCAGACCAGCCTGATTTGGCCGTTTCCGGTTGGCGGCCTGACATTCTTGGACTTCACGAGGCCCGGATTGGTGGCCAGTTCATCATCCGAGATAAGCTTTGTGAACACCGGATGGTCGGCGGCGATCAGTTCCATCAGCCGGGCGGTCACGTCTTCCTTGGTGAAGCCTGCATCCGGAATGTCGAAATCGACGCGGGAGTCATCCTCGGCAACCGAAGCGCCGGTGATCGGAAACGGGCACACGACGGTGAGCAGATGGCAGGCCGTGTGCATGCGCATCAAAAGGTGCCGGCGCTGCCAGTCGATTGCGAGCGCCAGCTTTTCTCCCGGCTCGGGCAGCGGCTGCCCCGCGGCGGGAACGTGGATGATCTCGTTCTTGGTTTCGCCGGTGATGGTGGCCGCGATCTCGATGCGGCTGCCATCGGCTCGGGTCATCAAGCCGGTGTCGCCCGGCTGGCCGCCGGAGGTGGCGTAAAAGATCGTGCGGTCGAGAATGATGCCGCCGCGGTCGTTCACGGCCACGACCTGGGCTTCGGCTTCCGCGAGATAGGCGTCGTCGCGGAAGACTGCGTAGGTGTCGTGCGCCATTACGCCACCGCCTCGAAAGGCACCGGGATTTCAGTCTGGCGATCCATCCATTCGGGGATCGGCAGGTCCTTGGTGCGCAGGAATTCCGGGTTGAACAGCTTCGACTGGTAGCGCGTGCCATAGTCGCACAGCACCGTCACGATGGTGTGGCCGGGGCCGAGATCGCGCGCCAGCCGGATCGCGCCGGCAATGTTGATGCCGGTGGAACCGCCGAGGCACAGCCCCTCCTCCTGCACCAGGTCGAAAATGATCGGCAGCGCTTCCGCGTCCGGGATTTGATAGGAGAAATCGGGGGTAAAACCTTCCAGGTTGGCGGTAATGCGCCCCTGCCCAATGCCCTCCGTAATTGAACTGCCCTCGGCCTTGAGTTCACCGGCTGTGTAATAGCTGTAGAGCGCCGCGCCCAGCGGGTCGGCGAGCGCGATCTTCACGTTGCGGTTCTTTTCTCTCAAGCCCGCTGCGACGCCGGCAAGCGTGCCGCCGGTGCCCACAGCCGAGACGAAGCCGTCGACCTTGCCTTCGGTCTGCTTCCAGATTTCCTGCGCCGTGGTGTGGATGTGGCCGTCGCGATTGGCGATATAGTCGAACTGGTTTGCCCAGATCGCGCCGTTCGGATCGCTCTTGGCCAGCTGCTCGGCAAGCCTGCCCGAAACCTTCACATAATTGTTCGGGTTCTTGTAGGGGACGGCCGGAACCTCGATCAGTTCCGCGCCGAGCAGGCGCAGCGCATCCTTCTTTTCCTGGCTCTGCGTGTCGGGAATTACGATGACGGTGCGGTAGCCGAGCGCCTTGGCGACCACGGTCAGGCCGATGCCGGTGTTTCCTGCCGTGCCCTCGACGATCACGCCGCCCGGCTTCAGCAACCCTTTTTGCTCCGCGTCGCGAATGATGAACAGGCCGGCACGATCCTTGACCGATTGCCCCGGATTCATGAACTCGGCCTTGCCGAGGATTTCGCAACCGGTTTCCTCCGAGGCCCGATTGAGCCTGATCAAAGGCGTGTTGCCGATTACGTCGATCACCGAACGATGCATGGAAAAATTCCTTGTCTTTCAAAGGACGACAGTAAAAACCAGCGGCCGGGCTTTCAAGAGATGAAATTGCCTGGTCAGGGGACAAGCCCGATTCCATTTCCCTCGAACGGGACGCCGGGGAAACGATTGTCGCCCGCTGCTGGCCATATCCAATTGACTCGACGGCCCCTCTTCCCATCACCGAACTGCGGGGTTACTTATTTATGGGACTGAGAGGGGCGATTCACGGCATGGCAGTACTTTACCGGGCCGACCCGAAGGACGGCGTGGCATGGATTACCGGCGCCAGCACCGGCATCGGGCGGTTCCTTGCACGTGATCTTGCAGCCGCTGGCTATACTGTCGCCATTACTTCGCGAGACGAAGAGCGCCTTCACACACTGGTCGAGGAAACGGGACACTTGCCTGGGCGCGTCGTGCCGTTTTTCTGCGATGTGACCGATGAAGATGGCATGCGAAACACCGTGGCGGCCATCGAGCGCGAGGTAGGCGAGATCGTTCTGGCCATCTTCAGCGCCGGCAACTACTTTCCAACCCGCGGCGAGCGCCTGGACGCCCTCCACATCGTCAACACATTCGACGTCAATCTGTTCGGCGTTCTCTATGGGCTGGTGCCGGTAGTGGAACGCATGCGGTATCGCGGGCGCGGCCACGTCGTGCTTGTCGGCTCGGCGTCTTCCTATTTCGGCTGGCCGTCGGCCGGCGCCTATGGAGCCTCGAAGGCGGCGCTGAACAACCTTGCCGAGGCGCTGAAGCATGACTTCGACAAGATGAACGTGCGACTGCAGGTGGTAAATCCCGGCTTCGTGGACACGCCGCTGACGCAGAAGACGCACATTGCAATGCCCGCGCTCATTCCCGTGGAAGACGCTTCGCGGCGAATAGCTCGCGCTGTGCGCAGCGGCGGGTTCGAAACCAGCTTCCCGCGCCGCTTTACCATTTCGCTGAAGCTGCTGCGCATGCTGCCGTTCGAACTGCGCTTTTGGCTGATCCACAAGATGACCGGATGGGACAAGCGCCCCATGGCCGCCGGACGCAAGCCGCGAGACTGAGCAGAAAAGGCGCTCGCGCCGTCCATCTCTATTGGCGCTTGGCGCTTGGCGTGGATTCAGGAAATCTGTAGGTCAGGGATTCGATTCGGCCGCATCGGCGACCGATCGGCTTCTGGAGGACTTGCCTTGGGCCGCCGCATAACCATTGCCATTCTGATCCTGCTTGCTGCAGTCGTCTTAGCGTTTGCGCTCGGCCCGCGCGTGCAGGTCGACACGCAGATCACCTTCGACCCGAGCGCCATCGGCGACGACCCGGAGGCCTATCTCGAGCGAACCGAAGGCAAGCTGGCCGGCATCCGCAACGGGCTGGAAAAGGAGATCGTCTGGGCAAATCCGATGATCCACGCCAAGACGCCGATTTCCATCGTCTATGTCCACGGCTTTTCCGCCTCCAAGGCCGAGGTGCGCCCGCTGCCCGACGAAGTGGCCGACGCACTCGATGCCAACCTCTTCTACACGCGACTGACCGGTCACGGGCAGGACGGAGCCGCCATGGGCACGGCCACCGTCAACGACTGGATCAACGATTATGCCGAGGCAATCGCCATCGGCCGTGAGATCGGTGAAAAGGTTGTCGTCATCGCCACCTCGACGGGTGCGGCATTGGCCGTGCAGGCGGCTGCCGACCAAAGGGCTTCGGACGGCGTCGCGGCCATGGCTTTGATCTCGCCGAATTTCGGGGTTCGGGCCGCAGGCGCCGAAATCCTGACGCTGCCCTGGGGCAAGCAGATCGCCGAACTGGTCGCCGGCAAGGAGCGAAGTTTCCAGCCGCGCAATTCGCAACACGAACAATTCTGGACCACGCGTTACCCGACCAGCGCCACGCTGCCAATGGCCGCCCTCACCAAGCTCGCGAGCGAGGCGCCGGTGGAGAACATCAAAATCCCCGCCCTGTTCGTCTTCTCGGACCTGGACGCAATTACCCGCCAGGACCTGACGCGCCAGATAGCGGCGCGCTGGGGCAGCTATCATGAGCTCGTGCCGGTCGAAACCTCCGGCGACCCGGACAACCACGTCATAGCGGGCGACGTGCGGTCGCCGTCCACGACGAGATTCCTGGCGCAACGGATCGAAGTCTGGATCAAGGCCGTGGTGCAATAGAAAGCGGCCGGAGCAAAGTACTCCGGCCGCGTCCTGAATGTCTTCACTCATAAGCCCTGCCGGCGAGACCGACAGACTGTTGGCCGTCAGGCGGCTCGCGTCGCCGGCTTGCGCCCGCCGAAGCCACGGCGCTTGGGCCGGGACGGCTTGCGTCCTTCCGGCCTGTCGTCCGCCGGGCGGGCGGAAAACGGCTTCTTGCCGAAACCGTTGCCGCGCGGCTTCTGCCCCTGCGGGCGCTTATCGGCGCGCGGGGCGTTTCGATCGTTCGCAGGCTCCATCGCCGCACGGGGCTCCGGCTTCGGGTCCGGCTGGTCGAGGTGATCGGCCGCCACCGGCAGCTTCATGCGAATGATCTTTTCGACCTGGCGCAGCTTGGCGTTTTCGGTGGGGTCGCACAGCGTGATGGCAATGCCGTCGGCGCCGTTGCGGCCGGTGCGGCCGATGCGGTGCACGTAGCTTTCCGCCTCGTCGGGCAGGTCGAAATTGATCACATGGCTGATGCCGGGAACATCGATGCCGCGTGCGGCAATGTCGGTGGCGACCAGGATGCGCACGGAACCATCACGGAAACCGTTCAGCGCCTTCTGGCGGGCATTCTGCGACTTGTTGCCATGGATGACGGCGGCTTCGAAGCCGTCACGCTCCAGATCGCGGGTCACGCGGTCGGCACCGTGCTTGGTGCGCGCGAACACGATGATCTGCCGCATCGCTTCGTCGGCCAGCATGGTGGAGAGGATCTTGCGCTTCTGCTTGGTACGCGCAAGCACGACGCTCTGCTTGATCTCGGCGGCCGTCGTGCCCTGCGGCGCCACTTCGACGCGCACGGGCTGCTTCATGATGCCTTCGGCCAGCGCCGCGATCTCTTCGGGCATGGTGGCCGAGAACAGCGCCGTCTGGCGATCTCTGTGGGTGGCCTTGGCCAGCCGCTTCACGTCGTGGATGAAGCCCATGTCGAGCATGCGGTCGGCCTCGTCGAGCACCAGCCAGCGCGTTTCCTGCAGGCTCACCTCGCCCTCGCGGACGAGATCGACAAGCCGACCAGGGGTGGCGACCAGCACATCGACGCCGGGCGCCATTTTCTTGACCTGGCTGAAGCGCGACACGCCGCCGAGCACCAGCGCGGTCGACACGTGCAATCCCTTGGTGAGTACGCGGATCGTCTCCTCGATCTGCACGGCAAGCTCGCGGGTCGGCGCCAGGATCAGCGCGCGCGCCGTCTTGGGCAGGCGCTTGCTGCCAAGCGCGATGATCTTCGTCAGGATCGGCAGGCTGAAGGCAGCCGTCTTGCCCGAGCCCGTCTGGGCCACGGCCAGCACATCGCGGCCTTCGAGAAGCGGAGGAATAGCGCCGGCCTGGATAGGCTTCGGCGTGTCAAAGCCGGCGGCTGCGGTGGTCTTGAGCAGCGGGCCGGAAATTCCGAGTTCGGCGAAACCCGCCGACTCGACAATGTTTTCGTTCGTCAATCTGTTCTTCTTTCACGCGGCCACGGCCGCAAACGATGATCGCGGCAAGGCGCTACCTGCCGGCGAAATGTCTCTATGGAAACGACAAGGCGGCGGGCTGAAAAAAGCCCGCACGGTTGCGCTGTCGTGCCCGCGAACACCATGTCCGCAGGGCTTTTTCTCCGGTGATCTCTCGATCAAAACGGAGGAAAGCAGACGCAACCTGTCCCATCTGTCGGGAAAGCCGGAAGCCCGGCCCAAGCGCCCATGTCGCCGCATATGGCCCATTCGGCGGGAAAAAGCAATCAAATATATGTTGCAGTGCGAGAGAAGACCCGTGGAGGTCTTGTTGGCTGCGCCAGTTCAAATAATGAATTCGGCCAGTGTCTCGTTCTCTGTGATGTCCTGGTAAGCCCAGCCCGCTTCATGGAAGCGCTTCGTCAGCACTGCAAAATTGCGGGCGTCCTTGGTTTCGATGCCGATCAGCACCGAGCCGAAGTTGCGCGCCGATTTCTTCAGATATTCGAAGCGGGAGATGTCGTCGTCAGGACCGAGAAGCTCGAGGAAATCGCGCAGCGCGCCCGGACGCTGCGGGAAGCGGAAGATGAAATATTTCTTCAGCCCCTCGAAGCGAAGCGCCCTCTCCTTCACATCCGGCAGGCGCTCGAAATCGAAATTGCCGCCCGAGATCACGAGCACGATGGTCTTGCCCTTGATTTCCTTCTTCGGAAAATCCTTGAGCGCGTCGATGGAGAGCGCACCGGCCGGCTCCAGCACGACGCCCTCGACGTTGAGCATCTCGATCATCGTAGCGCACAGCCTGTTCTCCGGCACGAGCCGCACGGACGCTTCGTCAAACTCCTTGAGATAGCGCAGCGGTTCGCGGCCAATCTCGGCCACGGCCGCGCCGTCCACGAAATTGTCGACCCTGTCGAGTTTCACCCGCTTGCCTAGCCGCAGCGCCTCCTTGAGGCTTGGCGCACCCAGCGGTTCGCAGAACACGAAGCGCGTGGCGGCTCCATTCTCGCGCATGTAACGCGTTACGCCTGCCGCCAGTCCACCGCCGCCGATCGGCAAAAACACCATGTCGGCTTCGCGACCGTCGGGCATCTGAGCCGCGATCTCCGCCGCCACACTCGCCTGCCCCTCGATAATGTCCTTGTGGTCGAAGGGCGGCACCAGATGCGCGCCGGAGGCTTCCGTGAAGTCAATGGCCGCTCGATAGCAATCGTCGAAGAAGTCGCCGACGAGGCGGATTTCCACGAACTCGCCGCCGAACAGTCGCGTCTTGTCGATCTTCTGCT
Source organism: Pseudomonadota bacterium (assembly GCA_023387775.1). GTDB lineage: Bacteria > Pseudomonadota > Alphaproteobacteria > Rhizobiales > Rhizobiaceae > Pseudaminobacter. Next base: position 1,422 of record JAEWHN010000370.1, on the reverse strand, counting down.
GCGGGGTGGTCACCGGCATGAAGACCACGCCCTTCTTGCCGAAATGGCGGCAGACATAGGCAAAGCCCTGGGCATGGTTGCCGGCCGAGGCACAGACGAACAGTTCGGCTCGGCTGCCGCCGGCCAACGCCTTGCGGAAGAAATTGAAGGCGCCGCGGATCTTATAGGAGCGCACCGGCGACAGATCCTCGCGCTTCAGGAAGATGTGGGCGCCAGTCTTGCGCGACAGATACGCGTTTTGCTGAAGTGGCGTTTCGGCAAACAGCTCGCGCAGTGTGCGGGTCGCGTCATCCACCCGCTCGACAAAATTCGTCATCGCCAAATCGCTCCATTCTGGTCGAAGGCGCCACGCGGAGGTCAACGCCGGCGCCGGCATATGCGAATACGACCACTGCCGCCATCGCCTGGCCGCAACGACACGTAGCTGTCGATGGCCGGTTCCGCCTATTGCATATTAGCCAAGATGACGCCACTGTCGCCGCCCCGCCACCTTGTCGCCACGTTCTTGGCACGGGGATTGCCGAGTAACCAGGGTCCTTTCCGTGAATAGAACCGCCGTTCGCGCCGCGATCCACGTTGCTGCGATCTTCGCCATGTATCTTTCTGCCGCGATGCTGATTCCGGCCGCGGTCGATCTCTATTACGGCAGCAAGGATTGGCGCGCCTTCGCCTTTTCCGCACTGTTCATGGGCGGGCTTGCCATGGCGGTTGCACTGGCGACGCAAGGGCGCCCGCCGCAGGCCACCACGCGTTTCGGGTTCCTGCTGGTCAACCTGCTGTGGCTCACGCTGGCCATCGCCGGAGCGGTGCCGTTTCTGGCCTCGTCGCTCGGGCTGAGCCTTACGGACGCGTTCTTCGAATCGGTCTCTGGCATCACCACCACCGGCTCGACCATTATCAACGGACTGGATGAGGCGCCGCCCGGCCTGTTGCTGTGGCGCTCGCTGCTGACATTCATCGGCGGCCTCGGGGTCATCGCGCTCGGCCTTTTCCTGCTGCCCTTCCTCAACATCGGCGGCGTGTCCTATTTCAAGATCGAGTCGTCCGACATCGAAGACCGTCCCTTCGCGCGGTTCCACACCTTCGCGCTCAGCCTCATCGTCATCTACACGTCGCTGGTGACGATATGCGCTATCTGCTACGCCGCGGCGGGCATGACGGGCTTCGATGCGATCAACCATGCAATGTCGACCCTTGCCACCGGCGGCATGTCGACCCACGACACATCCTTTGCGCGCTATACCAACACGCCCTCGATCCTGTGGATCGCCTCCATCTTCATGTTCATCGGCGGCCTGCCGTTCTCGATCATGATCCTGTTCGTGGTGCGCGGCCGCACCGACGCCCTGAGAGACCCGCAAATCCGCGTCTTCGCCGGCTATTGCGTCGTCTTCGCCCTGTCGGTCGCGATCTATCTGCGCG
>JAEWHN010000319.1 GCA_023387775.1 Pseudomonadota bacterium | reverse complement strand
TGCCAGTAGGCGACGGCAAAGCGCAGGTGGTCCTCCATGCGCTTGCCGAGCACGATCTCGTCGGGGTTGTAGAAACGATAGGCCAGCGGATTGGTGCTGTCGGGACCTTCATATCTGACGGGCTTGATGTCGCCGAAAAAGCCGGTGCTCACGATGAAACTCCTCTGATTGCCGGATAGAGTGCGCGATAGCGCCGATAGGCGGCCGCGTAGGCCTCGCCCAGCGCCGCATCTGGTTCGATGGTTTCGGCCGTAACCGGTGCGGCGCATACTTCTGAGGGGTCGGCGCCCTCGGCTGCAATCAGGCCGAGCCGCGCGGCACCGAAGGCCGCGCCGAAATCGCCGTCGGCGGGCAGGTCGACCGGCAGCCCGAGCGCCGTGGCGATTGCCTTCAGCCAGTAGCGCGAGCGCGAGCCGCCGCCGATCGCGGTGACGCGCGTGAGCCTGGTGCCGGCCTTCTCCAGCGCCTCGAGACTGTCGCGAAAGGCAAAGGCCACGCCTTCGAGCACGGCCTGCGTGAGTGCGGCGCGGCTCGACTGGCGGTCGAGCCCGGCGAAGACGCCACGAATGCCGGCATCGTTGTGCGGCGTGCGCTCGCCGGAAAGATAAGGCAGGAACGAGACCTCCGACGGCGCCCTGAGCCGCTCGCCCAGCTCGCCGGTCAGCTCGGCGGCACTGCGCCCCGTGATATCCGACAGCCAGTTCAGCGAATCCGTCGCCGACAGGATCACGCCCATCTGGTGCCAGGTGCCCGGCAGCGCGTGGCAGAAAGTGTGGACGGCGCTTTCCGGGTTGGGGAGATAGGAGGCGTTGGCGGCAAACAGCACGCCCGACGTGCCAAGCGAGACGAAGGCGTGACCGGCGCTGACCGTGCCCATGCCGCAGGCCGAGGCCGCATTGTCGCCCGCTCCGCCGGCGACCACCACGTTGGCTGCCATGCCCCATTCGACCGCAAGTTCCGGGCGCAACGTGCCCGAGACCTGCGTGCCCTCGACCAGGCGTGGCATGTGCCGCTCATCGAGCCCGGTAGCCTCAAGCAGTTCAGACGACCAGCGCCGCCCGGCAACGTTGAGCCACGACGTGCCGGCCGCATCCGACATTTCCGAAACATGCTCGCCGGTCAGCCACAGCCGCAAGAAATCCTTCGGCAGCAGGACCTTCGCGACCCTGCCGAAAAGCTCCGGTTCGTTGTTCCTGACCCAGGCAAGCTTGGGCGCGGTGAAGCCAGGAAAGACGATGTTGCCGGTGATTTCGCGGAAACGCGGATCGGCATCGAGGCTCGCCGCCTCGACATGGCTGCGCGTATCGTTCCACAGGATGCAGGGGCGCAGCACCTCGTCGTGCCGGTCCAGCAGAGTCGCGCCGTGCATCTGGCCGGAGAGGCCGATGCCGCTGACGGCGGCCAGTTCCCTCGGGTGGCTGACCTTCAGCGCACCGACGGCTTGCTGCGTGGCGCGGATCCAGTCGGCCGGCGCCTGCTCGGACCAGCCGTGATGCGGGCGCGAAACATCGAGCCCGCCGGTGGCCGAGGCGATGATCGTCTGCGCCTGGTCGATCAGCAGCGCCTTGACGCCGGAGGTGCCGAGATCCAGTCCGAGATACATGCTGCCCCTCCCGCTGGCCGGGCGCAGTATCCGCGCCTTACATGACCGCTTACCGGCGCCCGCAGCGAAACGGCGCCGGTCTATCCTCCTCTCCAGTTTCATAACAAATATGACGACGTGAAAAGGGTATTTTTTCGGAGCGCGTAAAAAATACCTTTAGCGGGCACCCGGTCGCCGCAATCAGCCGCCGGACCTGACCGCGACAGTGGCGATGCCCGCACCGACCAGCAGCGTGCCGCCGGTCTTGTTGAAGATGCCGATGGCGCGCGGATTGCGCACCAGGTCGCGCGCCCGCGCCGCCACCAGCGCGTAGCCGAAGGCATTGGCGAAGGCGAGCGCGAGGAAGGTGGCCTCGAAGATCACCATCTGGGTCAGGAAGTCGGCATGGCGGTCGAGGAACTGCGGCAGGAAGGCAACGAAGAAGGTGATGCTCTTGGGGTTGAGCGCAGTGACCAGCCAGGCATGCGCCATCATCTTCGCGGCCGAGGCGCCGTCCGTGCGCGGTTCGGCGTTCAATGCGCCGCCGGCGCGAAACAGCTTTATTCCGAGATAGACGAGATAGGCAGCACCTATCCATTTGAGGATGGTGAAGACCGTGGCCGAGGCGGCCAGAAGAGCGCCGATGCCGAGCATGGACAGCGTCATGGCGGTGAAGTCGCCGAGTGCGACGCCCACCGCCATCGGCAGAGCCGTGCGCCAGCCCTGCCCCAGTGCATAGGAAACCACCAGCAGAACGGTGGGTCCGGGAATGATCAGGAGGACGGCCGATGCCGCCGCGAAGGCTGCCCAGGTTTCAAGCGACATGGATATCTCCTTTGCTCGAAGGAAAGGATAAATCCCTGCCAGCGCGGCGAAGTAAAGGGCAAAGTATCATGCGCCGACATGGCGTGTTTTGCTTTGCCGCTCATGAGGAGAGCTCTAGCCTGGCGGCGCAATCGCCGCCTGCGCCCTCGTGCGGGCGGCAGTCGGCTGCATGAGCCATGCACCCGGCAAAGAAACGCGTCGGTTCAGTGGTAAATGACCTGCTCATGATTCCCTCTCGTTCAGGCGCCACGGGTAGGAAGCAGGCTGGCCGAGATTGTGACGCAAGCGAGGTCTTGCTGCGTCGCCACCGCGGATGGATCCGCGTTTCGTGGCCACTGCCCGGCGACTGGCTCAGGCAAAGCCATGCCGGCCAAGGAGCTAGCGGGGGTTCACGCTTTGTCAACCATGATTGCTGAAAATGCGAACGGCTTTGATCGCGGGTTTCGCGATTGCCGGAGCATCTCATGTTCAATCGTGGAATCGTGCCCGTGTCGCATATGTCCGCCTCGACCAATTGTCTCGACTGCCAGGCGCAACAACCCGCAACGGTCTCGCGCCGGGCGGCGCTGATCGCTCTCGGTTCCGCTCTGCTCGGCGCCGGTTGCTCCCGGACCGTCGATCTCGCAGCCATCCAGGTGGATGATTTTTCCACCGGCTCTGTCCGGCCGCGCATCAGCGTCGACAAGCAGGTGACGAGCCCGGAGCTGATGTATGCCTCCTTCACCGACGGCGGCAACACGCTGCCGGAAGTTCCCTTCGAGAAGATCAACCAAAAATTCCGCCGCCAGATCGTGGTCGATCCGACCGGCGAACGCCCCGGCACCATCGTCGTGCACCTGCAGGAACGGCTTCTCTATCTCGTCCAGCCGGGCGGCGATGCCATTCGCTACGGCGTGGGCATCGGCAAGGAAGGCTTCGTCTGGTCCGGCCGCGCCAACATCCAGTATAAGAAGGAATGGCCGACCTGGACGCCGCCGGCCGAGATGATCGGCAGAAGGCCGGAGCTGGAAAAATTCCGCGGCGGCCAGCCCGGCGGCCTCACCAACCCGCTCGGCGCCCGCGCGCTCTATATCTTCAAGGACGGGCGCGACACGCTGTTCCGCGTCCACGGCTCGCCGGAATGGTGGTCCATCGGCACGGCGGTCTCGTCGGGCTGCGTGCGCATGATCAACCAGGACGTCATCGACCTCTACAGCCGCGTGCCGCCCGGCACGCCCATCGTCGTCGTCTAGCCACGGGGCGACTGCAGAGTTTACCTGCCGCCATATTGCGCAAGGCCCGTCGTCACGCGACAATGCCCAGGGCAACAGGCAGAGGAACTTCCGACATGGCCGAGACATTCGTGATCGCGCAGGGTGGCGGGCCAACGGCCGTGATCAACCAGACCATGGCCGGGGCGGTTCTTGAAATCCGCAAGCGCCATCGGGGCGCACGCGTGCTCGGCGCGCGCCATGGCGTGCGCGGCATCCGCGACGGGGACTTTGTCGAGCTCTCCGCCCTGCCGGAAGAGCAGCTTCTGCAGATTGCCGCGACGCCGAGCGCCGCGCTCGGCAGCACGCGCGACAAGCCGGACGAGGCCTATTGCGAGCTTATCCTGAAGGGGTTGCAGCAGGAGAAGGCGGACGCCTTCATCTACATTGGCGGCAACGACACCGCCGGCACGCAGCAAATCCTCGCCGATGCCTCGGGCGGGTCGATGGCTTTCGTGCATGCGCCCAAGACCATCGACAACGATCTGGTCGAGAACGACCATACGCCGGGCTTCATCTCCGCGGCCGAATTCGTCGCCGGCGCATTCCTGAGCGTGGACCTGGATTTCCGCGCCCTGCCGGGCGTCTATGTCGGCATCGTCATGGGCCGGCACGCCGGCTTCCTGACCGCTGCAGCCGCCGCGTGGCGCTATGACGAGCACAGCGGGCCGCACCTGGTCTACGTGCCGGAACGCGCCTTCTCCATGCCGCGCTTTATCGACGACGTGCACGCGACCCTTGCTCGCCACAAGCGCTGCGTAGTCGCCGTTTCGGAAGGCGTGACGACGGAGGATGGCAGGGCACTTGTGGAAAGCCTGGTGCCGCCCGAGCGGCTGGAGCGCGACGACCATGGCAATGTGAAGCTCTCCGGCAGCGATCTCAGCATGGCCATCGAACGTGGGCTGCAGGAGGCGCTGCCCGGCAAGCGGGCGCGCGTGGACAATCTCGGCTACATGCCGCGCGGCTATATCGGCGCGATCAACGCCACCGACGCCGCCGAGGCCTTCCAGGCGGGCGCTTTCGCGGTGGAGACGGCCGCGCAGGGCGGCGGTTCGGTGGCGCTTCAGTTCGATGGCCAAAAGACGGTGATCAGGCGGGTGCCGCTCACCGCCGTGGCCGGCAAGACCCGCCACATGCCGGAAGAGTTCCTGAAGCCCGACGCCAATGACATTTCCGAGGTGGGGATGGCATATCTGCACCGCCTGGTGCCGCCCAAATTCCGAATCGGCAAGTCATTCGTCTAATCCGAACTGTCCGAAAGCGGCGGGACACGAGCGGCGGGGGTGCCGCCCGTGCCAGGAAGTTCGTGCTACTTGGCCTTATGGGCGGCGAGCCACTCGTTGAGCTGCTTGATCTCGGCTTCCTGGGCCTCGATGATGTCCTCCGAAAGCTTGCGGATCTCGGGGTCCTTTCCGTATTCGAGCTGAGCCCTGGCCATGTCGATGGCGGCCTGGTGATGCGGGATCATGCCGAGTGCGAAGTCGACATCCGGATCGCCCGTATATTCGATCTTGCGCATGGTCTCGTGCATCCTGTCCATGGCCTCGGTGTAGCCCTTGGTCGCCGGTGCGGAGGACGCGCCCTCCGACGTGGCCATGGCGCTCATGTCGTGGCCGCTGTGGCTTTCCTGCGCCAGCGCAACGCCGGCCGCTCCCAAACCGATGAAAAGCGCAGCCGACAAGACCGCAAGCTTGCGATGAACACTCATGATGTCTTCCTTCTTCAATGGCTGGAGGGAGAAACGTCATTTGCCCGGGAGGCGCTGCCGCAGGCGGCCTCCGGGCTGCCGGCGAGTTCGTCGAGGATGGGGCATTCCGGCCGCGCATCGCCGTGACAGTTGTGTACGAGGTGGCGCAAGGTGTCGCGCAGGCTCTCCAGCTCGGCGATCTTGCGATCGATCTCGCCGAGCTTCACCTCCGCGAGCGCCTTCACGTCGGCGCTTTCGCGATGCGTGTCGCCATAGAGCGACAGGAGCTGGCGGCACTCCTCCACCGAAAAACCCAGGCTGCGAGAGCGCTGAAGGAATTTCAGCCGATGGACATCGCTCATCGAATAGTCGCGATAGCCGTTTTCCGCGCGGCCGGGCTTCAGCAGGCCAATGTCCTCGTAATAGCGGATCGTCTTGGCCGGAAGGCCGGAACGCTCCGATGCGTCACCGATATTCATGGTTGCGTCTCCTTCAGAGCTTCAGCGAGCGCAGGCGCAGCGCATTGGCAATCACCGACACCGACGACAGGCTCATGGCAGCCGCCGCCAGCATGGGCGACAGCAGCACGCCGAAGACGGGGTAGAGAACGCCCGCCGCGATCGGCACGCCGAGCGTGTTGTAGACGAAGGCGAAGAACAGGTTCTGCTTGATGTTGCGGATTGTGGCCTGGGCCAGCGTGCGGGCCCGCACGATGCCGGTGAGGTCGCCCTTCACCAGCGTGATGCCCGCACTTTCCATCGCTACATCCGCGCCCGTGCCCATGGCGATGCCGACATCGGCAGCCGTCAGCGCAAGCGCGTCGTTCACGCCGTCGCCGGCCATGGCGACGACCGCACCCTTGGCGCGCAGTTCGTCGATCAGCGCCTTCTTGCCTTCGGGCAGCACGTCGGCGCGCACCTCGTCGATGCCGAGCCGGGCCGCCACGGCCTTTGCCGTGCGCTCATTGTCGCCGGTCGCCATGATGATCTTCAGGCCCTTCTCGTGCAACGCGCGGATCGCCTCGGCGGTGGTCGGCTTGATCGGATCGGCAACGGCGACAATGCCCGCGAGCTTGCCGTCGACGCCGACGAACATCGCGGTGCGGCCGTCGGCGCGCAACGCATCGGCCCTGGCGGCGAGCCCATCGCCGTCAACGCCCGCCTCGTCCATCATGGCGCGGTTGCCCAGCGCGACCTTCCTGCCCGCCACGGCGCCCGCGACGCCCTTGCCGGTCACGGCATGGAAATCCGCGACATCGACCAGCGCCGCACCCCGCACCTTTGCGCCTTCCACAATCGCCTCTGCCAGCGGGTGCTCCGAAGCTCTTTCGAGGCTCGCCGCGAGCATCAGAAGCTCGGCTTCGTCAAATCCGTTGGCGGTGACGACATCGGTCAGCACCGGCCGGCCCTCGGTCAGCGTTCCGGTCTTGTCGACGATCAGCGTGTCGACATGGGCGAAACGCTCCAGCGCCTCGGCGTCCTTGATCAGCACGCCGGCCTGCGCGCCCCGGCCGGTCGCGGACATGATCGACATTGGCGTGGCAAGCCCCAGCGCACAGGGGCAGGCGATGATGAGCACCGACACCGCCGAGACGATGGCGAAGATCATCGACGGCTCCGGCCCGAAGATCGCCCACACGACGAAGGCGGCAATGGCGGACAGCACCACCGCCGGCACGAAATAATAGGCGACGCGATCGGCAAGCCCCTGGATCGGCGCGCGGCTGCGCTGTGCCTTGGCCACCAGCGCCACGATCTGCGACAGCATCGTGTCGGCGCCGACCTTTTCAGCCTGCATGACCAGCGAGCCGTTCTTGTTGATGGTGCCGCCAGTGACAGGGTCGCCCTGCGTCTTCTCCACCGGCAGCGACTCGCCGGTGATCATGGATTCGTCCACCGACGAGCGGCCCTCGACCACGACACCGTCGACCGGCACGCTTTCGCCCGGCCGGATGCGCAGCCGGTCGCCCACCTGCACCTCGTCCAGCGGCACGTCGACTTCCGAGCCATCGGCGCCGATCCGACGCGCCGTCTTCGGCGCGAGGTCGAGCAGCGCACGGATTGCCGAGCCGGTGCGCTCGCGCGCCTTCAGCTCCAGCACCTGGCCCAGAAACACCAGCGCCACGATCACGGCCGCCGCCTCGAAATAGACCGGCACCGCGCCGCCATGGCCGCGGAACGAATGCGGGAAGACATCCGGAAACAGCGTGGCGACGACGCTGTAGAGATAGGCCGCGCCCACGCCGATCGCGATCAGCGTCCACATGTTGGGGCTGCGGTTGACGATGGATTCCCAGCCACGATGGAAGAACGGCCAGGCTGCCCACAGCACCACCGGCGTGGCCAACACCAGTTCGATCCAGACGGAAAGGCGCTCGCCGAACCAGTCGCCCACTGGCAGGCCGACCATCGGCCCCATGGCAAGCACCAGAAGCGGGATCGACAGCGCCGCGCTGACCCAGAAGCGCCGCGTGAAGTCGATGAGCTCGGGGTTCGGCCCCTCCTCGCCGGTGGGCACGCCCATCGGCTCCAGCGCCATGCCGCATTTCGGGCAGGAGCCGGGCTTGTCGCGGACGATCTCGGGATGCATGGGGCAGGTGTATTGCGTGCCGGCCGGCATCGGCTCCGGCGCCGGACGGTCGCCCAGATATTTTTCGGGTGCGGCCTCGAACTTGGTCTTGCAGCCGGCCGAGCAGAAATAGAAGGCCTGCCCCTCATGTCGCGCGAAATGCTTTGCGCTCGCGCGGCCCACCTTCATGCCGCAGACCGGGTCGGTCGTCTCCAGATAGCTCTCCGGCGCCTTGGTGAACTTGTCGCGGCACGACGCGCAACAGAAATGATAGACGTGTCCCATGTACTGGGCCGTCGTCTTGCCGGCGGCCGGATCGACGGTCATGCCGCAGACGGGGTCGCGAACGACTTCCGCCGACGGCGCGTCGCCGCCTCCATGCGCCTGGCAGCAGCTTGCGTGTTGATGATGTTTCATCGCTCCAAATCCATGTCCGGCTTCATATAGGATCGGAAGCTAGGGCTTCCAGTAACTGGAAGGTCAAGGGCGTGGGCGATTTTTTCTGAAGTTGACAAGAAGGGCAAGTTAGCCCTTCCAAGGAATCGGGTGCCAAATCACCCCGTGGAGTGTGGTCGGCAGGCGGCAGCGCCGCCCTTGCGTCCGACCCGCTCAATCATTGAAGCAGCGCACGATCTTCTCACGCAGCTTTGGCAGACTGTGCGCTGGGAAAGGAGCCGCGATGAAACGCGTCGAGCTGCTTGCTCGCCTGAAGTCCGTGCAGAGCCACGACCTCGTCAGAGGCAAGGACATAACCACCTTGACCCCGTTCATGGACAACAAGGCACTTGAGCAGCACATAACGCACTTCGAGAAGATCATCGAAGAGCAAGGGAAAAAGGCGAGCTAGGGCCTCTCCCGCAAATTTCCGATGGCATGAGATGTTTTCGAGGCGTCGGCCTGAGGCCAACGCCCAAGCCGTGGCTTGGCCTAGGTAACGGCCGTGCGCACGGCGAAGCGCTTGTCCTGCCAGGCGCCGGTCGCGAGGATGTCGCGCAGCACCTCCACCGCGTTCCACACGTCGCGATAGCCGACGTAGAGCGGCGTGAAGCCGAAGCGCATGACGTTCGGCGCGCGGAAGTCGCCGATGACGCCCCGCTCGATCAGCGCCTGCATGATCTCGTAGGAATTTTCATGCGAGAACGAGACCTGGCTGCCGCGCCGCCCGCCTTCGCGCGGACACTCCAGCTCGACGCCGAATTCGCCGCACCGGGCCTCGACGAGCTCAATGAACAGCTCGGTCAGCTCGATGCTCTTCTTGCGCAGCAGCGTCATGTCGACATCGTCCCACACGTCGAGCGCGCCCTTCAGCGCGCGCAGCGACAGGATCGGCTGCGTGCCGCACAGGAAGCGGCGTATGCCGGGGCTGGCCTCATAGCCCTGCGTGAAGGCAAACGGCCGGGCATGACCCCACCAGCCCGACAGCGGCTGCTGGATCTCGTCGTGATGGCGCTTGGCCGCATAGATGAAGGCCGGGGCACCGGGGCCGCCATTGAGATATTTGTAGGTGCAGCCGACGGCCATGTCGGCATTGGCGCCGTTGAGGTCGACCGGCAGCGCACCTGCCGTGTGGCAGAGGTCCCACACCACCAGCGCGCCGGCGGCATGCGCCCTGGCGGTCAGCGCGGCCATGTCGCGCAGCTCGCCCGACTTGTAGTTGACGTGGTTGACCAGAACCACCGCCACGCTCTCGTCGATCAGGTCCTCGATGCTTTCCGCGTCGCGGCCTTCGAGACGGATGGTCACGCCGGGGCGTGTCGCCGCAACGCCTTCTGCCATGTAGAGATCGGTCGGAAAGCTGTCGCCCTCGGCCACGATCACCGAACGGCCGGGCCGCATCGAGAGCGCCGCGTGCAGCGCCTTGTAGATATTGGCCGAGGTGGTGTCGCAGACCACGGTCTCGCCCGGTTCCGCGCCGATGAGCCGGCCGACCTTGTCGCCCAGTTCCAGGGTAAGGTCGAACCAGCCGGCCTTGTTCCAGCTGCGGATCAGGCCATTGGCCCATTCTTCCTTCGCCGCCTTGTCCAGCTCGACGAAGACGTTCCTGGAAGCTGCGCCAAGCGAGTTTCCGTCGAGATAGATCACGCCTTCCGGCAGCACGAAGCGGTCGCGCATGTGGCGGAGCGGATCGGCGGCATCGCGGGCCTCGATCGACGCCAGGTCGGGAATTGCAGTCATGATGTCGACTATCCTCGTATCATTCGCGGAAGGATTCGCGCGCGGGGGCCGGGCCGCGGCTGCGGCCGCGGCGCAAGCTCGGCAACGCCAGCATGGCCAGCACGAACAGGCCCGTGGCGAGCTTCAGGTCCGGAGGCGGCATGCCGGCCGCAAGGCAGAGCGACACGAGCTGGTAGTAGACGATGGCGCCGACGAAAGGCGCCGCAAGCTGGCGCAAGACCGTCTGCTTGCCCACTATCGCCTCACCGATCATCAGCGCCGCCAGGCCGTTGATGAGGATGCCAAGGCCCATATTGACGTCGGCAAAGCCCTGCGACTGCACCATTACCGCCCCGCTGAGCGCGGAGAAGGCTCCGGCAAGGCCGACACCGCCGATGGTCGCGGCCCAGACATTGATGCCCTGCGCCTCGGCCATGTCGGGATTGGCGCCGACGGCGCGAACCGCCGTGCCCTGCTCTGTCTTGAAGAACATGTTGAGCAGGATGAACACGACGAGCCCGATCAGGCCGGCCGCCACGATCTTGCTGACCGGAAAACCGGGCTGCACGAATGGCACCCAGTCGAACACGGTGGGCGCACCGAACACCGACAGGTTGGACTTGCCCATGATGCGCAGATTGATGCTGTAGAGCATCGTCATCATGAGAATGCCGGCCAGCAGCGTGTGGATGCGGAAGCGCAGATGGATGAAGGCCGTGCAGCAGCCGGCGGCAAAACCGGCCAGCAAGGCGCAGGCAATCGCCGTCAGCGGCGAGGCACCGGCGGCCAGCATGACGCCGCACACGCAGCCGCCGAGCGGGAACGCGCCTTCGCTGGTCAGGTCGGGGAAGCTCAGCATGCGGAACGGGATCATGATGCCCAGCACCACGAAGCTGAGGATCAGGCTCTGTGCGAGCGTGACGGGAATGAGCGAGATGAAGCTCGCAACGGTGGTTTGAACGAAATCCAGCATCGGTCAGCTCGCCAGCAGCATGCGGTCGGTCTTGACGGCAAAGTGGCCGATCAGGTCGGCGACCGTAGTCTTCGCCTTCTCATCGCCACCAATTTCGAGACGGACGCGGCCGGCATCCAGCATGATCACGCGATGGCCGAAATCGACCGCGTGCTGCATGTTGTGGGTGACCATCAGCGTCGTCAGCTTGAGCGCGTCCACGGCGCGCACGGTGGCATCCATGACGATGTCGGCCGTGCGCGGGTCGAGTGCTGCCGTATGTTCGTCGAGCAGCAGCAGGTCGGGCGATCCGCCCACCGCCATGATCAGCGACAGCGACTGGCGCTGGCCGCCGGAAAGCAGCTCCACGCGCGTGTCGAGCCGGTTCTCCAGGCCGAGGCCCAGGATGGAAAGGCGCTCGCGGTAGGAAGCGAGCCGGGCAGCGGTCAGGCCGCGCCGCAGCGTGCGCTTCGAGCTGCGCAATTCGGCCAGCAGCATGTTTTCGGCCACCGTCATCGAAGCGGCAGTGCCCTTCATCGGGTCCTGGAACACGCGGGCCAGCCGCACCGCGCGCTTGTGCACGGGCATGCCGGAAACGTCGTTGCCGTTGACCAGTATCTGTCCTGAAT
>JAEWHN010000189.1 GCA_023387775.1 Pseudomonadota bacterium | reverse complement strand
CGGTGACCGAGATCAGCGCCAGTGCGATGTCGAAGTCCTTGTTCTGGCCGGCGACGATGGAATCGAAGGAGGCGTTGACCAGCTTGACCTTGTCGAGGCCGAGGCGATGGGCAATGTTGACCGCCATGCAGAATTCATAGCCGTCCTTGATCGTCTCGGGCGTGTCGCCGTTGAACTGGCCGACCGCCGGCAGGTTGATGATGACGGTGAACTGGCCCGGAACGGCCGGGGTGATCGAGGCCGAGCCCTTCTCGCCGGTCAGCGGGCAGTCGCCGTAGCCTTCCGTCGCCATCGCTGCTCCTCCGGCAACGAAGGTCAGAGCCGTCGCGAGCAAAGCACGCCGCGCGAGCTTTGCCGTGGTGTTGAAGATCGTCATGGTTTTCCCCTCCTCAAAAATGTTGGGTGGCTTCTGTTCTCCACTGAAGCAGGCCTAGCTGCGGGCCAGCTCCAGATAGATGGTTTGCAGGCGCCTGGTGATCGGGCCGGGCGTGCCGTCGCCGATGACATGGTCGCCGATCCGGATGACGGGCGTGATGAGGCTCGAAGCGCTGGTGAGGAAGGCCTCCTTGGCCTGCTGCGCTTCCTCGACCGTAAACAGCCGCTCCTCGATGCGGAGCTTCTGCTCCTCGGCAATCTTCATGACCGCGCGCCGGGTGCAGCCCGGCAGCACAGAATGCGAGTTCGGACGGGTGACGATCACATCGTCCCTGGTCAGGATGAAAGCGGTGGACGAGGCGCCCTCGGTGACGAAGCCGTCTTCAACCAGCCAGGTTTCGTGGAAGCCTTTTGCCTTGGCGGCCTTCTTGGCCAGCACCTGCGCCAGCAGCATCACCGTCTTGATGTCGCGCCGCGCCCAGCGCGTGTCGGGCGCGATATCGACGGCTACGCCGTTCCTGACCGAATTGGCGTTGACCAGGTTTTTCGCCTGGGTGAAGGCGACGAAGGAAGGCTTCATGTCGTCGGCAAAGCCGAAGTCGCGGTCTGCGACGCCGCGGGTGACCTGAAGATAAACGACGCCTTCGTTAAGAGAATTGCGCGCGATCAGCTCGCGCTGCACGTCCACAATTTCTTCCGTTGAAAGCGGAAGCGGAATTGAAAGTTCCGTCAGCGAACGTTCCAGCCGGCTGAGGTGAAGATCATTGTCGACCAGCTTTCCGTCGATCACGGCGGTTACTTCGTAGATGCCATCGCCAAACAGGAAGCCGCGGTCGAAAATCGAAATTTTGGCTTCGTTTTCGGCGACAAAGTCTCCGTTGAGATAAATGGTTCTGTTCAATTCGGACCCCGAAAACTCAAGACGCCGGACGCTATGGAATCCATTTTGCTACGTCCAATGCATTGTTTTCCCATCCTTATGCAATTTTTGCATAACAGCATCGGGCGGTGTAAACCACGTCTCGCCAAGCGGCAGCAGCGGAGGAATCCATGGAACTGAAATGGCTCGAGGATTTCGCATGCCTGGCCAATACCTTGAGCTTTTCCCGCGCGGCCGAGGAAAGGCGCATCACGCAGTCGGCCTTCAGCCGCCGCATCAAGCAGCTTGAAGCCTGGCTTGGCGTGACCCTCGTCAGCCGGGTGACGTTTCCTGCCGAGCTGACGAAGGAAGGCAAGGCATTCCTGCCGGTGGCGCAGGAAGCCATCAGGAATTTTTACACCACCCGCGATGCCCTGCAGCCGCCAAGGGCGCAGAACGACCAGACGCTGATCTTTTCCGGCCTCAACACGCTGACGGTGGTGTTCTTTCCGCAATGGCTGCAGCAGATGCGGGTGAAGTTCGGCGAGCTGCGAACGCGCATGAGCCCGGACAAGGGCGGGATCGAGGAGAACATCGGCACGCTGGTCGAGGGCGAGGCTGATTTTTTCCTCACCTATGCGCATACCTCGGTGCCGTTCCTCATGGACAGCTCGCGCTTCCCCCATCTGGTCCTCGGCACCGAACGCCTGCTGCCCGTCAGCAGCCCGGCAACCGAAGGCGCCCAGCTGGACCACGCCATTTGCAGCGGTGTGCCGCTGCCCTATCTCAGTTATGGCGACTTCTCGTTCTTTGGTGTCGCGCTCTCAAAGCTCTTCGCAAGCAAGCCGCGTTTCCAGCGCCGTGTCGTGCATGAAAACACGATATCGATCGGCCTGAAGACCATGGCGCTTGCCGGCTGGGGCGTCGCCTGGCTGCCCGAAGGCCTGATCAGGCAGGAACTGGACGAGGGCACGCTGGTGCGGGCAACCGACGATCCGTCCTGGGACATCGAGGTCGAGATACGCATCTACCGCCACGCGACCGCGACGCGCCCGATCGTCGACGAGTTCTGGCGGGCGGTGGCGGAGGGTTTGCGGCGTTAGCCTTTGCCACGATGAGACGGCGTCGCCGCCCCCATCTCAGACCCTGTTGCCGTTGGAGGCAATGCGCATCGTTTCCTGCCCGCCGCTCGGCACCACGATCATCTGCTTGACCTTGCCCTGCTTGAAGGCGGTGAGGAAACGGTCGTAGTCCTTGAACGCTACGCAGCCATGCGATTGCGCCTGCTTGCCTCGCAGCAGGTAACTGTGGGTGAGAAAGCCATCGCGGCCATGCTTGTTCTTGCCGTCGACCGGCAGCATGCGGATCGCCTCGACGCCATGGAAGCGGGATTCGCGCATCCTGAGATTATAGGTGTGCGGCGGCGTCGGCCCATTCATCTTCACATGCGCATAGCGAGGATCGTCGGCCATCTTGCCAATGCCGGAATGGGCCTCGAGCACGCTGCCGTCGGGCATGTAGACCTTGGCGGCGCTGATGTCGTAGACCGCCACGCCCCCGGTCTTGGGGCGGCCGCCGAACAGGTTTTGCAGCGTCTGGCCCAGGCCGCGGCTTCTCTTCTCCGACGGATCATCCGGCCGCGCATAGGCGAGTTGCTGCGGCTTCTGTGCTTCGCTGCCGTCAGCCTTCTTCGGTTCGTCGGGCTTCGATGCCCCTGGCTGCTGCGTTTCCGCGTCAGCCTTGCCGGACTGGTTGCCAAGCGGACGAGGCTGCGGCAGGGGACTGTCGAGCGGCGTGTCTTCAAAGCCCGGCAGCATCGCGGTTGCGTCGTCCAGGTCCAGATCCTCTGCGGCGAGGTCCTCCTCGGAAGGTGCCGCCAGCAAGGCGGACAAGGCGGCGCCGGCTGCGCCACTTGGTGAAGGATCGGCATAGGCCAGCACAGTCTGGGGCGGGCCGGCCGGCGCGGCGGGCTGCGACGTCGCATATTGCGGCGCAGGCGCGGCAATCTTTGCCGCTGGGCGCGTCGACTTGGCGGAGCCGGAGTTACCGAACAGGCTGGCAAGTTTCTCGGGCGTCAACCCGGCCTTCTTCACGATGTCTTCGAAGCGCGCGGCATTGCTGCTCGCGTCTGCGGCTTTCGCAACATCGTTGTGGTCGGCGGCCTTGTCATGGGGGGCGGCGATGCTTCCGGTCACAAACGGCTGCACTGATGCGGCAGCCAGCCTTGGCGACTTGGCGGGCAAGGCTTGCCCGCCCGAGAGCCGCGCCTGCATCCTCTTGGCCGGGTAGAACTGGGGCTTCGGCATGTATTGGCCGCTGCTCAGGGCAAGGGAGCTGCCCATCGCGATCATCCCGGCCACGGACCAGGAGGCAGCACCGGCAAAAGCGGTCCCAAAGCAAGTGATTAGCAGCGGGCGCACCAGGCGGCGCAAAGGCTGTGCACGAACGATCTTACTCACCAACGCGTACTCAACCGGCAACCCCGCAAAGGGCTCGAGGCCGACGAACGACCTCAATTGCGAGACTTCCGGACTGTCCCCATCTTGAACCAGCGATCGAGCAAAGATGAACAAATATGGTTAAATTTTGCTTTGCAGCCGCAAAGGGTCGCGATGCGTCGCCCTGAGGCGGCAGGAAAGCGGCGCAGGCGCTGTCGGCGCGGCCCGATCAGCGGAGCGCTCCTGAGG
>JAEWHN010000019.1 GCA_023387775.1 Pseudomonadota bacterium | reverse complement strand
TCCAGCGCCTGCCCGGCCTGCAGAATCGCCGGGCCCATGCGATCGAAAAAGATGAACGGGCCGACCAGCCGCCGCCGGGCGGTGGGCAGCGCGCGGCGAACCTCGAAGCCGCCAATGTCCTTGGCGTTGGCGACGACCATCAGTTCGAGGGCGTCGCAGGAATATGCGTTACCCAGTTCGGGATCGGGTGCGGGAAAGAAGCTCATGGTAACCTCCAATCGGCGGCAGTCGCTCAACCTTGCCCGCAGAGGCTACGCCGCGACGGCCACGGCAGAAAGATCGCGCCGCCGAGACGGTTTGTTCAACGAACCCCTACTCCCCGTCGAGCGGCTCGGCTCCCACCGGCTTGCCGTCGCGCGACAGGCGGATCTTCTCCACCTTGTCCTCGGCCGCCTTCAGCAGCCGGTCGCAATGGGCCTTCAGCGCCTCGCCGCGCTCGTAGATGCGGATCGACTGGTCGAGCGGCACGTCGCCGCGCTCCAGATGGTCGACGATGCTCTCCAGCGCTTCCAGCGCCTGCTCGAAGCTCATCGCCTTGATGTCGTCATTCGGTTCGGCGTCCATCATTCATCCTTTCATCAGGCGCTTCACATGCGCCGCGACCGAGAAAGACAGGCCCTGCAAATCGTAGCCGCCCTCGAGCAGGCTCACGACGCGGTTGTTCGCAAAGCGCGCCGCGCGATCCATGAGCTGGCCTGTCGCCCAGTCGAAGTCTTCTTCCGTCAAGTTGATCTGCGCCAGCGGATCGCGATGGTGCGCGTCGAAGCCGGCCGAGATGATGATGAGGTCCGGCGCGAAATTGTCTAGGGCCGGCAGCACGCGCGCCCGGAACGCCTCACGGAACAGGTCGCTGCCGCTTTCCGGCGACAGCGGCGCGTTGACGATGTTGCCCGCGCCGGTCTCGTCCTTTGCGCCCGTGCCTGGATAGAGCGGCATCTGGTGGGTGGAGCAGAACAGCACGCTCGGGTCGTCCCAGAAGATGTCCTGCGTGCCGTTGCCGTGGTGCACGTCCCAGTCCACGATGGCGACGCGCTCGGCGCCGTATTTGCGCTGCGCGTAGCGGGCCGCGATCGCAGCATTGTTGAACAGGCAGAACCCCATCGCCGTGGTCTTCTCGGCATGGTGGCCGGGCGGGCGGGCGGCCACGAAGACGTTGTCGGCCTTGCCGGTGAAAACGTCGTCCACCGCCGCATTGGCCGCGCCGATGGCCGTCAGCGCCGCCTGCCAGCTCTTGGGGCTGACCGTGGTGTCGGCATCTATGCCCGCAAGCCCCTCCTCGGGGATCGCCGCACGGATCCGGTCCACGAAGCTCTCGGGATGGGCAAAGAGGATCGTGGCCTCGTCGCCCTCTGGCGCCTCGACGCGCACGAGGTCCGCAAACGCGTCGTCCTCCAGCACGCGCGCGATTGCGCGCAGCCGGTCCGGGCGCTCCGGGTGCCCGGGCGGCGTCAGGTGCTCGAGATAGATCGGGTGCGAATAAAGGCGCGTGGTCATGCCGTGCAGTTTATCAGCAATGGCGCCCGTCGCCACGCACTACCTGCCGAAGCCTGGGGAAAATTGTCCTTTCTCCAAACTCCATGTCGCATGGCGAGGATGCACCGGGCCTCGTTCCGCGATAGTGTCGCGAAGCTGCCAGGTGCCCGGCTTAGAGCATGATCCCGAAAAGTTGCAGACTTTTCGGACAAGATCATGCTCCAGAAACTTGGAGCAAGATGGCGTCTCGAGGAGAAGCCATCGCGCTCTAAGGCGGGAGAATCGGGAACGCGGTGCAAATCCGCGGCGTGCCCAACGCTGTAAGGGGGACCGCATCGGCAAAGCCACTGTTCTTGCGAACGGGAAGGCGCCGACGGCGGGACGAACCCGAGCCAGAAGACCGGCCAGGCAGAAATAGTCGTCCGCATGGTCAGGCGGAACGATGCCGAGCCTGTTCGCAAGGGGAAACGCGATGCCGGCAAGCAGCCATCCTACGCCCGAAAACGCCTTCGAGCATGCCGCGCGCGAGGCGGTCTACCGCGCCATCTTCACGCGACGCGACGTGCGCAGCCATTTTTCATCCGAGCCGCTGGATGATGCCGTACTGGCGCGGCTTTTGCTGGCCGCCCATCACGCGCCGTCGGTCGGCTTCATGCAGCCGTGGAACTTCATCGTGATCCGCGACATGGCGCGACGCGAGCGCGTGCGCGACCTGTTCCTGGCCGCCCGCGAGCAGGAACTGCCCGCCATCGCCGCCGAGCGGCAGGCGCTCTACCGCAAGCTGAAGCTCGAAGGCATCTGCGAAAGCGCGCTGAACCTTTGCATCACCTGCGACCGCCGGCGTTCGGAAACCTCGCCGCTCGGCCGCTGGCACAACCCGCAGATGGACCTCTACAGCACCGTCTGCGCCGTGCAGAACCTCTGGCTGGCCGCGCGGGCGGAAGGCGTGGGCATCGGCTGGGTCAGCATCCTCGATGAGCACGCATTGAAGGGCCTGCTCGGCATTCCCGACCACGTCGCGCCGGTCGCATATCTGTGCGTGGGCCGCGTCTCGCAGTTCGCGCCGAAACCCGACCTTGAGGCAAATGGCTGGGGCAGTCGCCTGCCCCTGCCCGATCTGATCATGAGCGAGGCCTTCGGCCACCCCGGAGAGGCCGCGCTCAAGGAGACAGTGACCCGGGAAGCCCGGTCCTGTCGTGCCTAACCCGGCTGTCCGGCCGGCTGCCACGCGGACCCGCCGGCCGAGCCCAGCGCCTTGTCCTTCAGCTCGCGGAACTTGCCCGATGCGTCGGCCAGCCGGCGATCCCAGTCGGCGTTTGGCGTCTGCCCCTCAATGGCCTTGAAATAGACCTGCATCAGCGAAGCGATGGCGAAGGGCTCGATCAGCGCGCCCTTCACCGCCCAGGCGAACACGATCGCCAGAACGAAGGCCCAGCCCGCCAGTTGCCCTGGCATCACGTAAAGGATGGCGGCCGCGGGCGTCAGCATCATCAGGAAGATGACAAAGGTCAGGCCCCACATGATGATCGCCAGCCACACCGCGTTCTTGACCAGTGTCCTGGCGTTCTGAGCATAGAGGACGACGCCCTGGCGCGCGGTCTCGTAAGGGCTGTGGCTGTCGACGCGGATATTGTAGGCGAGGATGATCTCGTCGACATAGGTCAGCGACAGGCGAATGACCGTGTTGATGAACTTCACCAGCCCGTCGAGCCCCGGGATGGGAAGGAAGGACGCTATGCCGCCGATCAGGCCGGTGATGGCGGCGATGGCGCCCTTCACCAGCTGGTCGAGAACGAAGAGAATGTTCGCCTCGGCAAATCGCGCCGTCACCACTTCCCGCGCATATGAGATCTGCCCCTGGCCGCCGGGCACGTCGTGGCCGTCAATCAGCCGGACCATGACCGCGATGTGGCCGGCCTTGACGATGTAGAGGATGTATTCGCGGATCCAGTAGACGATCAGCGACACAGCGCCGAAACCCAGAATGCCGCCCCACAGCGAAAGGGTGACCGGGCCGTCCTCGCCGCCGAAGATGTGGCCCGCGCCATAGCCGACGCCCGCTCCGGCGCCGGTTGCAAGCACATAGGCCGCGGTGATTGCAAAAAACACGATCATGCGAAAGACGATGAAGGGCCATGTCTTCACCATCATCGACAGTGTCTTGCCGATATCGAAGTCCCACATGTAAAAATCCCCCCAGAACAGGCGAATTGAGCATGTCCTGAGGGGAGATATTGTCAAGCGTCTGCCGCACGACAGCGGCAATTCTCGCTAAAGAATTTCTGTCTTGGCGATCTTGATGCCGAAACCTTCGAGGCCGACATAGTGGCGCTCGCGCGAGGCGATCAGGTTGATCGAGGAGATGCCGAGGTCGCGCAGGATCTGCGCACCCAGGCCGATCTCGCGCCACTCGTTCTCGCGCCTCACCGCCTCGGCATGCGCCTCCGCCTCATTTTGCACCGGGCGGTTGCGGTCCTGATGGGCGACGCCCACCGACCCCTCGCGCAGATAGACGATGACGCCGCGCTGGCACTCGCCCATGGATTTCATGATCGACTGCAGGTCGTGCCCCGTGCCGAACACGTCGTCCACCACGTTCTCCGAATGCAGCCTGACCGGCACTTCCTCGCCGTCGCGAATGTCGCCGAACACGATTGCCAGGTGGTGCATCACGTCCCACGGCAGCGTGTAGGTATAGGCCTTGGCCTTGCCGCCGGGCGTGTCGATGTCGGAGCATTCAACACGCTGCACCAGCTTTTCCTGGTGCTGGCGATAGGTGATGAGGTCGGCCACCGACACCTGCTTCAGGCCATTGGCTTCTGCGAAAGCAGCCACCTGCGGCCCTCGCATCACGGTGCCGTCGTCGTTGACCAGTTCCGAGATGACCCCCACCGGCGGCAGGCCGGCGAGCTTGCAGAGGTCCACGGCCGCCTCGGTATGGCCCGAGCGCATCAGCACGCCGCCCTCGCGCGCCACCAGCGGGAAGATGTGGCCCGGACGCACGAAATCGGCGGGGCCGGCATTGTCGTTGGCCAGGTTGCGCACGGTCAGCGTGCGGTCGTCGGCCGAGATGCCGGTGGTGGTGCCATGCTTGAAGTCGACGCTGACGGTGAAGGCGGTGGTGTGGGCCGAATCGTTCTCGGCCACCATTGGCGCCAGGTTCAGCCGCCGGGCGTCCTCGCGCGTCATCGGCGTGCAGACGATGCCGGAGGTGTGGCGCACGATGAAAGCCATCTTCTCGGCGGTGCAATGCACGGCCGCGACGATCAGGTCGCCCTCGTTCTCGCGTCCGTCGTCATCCATCACGACGACGATTTCGCCACGTTCGAAGGCCCGAAGAGCCTCGACGACTTTTTTCTGATCGTAGGACATGGTGCTCACTTTGTTCGCAAGGGAGTAAGGGAGTAGGGCAGTAGGGCAGTAGGTTACTTATTCCCCTACTCCCTTACTCCCCTATTCCCTTACTCCCCTATTCCCCTAAATTCTTCCCGTCTGGCCGCGGTGCCGCAGGTAGTGATCGGCGATGGCGCAGGCAACCATGGCCTCACCGATCGGCACAGCGCGTATGCCCACGCAAGGGTCGTGGCGGCCCTTGGTCATCACGTCGACGTCCTTGCCGTCGACATCGATGGACTTGCGCGGCGTCAGGATCGACGATGTCGGCTTGACGGCAAAGCGCGCCACGATCGGCTGACCGGTCGAGATGCCGCCAAGTATACCCCCGGCGTGGTTTGACAGGAACACCGGCTTGCCATCGTTGCCTATGCGGATCTCGTCGGCATTCTCCTCGCCGGTGATGCGCGCGGCCTCGAAGCCGTTGCCGATCTCAACCCCCTTCACCGCATTGATGGACATCAGGTTGGAGGCGATGTCCTGGTCGAGCTTGGCATAGACCGGCGCGCCGAGACCGGCCGGCACACCGTCGGCCACGATCTCGATGACGGCGCCCACCGAGGAGCCGGCCTTGCGGATGCCGTCGAGATATTCGGCGAATACCCGCACCGAATCCGGATCCGGCGTGAAGAACGGGTTTTCCGCATCCTCGACGAAATTCCAGTTCCAGCGGCTGCGGTCGATGTCCTTCACGCCGATAGAGACGAGCGCACCGCGCACCACCATGCCCGGCACCACCTTGCGCGCCAGCGCGCCGGCAGCCACGCGCGCAGCGGTCTCGCGAGCGGAAGAACGCCCGCCGCCGCGATGGTCGCGCAGGCCATATTTAACGTGATAGGTGTAGTCGGCGTGACCCGGCCGGTATTGCCGCGCAATCTCGCCATAGTCCTTGGAGCGCTGGTCGACGTTCTGGATCATCATCGACACCGGCGTGCCGGTGGTGATCATCGTCTCGCCGTCCTCGTCCAGCACGAAGCCCGACAGCACCTGCACCTCGTCGGGCTCGCGGCGCTGGGTCACGAACCGCGATTTGCCGGGGCGGCGCCGGTCGAGTTCGGCCTGGATCTCGGCGCGCGTGAAGCGAATGCCGGGCGGGCAGCCATCGACCACGCAGCCCAAGGCCGCGCCGTGGCTTTCGCCCCAGGTGGTGACACGGATCAGATGTCCGAAAGTGTTGTGCGACATGATACTCAGC
>JAEWHN010000027.1 GCA_023387775.1 Pseudomonadota bacterium | reverse complement strand
GCTCAGGCCCGTGGCCGAGGACCGCAAATACCTGCTGTTCATTCCCATCCCGTCGATCGTTCCCGGCAAGTAGGGCGCGCTCGGCGCCCGACGGTCGCGCTGCCTGGAGCAGTTCGCGACCGTCATTCTCCGGGCTGCCCCAGGCCGAAGCTTCGCGAACGGTCGTCGTATTGAAATAGCTCCGCATATCTTCCCCAGCCGATTGCCGCGCGGAGGGTCTTTTCGGTGTCGCCCTTGTTCAGGTGATCCTGGAGTTCCAGCTCGAAGCGTTCCCGCGGTGCATGGTGCCCCTCGCGCTCTTCCAGCACCTGGCGGATATGGGCGGCAAGCGGCACGAACCGCAGCAGATGTTCCCTGAACAGGCGCTTGCGCTCCCTGGCGTCGCTCTCGGCGAAAACCCGGCCAGCCGCCGTGAGCTTGATCGCCCCGTCCTTCAGCTCGGCGAACTCGAGAATGTGCAAGGCCCCCGCCAGCGAGAACAGGTCTTTCGTCTCGAACGCTAGCGGCGTGCTGACACGCGCCAGTTCGACATAGCCCTGGTGAACCGCGTTCAGCCTTTCGATGAACCCGGTGAGGCGACTGATAGCGACATCTGGCAACGGCTGGACAAGACCGCCGTGCAGCTGGCTTTGCGCGTCGATCGTTTGCGTCATCCTGGCCGTCAGGATGGAATAGAGCTCGTCAACGACGGCGTGGAACGCTGCGTCCAGCCGGTTGCGCGGCTGCGGCAACGGAACCGCGATTTCGGCCGCGATGTGGCCAGGATTGGTGCCGAGCACCAGAATGCGATCGCACATCAACACCGCTTCCTCGATGTTGTGCGTCACCATCATCACGGCCTTGATGGGCAGCTTGCGTTCGCTCCACAGGTCCAGGAAGTCCGTTCTCAGCGTCTCGGCCGTGAGAACGTCAAGGGCCGAGAACGGCTCGTCCATGAGCAGCAGGACCGGATCGCTGACGAGCGCCCGGGCAAAGCCCACACGCTGCCTCATCCCGCCGGAAAGCTCGCGGGGATAGGCGGACTGGAAGCCCTCCAGCCCTATGAGATCGATGGCGGAGAGCGCGCGGCGATGCTCCTCCTCGTCGGACAGAGCCAATGCGTCGAGGCCAAGCTCGACATTTTCCAGCACCGTCAGCCACGGGTAGAGCGCAAAGGTCTGGAACACGACTGCGATGCCAGCCGAAGGGCCGGATAACGGCGCGCCGCGATACAGCACTTGTCCCGCCGTGGGCCGGATCAAACCGCCGACGATCCGCAGCAATGTCGACTTGCCCGACCCCGAACGGCCGAGCAGTCCCAGGATCTCTCCCTCCCGCAGGACGAGGTTAACACCAGCAAGCACCGGCAACGGCTCGCCGGATGGTTTGGCAAAAGCCATGAAGATATTGTCGAGCTCTATGACCGGCGGCGAGGAACCATCACCCACGGGCGCCCTCTCAATCAAGCCGCGAGCGCCGCTCTGCGTAAGCATAGAGCGGGCGCCACAGCAGGCGGTTCGTGGAAATGACAAGTATGGACATGACAACGATACCGAGCGCAATGCGGGGATAGTCCCCAGCTTCGGTCATCTGCGCGATATACGCGCCCAGGCCGGAGGCGCTCAGCCTGACGTTCCCCCAACTCGCCCACTCGGCGACGATGCTGGCATTCCACGCGCCGCCGGCGGCGGTAATGGCGCCGGTGACGTAATAAGGGAGGATGCCGGGCAGCATCACCTCCCGCCACCAGCGCCGGGAACGGACCCGAAAGCTCGCCGCCGCTTCCCGCAGGTCGGAGGGAAATGCGCTGGCGCCCGCGATCACATTGAACAATATGTACCACTGCGCCCCAAGGATCATCAGCGGGCTGAGCCAGATCATTGGCGACAGATCGTACCTTACGATCAGGTACACAGCGACGGGGAACAGCAGGTTGGCCGGAAAGGCGGCGAGAAACTGCGCAACGGGTTGAATGCGGCCCGCGAGCCTTGGCCGCAGCCCCACGGCAACCCCCACCGGCACCCACACAAGCGTTGCAAGCGCGATGAGAATGACCACGCGCAGGAGTGTGAGCAAGCCATTGCCGACGGCGATCCTGGCGTCTTCCCAGGAAAGGGCCGAACCCAGAAAACGCAGGAGCGCAAAGCCTACGAAGCCGATCACAAGGATCAGCGCGACATACCAGATGACGTCGACAAGCAGTCGCGGTGGCGACCAGAGGGCAAGTCGTGTGATGGCCGGCGGGAGGGCCATTCGCGCTCGCGCCGTCTTGCGCAATGCCACCCATGTCGGGGCTGCAAGGCTGGTAAGCATAGGCGAGCGGCGAAAAAGGGTAAGGACCCAGCTTCTTGGCGCCACCTGGGCCGCGGTCTGTTCGAACCGGAATTTCTCTGCCCACACAACCATCGGCCGGAACAACAGCTGATCATAAAGAACGATGGCCACCGTCATTGCGGCAATTGCCCAGCCAATGGCCTGCAGATCACTTTCCTGGATCGCACGCGCCACATAGGACCCGACGCCGGGCAGCGCGACATGAATATCGCCGACGGAAATGGCCTCCGAAGCGACGACGAAGAACCAGCCCCCCGACATCGACATCATCATGTTCCAGATGAGCCCCGGCATCGCAAACGGCACTTCGAGTCGCCAGAAGCGCTGCCAGCCAGTGTCCCGGAAGCTGCGGCTGACTTCGTCCAGATCGGTCGGGACGGTCCTCAGCGCCTGGTAAAAGCTGAATGTCATGTTCCAGGCCTGGCTTGTGAAGATGGCGAAGATGGCCGCCAGCTCGGCCCCAAGCACGTTGCCGGGGAACAGCGAAACGAAGAAAACGACGGTGAAGGAAAGATAACCGAGGATCGGAACCGACTGGAGCACATCCAGGATCGGGATCATGACCATCCCGGCGCGTCGGCTCTTGGCCGCGAGCGTGGCGTAGACGAAGGTGAAGAGCAACGAGGCCAGGAGCGCCGCCAGCATCCGCATGACAGTGCGCAGCGTGTAGAGCGGCAAGGCAGTCGGCGACAGTGAAATCTCGGCGACCTCGGAGGGGGCGACGGGCGCCACCATTTGATGCGCACCGATGCCGAGTAGAATTATGATGCTCAGCAGCAGCAGCGTTGCAACAAGATCCCTCCAGCCCGGGATTCTCTGCTGCCATACGCCTCCGGCCAACACCTCGGCGTGGTGTTCCACGGCTCGCCTCCGCTGAGCAATCGGAGCGCCATCCTCGTAGCGCCCGGCACCTCGGTCATTGACCCGGATCAACCGTCTTCAGCGCACCAGCGCTATCGCGCGGAAGCGTCACCTACGCACGCAATGTCCCGCGCTATCGCCGGTACTGCTCGTCGCTGACCTTTTCCATCCAATCGACTGCGGAGCCGTCGAGCTTTTCCTGGATGGCGATGTGGCTCATGGCGGTGCTGGGCGTGGCGCCGTGCCAATGCCTTTCGCCGGGCTCGAACCACACCACGTCGCCCGGCCGGATTTCTTCGACCGGCCCGCCATCGCGCTGAGCCCAGCCCAGGCCGGACGTGACAACCAGGGTCTGGCCGAGCGGGTGGGTGTGCCATGCGGTGCGCGCGCCCGGCTCGAAGGTGACCAGCGAACCCATGACCCGCGCCGGATCGGGCGGAGAAAACAACGGATCTATGCGGACCGAGCCCGAGAACCAATCTGCCGGCCCTTTGCCCGACGGCTGCGAACCGCTTCTCTTGATCTCCATGGCATGCCTCGCTTTGTCAAAGAAGGATCGTATCTGTCGGATTTAGTGCGTGCCTCGATCCGTTCAGCCCGTCGAATTTCCGTCGCGACTTACGATCGCGTCGCATAGTCGGCCGCCACGAGCGCCAGGAATATCAGCAGCCAGATGGCGGCCGCGCCCGCCGCGAGCCGCA
This sequence comes from Pseudomonadota bacterium, assembly GCA_023387775.1. Taxonomy (GTDB): domain Bacteria; phylum Pseudomonadota; class Alphaproteobacteria; order Rhizobiales; family Rhizobiaceae; genus Pseudaminobacter. The sequence continues at coordinate 2,781 of JAEWHN010000027.1, read as the reverse complement.
GCAATCCGCCTTCCGCTCTCAAGTTCATGAAGAACCAGCAGATCAGCGCTGCCTTGGCCAGCGCAATCCCGAGGCTTACCGTGATGGAGGTGAGACCGGTCACTGCGAAACTCGCGGCAACAGTGGCCGTGAGCAGGCAGATCGAGGCGATCCAGGCAAAGACGGGCCAAAGCAAAGCCTTCATCGCCTTTACCTCGCCAGATAGAGAACGGGGTACAGGAACACCCAGATCACGTCGACGACGTGCCAGTAGAGGCCGCCCGCTTCGACCACCACCGAGCGCGTGGGCACGTGCAACGCCCCTCTAGCGATCCCGTAGCCAATGCCGGCCAGCAGAACGACACCCACGGTCACGTGCAGGGCGTGCAGCCCGGTCGCCAGCAGATACAGGTTCATGAACAGATGCTGCACCGGCGAGCTGAATTGCGCCTCCGAGGCGGGGACCGGCAGCATTCCTTCCGAATATTCGAGGCTGTACTCGAACGCCTTCATGCACAGGAAGACAATGCCAAGAAGGCTGGCGCCCGCCAGGCACCCCGCGGCCCACCGTCTTGCGCCGGATCGCGCGGCCTGCACTGCAAGCGCCACCAGCAGGCTGGACGTGAGCAGCACGGCCGTGTTGGCGCCGCCGATGAACAGGTGAAGCGCCTTGGAGGACCTGACGTAATCTTCTGGATAGGCGATGCGCAGGAACATCGCCAGTACGAAGAACCCGCCGAACAGCATGATTTCGGTGGTCAGGAACACGTAGGTGCCCAAAAGATCGGCTTGGCGCTGTTGGGCGGGTCGCGCAAACGGCTCCTGGAGTTCAACGCCTTGCTGCGGCATCTTTGCCCTCCATCTCGATCTCATAATCATAGGGCGGGCCCGAAACTTCCGGCTGCCTGTCGAAATTGTGCTTCGGCGGCGGCGAGGGAACCGTCCATTCCAGACCGGTAACGCCCCAGGGATTGGCTTCCGCCGGGTTCCCGTGGCGCAGCGAATAGAGCAGGTAGGTGAAAGGGAGCAGGTAGGCGACCGCGAGCAGGCTGGCCCCGGCGGACGACAGGACGTGCAAGGTCTGGAATTCCGGCGGATAGAGGTGATAGCGCCTCGGCATGCCAAGGTAGCCGAGCAGGAACTGCGGGAAAAAGGTCAGGTTGAACCCGACGAAGATGAACGCTGCCGACAGCCGCCCCCAGACCAGGGAATATTTCCTCCCGATCATCTTGGGCCACCAGAAGTGCAGTGCCCCGAAGAAGGCCGACACTGTGCCGCCCACCATGATGTAGTGGAAGTGGGCCAGCACGAAGTAGGTGTCGTGGACATGCACGTCCACCGCCAGCATCGCCAGGACGAGGCCGGTCATGCCGCCCACCACGAACAGCCCGATGAAGGCCATGGCAAACAGGAAGGGCGGGTCGAGCGAGATGTGCCCCTTATAGAGCGTCGCCGTCCAGTTATAGACCTTGATGCCGGAGGGCACGGCCACGGCGAGGCTCAGGAACGAGAAGATCGCGCTGGCGTACATGGACTGGCCGGCAACGAACATGTGATGGCCCCAGACGAGGAAGCCGATGACGGCGATGGCGATCGAAGACGCCGCCACGAAGGCGTAGCCGAAGACTGGCTTACGCGCCGCCGCGGCCACCAGCTCGCTGACCACACCCAGCGCCGGCAGGACCATGATGTACACGGCCGGGTGGCTGTAGAACCAGAACAGGTGCTGGTAGAGCACAGGGTCGCCGCCCAGCTTGGGATCGAACACGCCGAGCCCGAATGCACGCTCGGCGATGATGAGCGCAAGCGTGAGGGTCAGGACCGGCGTCGCCAGAACCAGGACCAGGGAGGTGGCGTAGATCGACCAGACGAACAGCGGAAGGCGGCCCCAGGTCATGCCGGGGCAGCGCAGCTTGTGGATGGTGACGATGAAGTTGAGCCCCGTCAGGATCGACGAGAAGCCCACGATGATGATGGCCGTGGCCGCCAGCACCACCCAGCCGTTGGCGAACATCGACGACAGCGGAGTGTAGAAGGTCCAGCCCGTATCGACGCCGCCTGCGATCAGCACGAAAACGGTGAAGAGGCCGCCCAGCATGTAGATGTACCAGCTCAGCAGGTTCAGCCTCGGAAAGGCAAGGTCGCGCGCCCCGATCATCAGCGGAACCAGGAAATTCCCGAACGTATTGGGGATCGAGGGGATCAGGAAGAACCAGACCATCACCACGCCGTGCAGCGTGAAGGTGCGGTTGTAGCCTTCGTTGGACAGGAAGCGTCCACCCGGCGCCAGCAATTCCAGCCGCACCAGCGCCGCGGCCGCGCCGCCGACGAAGAAGAACAGTGTGACGGAGATGAGGTAAAGCATCGCGATGCGCTTGTGGTCGTGGGTAAGCAGCCAGGACCTCAGTGTGCGACCGGCACGCAGATAGCTTTGCCGCTGGAGTTCCGTTTCCGAAAGCCCGCGGTCGTCGAGATTTGCCGGATCCGGACGCGCGCCGGGCGACCCTGCCTTGCTCATCTCCTCCCCTCCTCGGTCGCCAACGACTTGATGTAAGCCACCAGCTTGAGAACCTGGTCCTCGCTCAACACGTTCTGGAACGTCGGCATGATGTGCGGATAGCCTGCCGCGATCTGGGATTGCGGCAGGAGAATGCTGTCACGGATGTACTGGTCGTCAGCCAGCACCACCTCGCCGCTTTCGAGCGGCACCCGCCGGCCGTAGAGCCCGGCCAACGAGGGGGCATGGACGGTCGCGGCCGGCCCGTGGCAGCCGCTGCACCCAAATTGGCGGAACAGCTTCTC
>JAEWHN010000001.1 GCA_023387775.1 Pseudomonadota bacterium | reverse complement strand
CATCTCCCCGCTGGTGTGGATCGTCTCGATGTTCATCGGCTTCATCCAGTGTTTCGCCTATGCCGAGATCTCGGGCCTGTTTCCGAACAAATCCGGCGGCGCCTCGGTCTATGGGGCCATTGCGTGGGTGCGCTATGGAAAGGTGCTGGGCCCCATCTCCGTCTGGACCAACTGGTTTTCATGGTCTCCCGTTCTTGCCGTCGGCTCAGGCCTGGCGGCGGGCTATGTCCTGCAGATGCTGTTTCCGGCCGACGCCGCGATCCGTACCTGGTCGATCACGCTCTTTGACCTGAGCTTCATCAAGTCCGGCCTGCATATGCGCATCAACACCACCTTCCTGCTCGGCCTGTTCCTGATGCTGACGGTGTTTGCGATCCAGCACCGCGGCATACTCAAGGCCGCAAAGGTGCAGATGATCGTCGCCATCGCGGTTCTGATGCCGCTGTTCCTGATCGGTGTCGTGCCGTTCTTCACCGGCGACCTGCACACCGACAGCTTCATGCCCTTCGTTCCGCTCGAGCACGATACGTCGGGCCAGCCCGTGCCGGGCAGCTGGAACATGGTGGGCTACACCACCTTCGCAGCCGGGCTGCTGCTGGCGGCCTGGTCCACCTACCCCTTCGAAACCGCGGTCTGCTACGTCCGCGAGTTCAAGAACCCCGGCCATGATACAGTGCGCGCCCTGGTCTATTCGGGGCTGCTGTGCATCCTGTTCTACACCATCGTCCCGATCTCGTTCCAAGGCTATCTCGGCCTTGACGGCCTGCTGGACCCCGGCATCTACGACGGCACCGGCGTCGGCCGCTTCATGGCGCAGATGGTGGGCGCCGGGCCGATACTGGCCAATATCATCATGACCATGCTGATCCTGTCGGTGTGCCTGGTGATCATGACGGCCATGGCCGGTTCGTCGCGCACGCTCTACCAGGGCGCGCATGACGGCTGGCTGCCGAAATACCTGTCGCGGCTCAACAGCCATGGCGCGCCGGTCGCCGCGATGTGGACCGACCTCATCTTCAATGCATTCCTGCTGACCTTGTCGGACTACGTGTTCCTGATCGTTCTGGCCAACACCACCTACATGATCTTCGTGTTCCTGAACCTCCAGGCCGGGTGGCTGCACAGGATGGATCGGCCGCATACGCCGCGGCCATACCGCAGCCCGAACTGGCTGCTGTGTGTCGGCGGCATCTGCGGCTACTTCAACCTGCTGATCATGGGCTGGGGTGCGGACTTCTGGGGCGAGCGCGCCCTGCTGACCAGCCTGCTGATCACGGCCGGCATCATCCCGATCTTCCTGTTCCGCCACTACATCACCGACGGCGGGCGGTTCCCCCCTTGGATGCAGGCGGACCTTATGGAGAGCGGCAGGCTGATCAAGAAACGCGCCGGCATATTGCCCTATGTCGTTCTGATAACAGGCGGCCTGACCATCTATGTCGGGCACCTCCTGGCCACATACCAGATGTGAATCATCGGGCGCGACCGCCAACGCGGTCGCCTCATCTGACCGCAAAGCGGCTCGAGCAGCCCCGTCGGAACCTCTCCGGCGGGGCTGTTCCGTTTTGGCCGGCTCTCCTCCGACCTGCTGGGCGCAGCCCCGAACGGGATTGATAGGATCAATGTTCGATATTGGAATTCAGGTCGTTGATGCCAAAATATTCCGCCGATACTGTGTTGATATATCTGGTTTCTGGAAACATTGACCGAATTTATGCAGGAAGTTCGAAAGCATTGAATTTTCACCGGTAAATACTTTCAGAAATATACTTGCAGCTTGTCAGTTTCGACCTTTGGAACGGCGCAGGGGTGGCGATTGACGATCGACCGCTCCGAATTGAGGACAGAAGCGATGGGAAATGGACATCACGATCATCACCATGCCGACGGGCACAGCCACTCCCATGCGGAGGAGATAAGGTCCTCCACGGACGGAAGGCAGGCCCTGGAGCGGCTCTCGCGCATTTCGCAGAAGAAACAGGCTGAAGAGACCGCCCGCTCGCTCGAACTGGGCCTCGAGGCTGCCCCCTCCGTCGTCGACCGCAGCATCTCGCTCTTCAGCCGCGGCCACCAGCCGGCCTTCGCCGGCATCAATACCTTCATGAAGGTTCCCTATTGCGAGGACATCCGCAAGATTGGCCAATACGAAGCCGCCTTCGTCGGCGCGCCCTTCGATTCCGCAACGACCTATCGCCCCGGAACCCGGTTCGGCCCGCAGGCGGTGCGGCGCATTTCCGCGCTCTATGACGGCTATTGGTTCGACGGCGGCGTCGACATCTATGAAGAGCTGGACATGTGCGACGCCGGGGACATCTTCGTCATTCCCGGCAACATCGAAAAGACCTTCGACCAGGTCACCAAGGCGGTGTCGCACATCTACACGTCGGGCGTGTTTCCGATCATCTGCGGCGGCGACCACAGCCTCGGCTTCCCCAATGTCCGTGGCATAGCCCCGCATATCGACGGCAATGTCGGCATCATCCACATCGACCGGCATATCGATATCCAGGAAAAGGATATGGATGAGCGGATGCACACCACGCCCTGGTTCTGGACCACACATGAGGGGCGCGAAACCTCGCATCGCGACCACAGCCACATGCACGATGTCGGCCTCCCGAACTGCCATCCCAAGAACCTGGTCCAGCTCGGCATCGGCGGCTGGTACGGCAACCGCCCCGGCAGCGCCGTCGCGCATCAGCGCGGCACCAGCGTCATGACGATGTTCGACCTGGAGAAGCACGGCCCCAAGAAGGTGGCCGAGATGGCGCTCGAGATGGCATGGGAAGGCTGCAAGGCGGTCTACCTGTCCTTCGACATCGACTCCATCGATCCGGGCTTCGCTCCCGGCACCGGCTCGCCGGAGCCGGGTGGCCTGATGCCGCGCGAGGCCTTCGAGATCATCCGCACCATCGCGGCCGAGGGGCTGTGCGGCATGGAGGTGGTGGAGGTCTCGCCGCCCTATGACGTCAACGACAATACGGCCCAGCTTGCCTGCCGCGTGGTTCTCGACACGCTCGGCACGCTGATCGCGAACGGCAAGCTCGGCCATCGCGACAAGGCAAAGGTGGAAGGCGCTGGCTAGGCAAGTTCCCTGCCCGCACTTTCAAGCCATACTTTCAATCGAAACTCGGAACAACTCTGGAGGCAACTCATGTCCAGATCCACCATTCGCGCCATTCTGACAGCGGCAACTGCTTTCCTGCCGACCGTGGCGATGGCCCACCCAGCGCATGACCAGGCTTTCGGCTTCGCGCACGGCTTTGCCCATCCGATGGGCGGCCTCGACCACATATTGGCGATGGTGATGGTCGGCCTGTTGGCGGCCCAGATCGGCGGCAGGGCCATGTGGCTGGTCCCGGCCAGCTTCGTCGCGGTCATGGCGCTCGGCGGCAGCCTCGGCGTCGCCGGCATCGGCATGCCCTTCGTGGAAATCGGAATTGCGCTGTCGGTAGTCGTGCTTGGCGGCATCGTGGCCTTCCGTCTCGCCACGCCGGTTGCGGCGGCCATGGGGCTGGTCGGCTTCTTCGCCATCTTCCACGGCTACGCTCATGGCGCCGAGATGCCGGGAACGGCCGGCGGCCTCGCCTACGGTGCCGGCTTCATCGCAGCCACCATATTGCTCCATGCCCTCGGCATCGCCGGCGGGTTGCTGCTTGGCCGCGCCGGCGCGAAGGCGCATGGCGCCACCGTGGTCCAGAGCCTGGGTGCGGCCGCCTCTCTCGCCGGCGTAGGCATCCTCACCGGCATCATCTGACCTGTTACGGAGAGGCGCCCTGCCAGGCGCCTCTCCTTCCGTCGTGAAAGGCCTGTCCCGACGCGTCTATCGCAGCTTGTGGAGGAGATTCCGGGATGACTGAATCTTTCGGCACAGCGGCACGCTCGCACGATGAAAGCGATCCGCCATCGACCGGCGCTCCGTCGGGGTGGCGAGCCTTCGACAGCTCCAGGGAGCGCAAAAGCGCTGCTCTCCAGGCCGCGGTCGGCCGCGAAATTCGCTCCCTGCGGCTCGGCTTCGGCATGAACCTCCAGGAACTTGCCACAGAGGCCGGCATTTCGGCCAGCACGCTCTGCAGGGTCGAGAAGGGTTTCATCTCCCCGTCGCTGGATACGCTGCAGGCGCTGTCGTCTGCCTTCCAGCTGCCACTGGCCAGGCTGTTTCGCGGCTTCGAAAAAGAGAACCGCGCCAGGCTGATGAAGGCCGAAGATGGCATCGAAATCGGGCAAGGCGGCACCGGCTTTCAGCACAGGCTGTTCCGCCATGTGGGCAGCGACGGCATGGCCGTCGAGCTTCGCCTCCTCACCGCATCGACACCCCTGGAAAGGTTGCCGACCTTCCAGCGGGAGGGTCTGGAGGTTCTCTATTTGCTGGAAGGCGAAATCACCTATCGCCACGGCCACGCTCTCTACCGGATGGCGCCGGGCGACTGCCTTTTCCTGGACACCGGCGAGCCGCACGGACCTCATGAGCTTGCCAAGCTGCCCATGCGCCTGCTCTCGATGGTTTGCTACCGTGCAGCCTAGCAGCCGCGGCGATCACTTCAGGCAGGCGATGAAGTCTTCGCGAAGCCTGCTGCGACGCGCCGGCTGCGGGAAGCTCGGATTATCGACGA
>JAEWHN010000398.1 GCA_023387775.1 Pseudomonadota bacterium | reverse complement strand
CCTGCACGGCGCGCAGCAGCTTGCAGGGGAAGAGCTCAGCCGGCGGCAGGTGGAGGCAGCCGAACGGATCGTCATCACCAAGTCGTGCGGCATCCCGCCCGAACAGGTTGCGCGGCTGACGCGCACGCTCCGGCTGATCAACCCGGCAGCCGCTGTGGAAGGCGCGGAGCGCGGCGTGCCGCTGGACCTCCCGGCCGACCTCGATGCCGAGCCGTACGAACTCCCCGAAATAGCCGGGCGCGCGGAGCCGATCAGACCCTATCGCCTGAGCATTGCCGAGGGTGGCGGCTGGGCGAGCCTTTCGGTGTGGCTCTCGGCATTGCTGGCCGCCCGCGGCGACGACATCGTGCGGGTAAAGGGCGTGGTGACGAGCCCCGATGGCCGCCTGCTGCTGCAGTCGGTGCGCCGTGTCGTGCAGGCGCCCGAAATATTGCCCGAACCGGAGGGCGGCAACGAAGGTCCTGCGCCACAAGACGACGTCATCGTCCTCATCGGGCGCGGCATGGACGAAAAGCTGCTCGCGCGTTCATGGCAGCGGTTCGTGCTGGGATAATCGTCCCGTCAGGCTGCCCATGAATACGGGGGGAACCTCGATGAGGGATGTCTGGCTCGCACCCTGGTCGATGATGTCGAACACGGCATTGAGCATGCCCGGCACGTCCTGGCGGACCATTTCGATGTCGTCGCCGAGGAGCGCGGCGAAAGGGTCCCAGTCGAAGCAGCCGATGATCGGCGGCCGGCCGTCATAGCGGCCCGATCGCCTGATCCAGCGCATTACGCCTTCCAGAGATATGGTCGAGTTGACGAACATGCCCTCCGGCATGTGCCCCTCCTGAGCCGCCAGAGTGTCGAGAGCATTCTCCGCTTTTTCCGGCGCGTAGCCGCAGGCCAGGATATGGCTTTCATCCACCGCCACGCCCGCTTCCGCATGGGCGGCGCGGAAGCCGCGCACGCGCTCGGCGGTGTTATGATCGCTGCCGCGCCCGCCGATGAACAGGAGCGGCGAGGCCTTGCCCAGCTTGCGCTCGCAATTGGCCAGGATGCGCCGGGTCAGTTCCTTGGCGCCGGCGAAATTGTCCGAGATCACCGAGGGCGCCCGCGATCCGGGCAGATCGAGGTTGAGGCTTCTGGCGCCGGATGCGGTGCAGATATCGGTGATCCGGTCGGGGTCCGTGGCACCGGTCGCGACCAGCCATTCGACCTGGTAGGAAAGCATGGTGCGCGCCGCCTCGATCTCGAGGTCCGGGTCGCGGCGCGTGCAGGTGATGATCGGAAACAGCCCCCGCTCGCGCGCCATGCTTTCGAAGGTCTCGACGATCGAGCCGAAATAGCGGTTGTCGTACTTCGGCACGATCATGCCGATGATCTTCGACTTCTCCCGTCGAAGCAGGCTCGCCTGCATGTTGATGGCATAGCCCTGTTCTTCCGCCAGCCGCGTGATCTTGTCTGCGAGCTGGCTGCTGATCCTGCGCTTCTTCCAGTTGCCGTTCAGAACTGCGCTGACTGCGCTGGCCGACGTGCCGGCCAGCGCGGCCAGGTCATAAATGGTTGTTTTCTTGGTCTGCTTGTCGCGATTCACGAATACCCGCCTCCGGTTCGAACGCTAGCTTGACATCATTGGGGGAAGGTGGCAATTTTTTGCTACATCGATTGAGCGGGCTAGCTCAATCGATGAAGTTGGTTGGCTGTTGAGGGTCGACCGGGAGGCGTTCAGGAAGAGTTCACGATCATGGCCTGGTCGGTAACGCGTCGACCTGGCCAGGTGGTCTGCGCGCTTTTCTCCGATCGAAAGGTGGCCGAAGCTTGGGCATGAAACCGGAAAAGCCTCTCCCGACACGGGTTTTCGCTCTTTCAAGGAGGACATTATGAAATTTCGCACTTTGTTGATGGCAACGGCGGCCGCCGGCGCCATGTTCGCTGGCTCGGCCCAGGCTCAGGAGACCGCGACGGTCGCGTTCCTGATGCCCGACCAGGCATCGACGCGCTATGAGGAGCACGACTATCCGGGCTTCAAGGCCGAGATGGAAAAGCTCTGCGCCAGCTGCACCGTCATCTACCAGAACGCAAATGCCGATGCGTCCCTGCAGCAGCAGCAGTTCAACTCGGTGATCGCCCAGGGCGCCAAGGTCATCGTGCTTGATCCGGTCGATTCCGCGGCTGCCGCCGGCCTCGTGGAGATCGCCCATTCCCAGGACGTGAAGGTCATCGCCTATGACCGCCCGATCCCGGAAAAGGCCGCCGACTTCTACGTTTCCTTCGACAATGAAGGTCTCGGCTATGAGATTGCCAAGTCGCTGGTGGATCATCTGAAGGCAAGCGGCGTGGCCGAAGGTTCGGGCGTGCTGCAGATCAACGGTTCGCCGACCGATGCGGCCGCCGGCCTCATCCGCGACGGCATTCATCGCGGCCTGAACGACTCCGGCTACAAGACGCTCGCCGAGTTCGATACGCCGGAATGGGCGCCGCCGAAGGCACAGGAATGGACCGCCGGCCAGATCACCCGCTTCGGCGACGAGATCAAGGGCGTGGTCGCTGCCAATGACGGCACGGGCGGCGGCGCGATCGCGGCTTTCAAGGCGGCAGGCGTGCAGCCGCTTCCGCCGGTCACGGGCAATGACGCCACCATCGCCGCCCTGCAGCTGATCATCTCCGGCGACCAGTACAACACCATCTCCAAGCCGTCCGAGATCGTTGCCGCTGCCGCCGCCAGGATTGCCGTGCAGCTGGTCAAGGGCGAAACGCCCGAGCCGAAGACCACCCTCTACGACACGCCGTCCGAGCTCTTCGTGCCGGCCGTGGTGACCGCCGAGAACATCAAGGCGGAGATCTTCGACAAGGGTATCCAGACCGCCGAGGAAGTCTGCACCGGCGAATACGCCGAGGGTTGCAAGAAACTCGGCATTATCCAGTAATATCCTCCCGAGAGTGTCCGGCCGGGCTTGTTCCGGCCGGGCACACCCAACGTCCAGAAGAGCGTTCGGCCATGGTGCGAGAAGACAGTGCGCTGCCGGAAAAGGGCAGCCCCATTTTGCGGTTGAGCAACGTTTCCAAGAAGTTCGGAGCCGTGTCGGCGCTCACCGACATCGAGCTTGAAGTCCATGCCGGCGAGGTCGTGGCCCTGGTGGGCGACAACGGCGCCGGCAAGTCGACGCTGATCAAGATCCTCGCCGGCGTGCATCAGCCCACCTCGGGCAGCATCGAATTCTGCGGCCAGCAGGTTTCGCTCGACAGTCCGAGCCGGGCGCTCGAGCTCGGCATCGCCACGGTCTTCCAGGATCTTGCGTTGTGCGAGAACCTCGATGTCGTCGCCAATCTCTTCCTGGGCCATGAACTGTCGCCGTGGAACCTCGACGAGGTGGCGATGGAAGTACGGGCCTGGACCCTCTTGAAGGAACTTGCCGCGCGCATCCCGTCGGTACGCGAACCCGTTGCCTCGCTTTCGGGCGGTCAGCGCCAGACGGTCGCGATCGCGCGATCGCTGCTGCTCGATCCCAAGATCATCATGCTCGACGAGCCGACCGCCGCCCTTGGTGTCGCGCAGACGGCGGAGGTGCTGAACCTGATCGAGCGTGTGCGCGAACGCGGCCTCGGCGTCATCATCATCAGCCACAACATGGAGGATGTGCGCGCCGTCGCCGACCGCATCGTGGTCTTGCGGCTCGGGCGCAACAACGGGGTCTTCAGCCCCGATGCCTCCAATCACGAGCTTGTCACCGCCATCACCGGCGCCACGGAAAACGCCGTCTCGCGCCGCCACCACCGCAAGGCAAGCCAGAGCAACGATTTGGGCGGGACCACCGCATGACACAGCAGATTTCCAAGGATACGCCGCCCCAGGCCCTCGACCGCAGCGACGAGCGCGTCAAGCATGACGAGGGCATGTTCGACATGGTGCGCGGCTTCTTCGACCGCATACGTTCGGGCGATCTCGGCATGCTGCCGGTCGCCGTCGGGCTGGTGGTCATTTCGACCGTCTTCAGCCTCCTCAACCCGGTCTTCCTCGCGCCGAACAACCTGGTGAACCTGCTGTTCGACTGCGCCACGGTCGGGGTCATCTCGCTTGGCATCGTCTGTGTTCTGCTGCTCGGAGAAATCGACCTTTCCGTCGGCTCCATGAGCGGCCTCGCATCCGCCGTGGTCGGCGTGCTGTGGGTCAATTCCGGCTGGCCGATTGCCGGCGCCATCTTTGTGGCCTTGCTTGTCGGTGCGGCCGTCGGCGCGCTTTATGCGGTGCTTTACAACCGGCTCGGCATGCCGAGCTTCGTGGCGACCCTTGCCGGCCTGCTCGCGCTGCTGGGCCTGCAGCTCTACATTCTGGGGCCGACCGGCAGCATCAACCTGCCCTACGCCTCGCCGCTGGTTCGCTTTGGCCAGGTCATGGTCATGCCGGACTGGGTTTCGCACACCCTGGCGCTCCTGCCCGGGCTCGTCATGATTGCGGTCGGCATCAGGAACCGCCGGCGCCGCAAGGCCGTCAACCTGTCGTCACGGCCGCTCGGCGCCGTGGTCATAAAGGCTGTCGTGCTGACGGTCGCGCTCGAATTCGCCGTCTACTACCTCAATCTCGGTCGCGGCGTGCCGTGGATGTTCGGCCTGTTCGTAGCCCTGGTCATCGTCCTCAACTATGCGCTTACCAAGACCAAGTGGGGTCGCTCGATGTTCGCCGTCGGCGGCAATCGCGAGGCGGCCCGCCGCTCGGGCATCAATGTCCGCCGGATGAATATGAGCGCCTTCATGCTCTGCTCCACGCTTGCGGCCCTTGGCGGCATCCTGGCGGCCTCGCGTCTGGCTTCATCGAGCCAGCAGGCCGGCGCCGGCGACGTCAACCTGAACGCGATCGCGGCAGCCGTCATCGGCGGGACCAGCCTGTTCGGTGGCCGCGGCAGCGCCTATTCCGCGCTGTTGGGCATCATCGTCATCCAGGCGATTTCCAACGGCCTCACGCTTCTCAATCTCAGCTCGTCCCTGCGCTACATGATCACGGGCGCGGTGCTTGCCATCGCCGTCATCGTCGACTCGCTCGCCCGCCAGTCCCGCGTCAGCCACGGCCGCGCCTAACAATTTCCAGGAGAGATTCGCCATGGCAGAACTCATGAAGGGCAAGGTCGCCGCAATTACCGGCGCGGCGTCGGGCATCGGGCTGGAATGCGCCCGCACGCTGCTTGCCGAAGGCGCGACCGTCGTGCTGATCGACCGCGCCGAGGACAGGCTCGAGGCCCTGTGCAAGGAACTCGGCGACCGCGCCAGGCCGCTGGTGGTCGACCTGCTCGCGCCCGAGCAGGTGTCGGGCATGCTGCCGCGCATCCTGGAAGTGGCTGGCGGGCTGGATATCTTCCACGCCAATGCCGGCGCCTATATCGGCGGTGCGGTCGCGGAAGGCGATCCCGACGCCTGGGACCGGATGCTGAACCTCAACATCAACGCCGGCTTCCGCTCGGTCCATGCGGTGCTGCCGCACATGATCGCGCAGAAATCGGGCGACATCCTCTTCACCAGCTCCATCGCCGGCGTCGTGCCGGTCGTCTGGGAGCCGATCTACACCGCCTCCAAATTCGCCGTTCAGGCCTTCGTGCATTCCACTCGCCGGCAGGTCGCGCAGCACGGCGTCCGCGTCGGCGCTGTGCTGCCGGGCCCGGTGGTCACGGCCCTGCTGGACGACTGGCCCAAGGCCAAGATGGAAGAGGCGCTCGCCAATGGCAGCCTGATGCAGCCGAAGGAAGTGGCCGAGGCGGTGCTGTTCATGCTTTCGCGGCCCCGCAACGTGACGATCCGCGACCTCGTGATCCTGCCCAACAGCGTGGACCTCTGAGAGCGGCAGGGAGGCCCGTGTCCACCCTCGATATTTGAAGACCTTTTGAGAGCTTGGGACCCATGAGCAACACACCGGGCACGCCGGCGCCGGAGGGCGCAACTTACGTCATCGGCGTCGATGTCGGGACAGGAAGCGCGCGTGCCGGCCTGTTCGACCTCAGCGGCCGCATGCTTTCGACCGCCAAGCGGGACATCTCGTTGTTCCGCGAGCCGGGCGCCATGGTGGAGCAATCCAGCACGGAGATCTGGCAGGCCGTGTGCGCCATCGTGCGCGAAGTGGTGTCGTCCGCCGGTGTCGATCCGGCATGTGTGGCCGGCCTCGGCGTCGATGCCACCTGCTCGCTCGTGGTGCTGGGGGAGGGCGGCAGGCCGCTCCCGGTCGGCCTCTCGGAGGCGCCCGAACGCGACATCATCGTCTGGATGGATCACCGTGCCGTCGAACAGGCCGAGCGCATCAACGCGCTTGGCCATGACGTGCTGCGCTATGTCGGCGGGCGCATCTCGCCCGAGATGGAGACGCCGAAGATCCTGTGGCTGAAGGAGAACCGCCGGCAGGTCTTCGATGCCGCCTGGCAGTTCTTCGACCTTGCCGATTTCCTCACCTGGCGGGCGACGGGCGACCTCGCCCGCTCGACCTGCACGGTCACCTGCAAATGGACCTATCTTGCCCATGAGCAGCGCTGGGACCCGACCTATTTCCGCAAGATCGGCCTCGACCAGCTCGCGGACGAGGACTTTTCGCGCATCGGCACCCGGATCGTCGAACCCGGCTCCCCGCTGGGGCAGGGGCTGACGCAAGAGGCGGCGCAAGCCATGGGGCTCAAGCCCGGCACGTCTGTCGCCGCCGGCATGATCGACGCCCATGCGGGCGGCATCGGAACCGTCGGCATCGGCGGGCGGCCCGAGCGCAATCTCGCCTATGTCTTCGGCACCTCTTCCTGCACCATGACCTCCACTGCCGAGCCGGTTTTCGTGCCCGGCGTCTGGGGCCCGTATTACTCGGCCATGGTGCCGGGCATGTGGCTGAACGAGGGCGGCCAGAGCGCGGCAGGTGCCGCCATCGACCAGCTTCTGCGCTTCCACCCGACGGCTGCGGAAGCGGCAGCCCAGGCTGAAGCGAAGGGCGTGGCCCTGCCGGTCATGCTCGCCGACCTTGCGGCCGAAAGAGTGGGCACGGCGTCGGAGGCGGTGCGCCTGTCGACAGGCCTGCATGTGGTGCCGGAGTTCCTCGGCAACCGCGCGCCCTTCGCAGACCCTCACGCCCGCGCCGTGATCGCCGGCCTTGGAATGGAGCGCGACCTCGACAGCCTGGTTGCCCTCTATGTCGCCGGCATCTGCGGCATTGGCTATGGGCTGAAGCAGATCATCGACACCCAGGCCGCCGCCGGCGCGCATGTGGACCAGATCGTCATCAGCGGCGGCGCCGGCCAGCATGATTTCGTTCGCCAGATCCTTGCCGACGCCAGCGGCAAGCCGGTCGTCGCCCCCAATTCGGACGAACCCGTCCTGCTCGGGTCGGCCATATTGGGCGCGGTGGCTGCCGGCGCGTTTCCCGATGTTCGCGAGGCCATGGCGAGCCTGTCCGGCACCGCCCGCATCTACCGCCCGGCCGAAGGGCCGTTGGCAGACATTCACTCCGCACGCTACGCAGCGTTCAAGGAACTGCAGGACACAGCCCGCCGGGTGCGCGACTGCTGAAGGGTTTTGGCCCTGACCCGGTGCTGGGCCCGGCGATCAGGCCCCCGCCGCCTTGGTGGCCTTCGCCCTGTCGCGTTGCCACATCACGAGGCCGGCAATCAGGATCGTGCCGACGATGAAGATGAAGGCAGCGGCGGCGATTGCCGGGCTGATGTTTTCGCGGATGGTGGAAAACATCTGACGGGCAAGGGTGCGCTGGTTCGGCCCGGCGACGAAGAGCGTCAGCACGACCTCGTCGAGCGAGGTGGCGAATGCGAGCACCGCGCCGGTAAGCACGCCGGGCATGGCAAGCGGCAATGTCACCCGCCTAAAGACCGTGAGAGGGCCGGCCCCGAGGCTTTCGGCGGCGCGCTCGACCCTGCGGTCGATGCCGGCGAGAGCCCCGGTGACGCTGACGATCACGAAGGGGATCGCCACCACCGTATGGGCGAAGATCACGCCGAGATAGGTGTTGGCAATGCCGAGGCGCACGAACAGCACCTGCATGCCGACGCCCAGCACCACCGCCGGCACCACCATGGGCAGCAGGAACAGCGTCTTCACCGCTGTCGGAAACGGGATGTTGCGGCCGCGAAGGCCGAGCGACGCGGCGGTGCCCAGAACCGTGGCGAGCACCGTCGTGCCGAGGCCGATGATCAGGCTGTTGACGATGGAGCGCCGCCAGGCGTCGGCCGCCACCAGTTCCTGGAACCACCGCGTCGAGAGGGCGGGGATCGGATAGGTGAGGAAGGCGCTCGACGTGAAGGCGAGCGGCAGGATCGCCAGAAGCGGCGCGACCAGGAAGGTCACGACCGCAACCGCGAAGACGAGTTTCGCGCTTCTCAGCATGGTCAGGCCCTCCTCGCATCTTCGGCCGACAGCCGGCCGTAGACGGCGTAGAGCGCGATGGTGACGACGAGCAGGATGAGGCCGAGCGCGCCCGCCATGCCCCAGTTGGCCGAGCCGGTGGCGTAGAAGGCGATGACGGAACTGATCATCTGGTCGCTCGCGCCGCCGATCAGCGCCGGGGTGATGTAGTAGCCGATGGCCGACATGAAGACGAGCAACGCGCCGGAGGCGAGCCCGCGGAAGCTGAGCGGCAGCAGCACCCGCAGGAAGGCGCGGACCGGGTTGGCGCCAAGCGAGGCGGCCGCCGGCATCAGGTTCTTCGGGATCGAGACAAGCACGCTGTAGACCGGCAGGACCATGAAGGGCAGCAGCACATGGGTCATGGCGATGACCACGCCGACCCTGTTGAAGATCAGCGGAACCGGGCCGCTGGTCAGATGCAGCGCCTGCAGCGCATCGTTGATGAGCCCCTTCTCCTGAAGCAGGATGAACCATGCCGCGGTGCGCACCAGAAGCGAGGTCCACAGCGGCAGCAGTACGGCGGCAAGCAGCAGGTTGCGCTTCCAGCCGTCCATCGTCGCGACCAGCATCGCATAGGGAAAGCCGATGGCGGCACAGGCGAGCGTGACCAGACCCGCAATCAGGAAGGTGCGCAGCATGATGACCCGGTTCGCCGAAGCATCGGCCGGCAGGGCGACGATGCTGCCGGAAGCATCGCGGGTAAGATCGAGCGCGGCGAGCAGGTTGCGGTCTGTCGTGGGCGAGAGGGCATCGGAGATCGCCAGCCAGAATTCAGGCTTTTCCCAGCGCGGGTCGACCGCGGCGAGATCCGGCGGGGTTTCGGAGCCCTGCACGGCGGAGATGGTCTTGCCCATCAGCGTGCGGAAACCGGACTGTGCGCTGTTCAGCCGCCGCACCATGTCGCCCACGGCCTGCGTATCGGTCGCGGCCTTCAGGTCGGCCGCGATGGCGGCCTTCATTTCCGGCGTGGGCGGCGATGTCCGGTCCCAGCCCGCCATGGCGCCGGCCGTTTGCGGCAGGATGCGCAGCACTGCCGTATCCGAAACGGCTTGCGACATCATCGTCACCAACGGCCAGACGAAGAACAGGGCGATGAAGAGGAACAGCGGCAGGATGAGGGCAAGCGCGCCAGCGCTTCTGCGGCTCGGCCCTTTCATGGCGCAATCACCCGGCAATCGGCGGGCTTGAATTCGGCCACCACCTCGGCGCCGGGCTGCCACTCCCGCGACTTGCGGTCGAGCCGGACGACGAAGCCGTGCGCGCTCCCGTCGAGCTGCACGCGCAGATGGTCGCCCTGGTAGACGCAATCGGCAATCCTGGCGGCGATGCTGTTGCCGGCCGCTGCCGTGCCGTCCTTCAGCTCGATGCGCTCCGGCCGGATCGAGAGAAGCACGTCCTGGCCGGGTGTCACAGTTTCGGAAAGCCCGGCGATGACATGGCCGCCCCTCTTCAGCGCAATTCGGGCTTGCGTGCCCGCCACGCTCTCGACCGTTCCTTCGGCCAGGTTGGTTTCGCCGATGAACTCGGCCACGAAACGGGTACGCGGTTCGTCATAGATTTCGCGCGGCGTGCCGATCTGCTCGATCTTGCCCTTGTTGAGCACGGCGATCCGGTCGGACATGGTGAGCGCTTCCGACTGGTCGTGGGTGACGAAGACGATGGTCAGGCCCAGCCGGTTGTGCAGCGCGCGGATGTCCAGCTGCATCTGCTCGCGCAGCTGCTTGTCGAGGGCGCCGAGCGGCTCGTCCATCAGCACAACGCGCGGTTCGAACACCAGCGCGCGCGCCAGCGCCACGCGCTGCTGCTGGCCGCCGGAAAGCTGCGACGGCCGCCTGTCGCGCAGCGCCGAAAGCTGCACCATGTCCAGTGCCCGCGCCACGCGCTCGGCGGTCTCGGCCTTGCCGATACCGCGCATCTGCAGCGGAAAGGCGACGTTCTCGCCCACGCTCATATGCGGGAACAGCGCATAGCTCTGGAACACCACGCCCATGTCGCGCTTGTAGGTGGGCAAGTGGTCGACCGGCTCGCCGTCGACCAGAACCCTGCCCCTGGTCGGGGCCTCGAAGCCCGCCAGCATCATCAGCAGCGTCGTCTTGCCGGAGCCCGAGGGCCCGAGCAGGCTGACGAACTGGCCCTTGGCGATGTCGAGGTCGAGATTGTCGACCACGCACAAGGATCCGTACCATTTGCTGATGCCGTCGAAGCGGATGCGAATATCAGTCAAAAGCCCTCTCCAGGATAGGGTAGCGGCAACGGTCCGTTCCGGCGGGGCGGACGGATGCCGGCATGTCAATTCTGGCAATGCATGGCGCCTGCCGGCCTCGCACCGGCCGGCGCCCGGGCGGCCAGGCGCCAAGCGGGCCGCAGCCCGCCTGGCCCCTCGCCGGTTCGCGTCGGCCGGGCTACTGGGCCAGCCAGGCGTTGAAGCGCTGCGTCAGCGCCTCGGAGTTGTCGATCCAGAAGTTGACGTCGAGGGGCATGGCTTCGGCGAGGTTGTTGGTGTCGGTCGGCAGCTCGGCTGCATATTCGGGTGCCACCTTGCCGGCAGCCTCGAGGTTCGGCAGGCCGTAGGCGACATAGGCCGGCAGTTTTACCTGATGGTCGGGCTGGCTGGCGAAGGCGATGAAGTCCTGCGCGGCATCCTTGTTCTCGGCGTCCTTCAGCACGACCCAGCTGTCGATCGCGTAGATGCTGCCCGGCCAGACGACCTTGAACTGCTTGCCCTCGGTGCGATTGATGCCGGTGATGCGGCCGTTATAGGCCGAGGCCATCGCCACCTCGCCGGAAGCCAGCAGCTGCAGCGGCTGGGCGCCGGCTTCCCACCAGACGATGTTGGGGCGAAGCTCGTCCAGCTTCTTGAAGGCGCGGTCGATGCCCTCCGGCGTCGACAGGACCTGGTAGACCTCGTCCTTCTTCACGCCGTCGGCGAGCAGCGCAAATTCGAGCGTGTATTTGGCGCCCTTGCGCAGCGAGCGCTTGCCGGGGAACTTTTCCACGTTCCAGAAGTCGGCCCAGGAAGCGGGCCCTTCCGCAAGCTTGGCACCGTCATAGGCAATCGCCGTGGACCAGACGATGGCGCCCACGCCGCATTCGTCCACCGCGTCCGCCAGGAACTTGTCCTTGCCGCCCATCTTGTCCCAGTCGATCTTCTCGAACAGGCCGTCGGCGCAACCAAGGGCCAGTTCCTCGGCTTCCACCTGCACCACGTCCCAGTTGGGCGTGCCGGCCTTGACCTTCGCCTGCAGGACGCCGAAGCCGCCGTCCCAGGCTTCGTCCAGCAGCGGCTTGCCGGTCTTTTCGGCATAGGGCTTGAAATAGATCTCGCGCTGCGCGTCCTGGTAGTTTCCGCCCCAGGAAACCACGGTCAGGTCTCTTGCGAACGCTGAAGTGCCCGCAAGGCTCGCCGCCGCAAGGAGTACGCCGCCGAAAACGGCCAATCTGTTGTATTGCTTCACTTTATTCCCCTCTTTTATTTGATGGCACACCGGCACAGGGCAGGCATGCTCGCGCGAAATCTATCGCTTGATCGAGCCGACCTTCAAGGCTGCCATGCTCACATTAGTGCATGATCCGGGCCGGCCAGCAACGGGGGGAAATATGTTCGGATGTCGCAGTAAAGCGGCCGCAACAACTGTTGTCAGCGGCCGAGCAGATTGTGCCCCACGGTCTGGAGGTGGGCCAGCATCGCCTGCCTTGCTCCATCGGGGTCGCGTTGCATGAGCGCATCCACAATCGCCTGGTGTTCGTGGCAATAGGCCTGCCGGCGCTCTTCCGAGAAGGAGCGCTTCTTCATCTCGAACCACGGCGACTGGTTGCGCAGGACGCGCATGAGATTATGGATTTCCTTGAGGAACTCGTTGCGCGAGCAGGCGAAGATGCGGTGGTGGAACTCCGCATCCCAATGCTCGAAAGTTGGCATGTCGGTGCTGTCGCAAGCCGTCTGGTGGGCCTCGCGCACGGCATTGAGCTCGCTGTTGCTGGCATTGGTTGCCGCGAAGGAAGCGGCGGCCGGCTCCAGGAGCTGGCGTATCTCCATCATGTCGGCCGGGCTTGTGCCTTCCATGCGCGAAACGATCGCGGCCAGCGAATTCGGGTCGGCACTTGTCAAGAAGGTGCCCCGCCCGACATGGCGGACGACCGCGCCTTCGTCTTCCAGCATGGCCACCGCGCGGCGAACCGTGTTGCGCGCAACGCCGAATTCCTCGGCAAGATCACGCTCGGGCGGCATGCGGCCGTCTTCTTGCCAGGCGCCGGCGGAAATCCTCTTCTTCAGCTCCAATGCGATGCCGGTAGCTGTCAGGCGCGACATGGGCAGATCCTTATGTGATCCAATAGTGAACCATTTATAGCTGGGCCAATGACTCCCGTCCAGAGGCTCATACATGCGATTTCAACCCATTGCACGCCTTTTTGCATTGTTTTGCGCCATATTCAGGTGGGTGAGGTGCGATTTTTCTTTCACACCGCGAAAAAATTCCGCTTGCGGGCTGAACCAATGAGCGCTAGCGTAACCCATATTAAGACATATTGGTTCATTAATGGACTAGGGGGAAGAGAATGAGGGTTGCGACATTTTCCATCGCCGGCGAGCGCCGCGTCGGTCTTGTCGACCCTGACGAGGGAGTGATCCTGCCGTTCGATTTCCCGGTCGAGCGGGCGGAGGAAGGCATCCTCGCTTTGATCGAATATGATGGCGTGGCCTTGCCGCGGACGCTCTCGCCAGTGCCGCTTTCCAGCGTGGAACTGGAAGCGCCGATCCCGCAGCCGCGCCGCAACATCTTCTGCGTCGGCAAGAACTATTACGAGCACGCGCATGAATTCGCCCGCAGCGGCTTCGATTCCAGCGCGGCTGCCGGTGCGGTGCCGAAAGACCCGATCATCTTTTCCAAGGTCCCGGATTCCGTGGTCCCGACGCATTCGAGCGTGCTGATCGACACGAAGGTTTCTTCGGCGATCGACTACGAGGCCGAACTTGCCGTCATCATCGGCAAGGAAGGGCGCGGCATCTCCAGGGAAGACGCGTTCGACCATGTCTGGGGCTATACCATTGTCAACGACGTCACCGCCCGCGACCTGCAGGGCAGATACAGCCAGTGGCTGATCGGCAAGTCGCAGGACACGTTCTGCCCGATGGGCCCCTGGGCGGTGACCAAGGACGAATTCGACCTTCAGAACGCCGGCATACGCTGCTTCGTCAATGACGACATGAGGCAGAACTCGAAGATATCCCTTCTCATCTTCGACATCCCGACGATCATCTCGACCCTGTCGCAAGGCATTACGCTGAAGCCCGGCGATATCATCGCCACCGGCACTCCGGCCGGCGTCGGCATCGGCTTCGACCCGCCGAAATATCTCAAGGCGGGCGATGTCGTCCGCGTCGAGATCGACGGCATCGGCACGCTCGAAAACCGCGTCTCGGAGCGGGCGCAATGACCACGGTCACCGTCGGCCAGACCGTCGTGGAAGTCACCGGGGAGGGGTTCCCGGTGGTGATGATCCACGGGCTGGGCGGAACGTCGAACATGTTCCAGCCGCAGATGCAGGCACTGTCGGGCTATCGGGTCATCCGGGTCGATCTTCCGGGTTCGGGGCGCTCGCCGCGGCCGATCGATCCGCTCACCATCGAGATGATGAGCGAGGCGGTCATCCGCGCGATGGACGGGGTGGGGGTCAGCCGGGCGCATTTCGTCGGCCATTCCATGGGCACCATCGTCTGCCAGCAGGTTGCGGCCGGCAAGCCGGAGCTGGTGGCTTCGCTTTGCCTGTTCGGCGCGCTGGCCGAACCGGCGGAGGCGATGCGCCAGGGGCTGGCGGCGCGCGCACGGCTCGCCCGCTCGGGCGGCATGTCCGACATCGCCGACCAGGTCGCGGCCAATGCACTCTCGGCTTACACACGGGAGAACACGCCGGCGGCGGTGGCCTTCGTGCGGGAATCGATCACGCGGCAGGACCCTGAATCCTACGCCCGCACCTGCGAGGCGCTGGCCAAGGCAAACGCGGTCGACGCGCGCCGGATCAATGCGCCGACGCTGCTGGTCACCGGCGATGCCGATGTGGTCAGCCCGATGAGCGTCGGGCAGGCGCTGGCCGACAGGATCAAGGGTGCCGTGCTGTCTCCCATGGACAGATGCGGCCATTGGGCTACGGTTGAGCATCCGCGCGAGTGCAATCAGAAACTGACGGAATTTCTAAGGCGCGCAGACCGGTGATCTGACGACGAAACACCGGCGCATTGAGGCGCCTTGCCACTTTTGGGAGGAAGAGATGGCAGACGATAGCTGGAGCGGAAACGGCTCGGGTGGCACGCTGTTCACCAATGTGCGCATCCTCGATGCCACCGGCGACTATCCCTACACCGGCGAGGTCCTGGTCCAGGGCAATCGCATCAAGCAGATCACCCGCGGTTCGTCGCGCTTCGGCTCGTCCTCGTCCGCCTATGGCGGCGCGACCGTGATCGACGGCATGGGCGCGACGCTGATGCCCGGCATGATCGACGCCCACCTGCATCTTTCCTGGAACAACGCGCCCGGCATCGATCCCATCCAGATGATGGAGATCGAGGAGCACATGCTGGTGACCATGGAAATGGCGAAGCTCGTGCTCGATGCCGGCTTCACCGCCGGCCGGGGTGCTGCGGCGGCCAAGCCTCGGCTCGACGTGGTGGCGAAGAAATTCATCAACCAGGGCCGCTTCCCCGGTCCGCGCTATCTGGCGGCGGGGCCGGAAATCACCACCGTCGGCGGCCTTGGCGATTCTGCGCCGTCGCACATTCCGCATGAGGGCCTGAACCTTGGCCTCGTCGTCTCGGGACCGGAGGAAATCCGCCGCACCGTGCGCACGCTGATCAAATACGGCGTCGACTCGATCAAGCTCAACCTCTCGGGCGAGTCCATCACCGGCATGGGCGCCGAGGAAACGCCGATGTCGGAGGAAGAGGTGGCGATGGCCGCGCAGGAAGCGCGCTGCCGCAACAAGGTGCTCTCGGCGCATGCCCGCTCGTCCGGTTCGGTCAAGCAGTGCATCCGCCACGGCATCCAGAACATCTACCACGCCTCCTTTGCCGACGAAGAAGCGCTCGACCTGCTCGAAGCGGCAAAGGACAAGCACCTCGTGGCGCCGGGCATGGCCTGGCTCATCAACACGGCGCGTCATGCCGAGCAGTGGGGCATCAAGCCCGGCTCGGCGCTTGCCATGGAGTATGAGCGCGAGCTGGAAATGTGCATCGATACGATGAAGAAGATGCACCGGCGCGGCATCCGCATCTGCATCGGCGGAGACTATGGCTTTGCCTGGACGCCGCAGGGCACCAACGCCAAGGACATCCAGACCTTCGTCGAGATGCTGGGCTTCTCGCCCATGGAAGCCATTCTGGCGGCGACGAAGTTTGGCGGGCAGATCATGAACATGGGCGACGAGCTCGGCATGATCAAGGAAGGCTATCTGGCCGACATGCT
Source organism: Pseudomonadota bacterium (assembly GCA_023387775.1). Lineage (GTDB taxonomy): Bacteria > Pseudomonadota > Alphaproteobacteria > Rhizobiales > Rhizobiaceae > Pseudaminobacter. The sequence goes on along the minus strand of JAEWHN010000398.1, from coordinate 2,384 downwards.
GCTCATCGACGGCGACCCGACCGCTGACGTGCGCATCCTGCAGGACAAGAATCGCATCCTCGCCATCATGAAGGACGGCAAGTTCCACAAGGCGCCGCGTATGAACGAGCAGCGCCGGCGGCTGACCGCATGAGTACGCTCGACCGGCCAGGCGCCTCTGCCGGCATGTCGGGCGGGGGGATTACGAAACGGCAGGCCTGGGGCCTCTTCTGGCTCCTTGCGGCGGCGCTGTTCGCCTGGCTGATGCTTGCTGTCTGGCCGGACTGGCTGAACTCGATCCTGATTTCGAAGAAGGCTTTCGTCAGCGCGGTGCTCAACGGGGTGACGCTGGCAGGGCTCTATTTCCTCGTCGCAAGCGGCTTCACGCTGGTCTTCGGCCTGATGCGCAACGTCAATCTCGCGCATGGCTCGCTCTATCTGCTCGGCGCCTATATCGGCTACGAGGTGGCCACCCGCACCGGCTACTGGCTGCTCGGCGTGGCGGCCGGCTTCGTCGTGCTGGCGCTGGTCGGGCTCGTCATGCAGGTCTTCGTGTTCCGGCGGCTCGAGGGCGATGACCTGCGCCAGACGCTGGTGACGATCGGCATCTCCATCGTCGCGGCCGACCTGATGCTGGCGGTATGGACCGGCACGACCTACCAGATCGTCACCCCTGCCTGGCTCGACGGCGCGGTCGCCTTGCCGTTCGTCACCGCGGTGAAGTCCAGCGGCGAGGCCGTCTTCCTGCGCTATCCGTTCTACCGGCTCGTCGTGCTCGCCGTGGCCATCGTCATCGGCGTCGGGCTCTGGCTGATGCTCAACCGCACGCGCGTCGGCATGATGATCCGCGCCGGTGTCGATGACCGCGCCATGCTGTCGGCCTCGGGCGTGAACGTGCACGCCGTGTTCGCCATCGTCTTTGCCATCGGGGCCGGGCTGGCCGGCTTTGCCGGCGTTGTCGGCGGCTCGGCGCTTTCGGTCGCGCCCGGCGAGGACGTGCGCTACCTGCTCGCCTCGCTTGTGGTGGTGATCGTAGGCGGCATGGGTTCGATCACCGGGGCCGCCATCGGCGCTCTCCTGATCGGCCTCGCCGAGCAGATCGGCCTCGTCTACTTCCCTACCTACGGCATCGTGCTCACCTTCGTCATCATGGTGGTGGTGCTGGCCGTGCGGCCGCAGGGCATCATGGGGAAGGCGCGATGACGGCCCTTGCCCCGACCGACAAGCCGGCAGCCGTGCAGTCGATCCTGGAAAGGATCGGCGCGGGCAACATCGTGCTGCTGGCGCTGCTGGCGCTATATCCGGCGGTGGCGTCGAACTTCTTCCTGACCCAGATCGGCGCCTATTCGCTGATCTTCGGCATGATCGCGCTGTCGCTGATGCTGCTTGCCGGCTATGGCGGCATGGTCAGCCTGGCGCAGATCTCGGTGGCGGGCATCGCCGGCTACACGGTGGCCGTGTTCGGGCTCAACAATTCCGGCGTCCACGGTTTCGGCTGGCCGTTCTGGATCGTGGTGCCCTTCGCGACGCTGATTGCGGCGATCGCTTCGGCGCTGATCGGCGTGATCTCCAATCGCACCGAAGGCATCTACACGATCATGATCACGCTCGCGATCGCGACGGCCTTCTTCTATTTCACCCAGCAGAACTATTCGCTGTTCAACGGCTTTCCCGGCTACACCGGCATCCGCGCGCCGGAATTCTGGGGCGTCAACTGGCGCGATCCGGTGCCGTTCTACTACCTGTGCCTCGGCTTTGCGGTGATCGCCTATGCGGCCGTGCTCTATGGCTCGCGCTCGACCTACGGGCTGACGCTTCAGGCCGTGCGCGACAATCCGCGCCGCATGCGGGCGCTCGGCTTCAACGTCACCGCGCACAAGGTGGTGGCCTATTTCTACGCCGGCATCATCGCCGGCCTGGCGGGTGTGCTGCTGGTCTGGTTCAACGGGCGCATATCGCCCGGCACCATCAACGTCGCGGCAGCCATCAATGTGCTGATCATCGCCGTCATCGGCGGCATGCGCCACCCGATCGGCCCGTTCCTCGGCGCCGTCGTGGTGGTGCTGATGCAGACCTTCGCCATCGATATCGTCGGCGCGGAGCGGTTCAACACGCTGATCGGCCTGTTCTTTCTGGTGATCGTTTTCGTGTCGCCAGACGGTCTTCTTGGGTTGTGGGGGAGGATCAAACCACATCTGGCCCAGGAATCCTTGCGCTCGGGTCCATGAGGAAACGGGCGGCTTCAGATTGATCCAAAGACAACCAGGGAGGGAAGTAATCATGAGGATCCATCGGCGAACACTTTTGGCGCTGGCGCTGGCAACCGGGCTCACCGCCCCTTCGCTCGCACTCGCGGAAGACTCGATCAAGATCGGCCTTCTGGCGACCTTCGAGGGCCCCTTCAC
>JAEWHN010000350.1 GCA_023387775.1 Pseudomonadota bacterium | reverse complement strand
GTTCAGGCCTGGAAAAATCGGTGGTCGGCCTAGTGATGGAGGTGACGCGGGCGAGATCCTTTTGGCTGAGATCGCCGCGCGAGGTGGCAAGGCCGGCCGGCTCGCCCGCGCCGGCGCTTGCCGTTGTTGCGATGAGCGCGGCGACCAGGCCCGCGAGCAGGCCGCCTGCGATCTGCATGAAGGAAGGGGTGCGGCGCGCCGGATTGCACGCGCGCCGCCTGTTGGTATGGCTAGTTCGCTTCGTCTCCCGAGGCGGCGTTGAGCAGTCCATATTTTTCCTCGCCGATCTGCGCGAACAGATCGATCTGGGTTTCGAGGAAGTCGATATGCTCCTCCTCGTCCTTCAGCAGCTCTTCGAACAGTTTCATGGTCACGTAGTCGCCAAGCTGCTGACAAATCTCGCGCGACTTCTTGTAGGATGTCCTCGCGTCATATTCACCGGCGAGGTCGGCCTCAAGCACTTCCTTGACGTTCTCTCCGATGCGCAGCGGCGCCACCGTCTGCAGGTTGGGGTGCCCTTCGAGAAAGATGATGCGCTGGATGATCTTGTCAGCGTGGTTCATCTCGTCGATGGATTCCTCACGCTCCCTCTTGGCCAGCTTGTCGTAGCCCCAGTCTTCCAGCAGCCGGTAATGGAGCCAATACTGGTTGACCGCGCCGAGTTCCAGAAACAGTGCTTCGTTAAGCCGCTCGATGACCTGCGTTTCGCCTTTCATTGCTTCTGCTCCCGTATTGGTCGCGCAGTTCCCTTACGCGATCCAGGTGTGAAACGATATCGGCCTCGTTCGTTGCCGAGCTGCGATGATAGTGCTCGGTGACGCGAATTATCGTTTCCACCACATTTGGAAAGCAGCCGCAACAACGACCGCGCTTCTGGAGGTAATGATAGACCTTCGCCGGCACGATGAGCAGCCAGGGATCGGCCTCGAGCAGGTCGATGATCGCCTCCTCGATCTCCTTTTCCGTTATCAGGTTACAGTGGCATACAAGCATGTCTTGCCTTGGTGACTGGCGGCGCCCGGAAGCGCCGCTTGGCTGGTAACTGTCCGGCCGACGCCGGCCTATTTGAACACCGTGTCCGGCGCATCGAGGCTGTCGGAGCCCTCGAAGGCGATGTTGTCGAGCTTGAGCGCCGCGACTGCGCGCTCGATGGACTTGGTCTGGTCGACCAGGGCGTCGATGCCGGCCTGCACAGCGGCGTTGCCCTCGACATTGCCCTCGCCGATCTGCTGGTCATAGGCCTCGCCGTTCTCGGCACGCTTGGCGATCGCCTCCATGGCGGCGACGGTGTCGTCGAGCTTGCCCTTCAGTTCCGCGTCGACGGCCGGATCGGCAGCCTTGACCAGCTCCGACAGCGACGCGCCGGCGACGACCGAGCCGTCGATGCGCGTGTAGCTGCCGAGATAGGCGTTGCGGATGCCGATCGCATCGTAGAGATGCGATATATGGGTATTGTCGGAGAAGCAGTCATGCTCCTCCTCCGGGTCGTGCAGCAGAAGGCCGAGCTTCATGCGCTGGCCGGCCATCTCGCCATAGGACAGCGAGCCCATGCCGGTGAGAATGGCCGACAGACCCGCCTTCTCGTCGCCATCGGCAAGCGCCTTGCGGGCCGCACCCTCGGGCTCCCAGTTGGCGACCATCTCCTCCAGGTCGCTGACCAGAAGCTTCGAGGCCGAGGCCAGATACTGCGCGCGGCGGTCGCAATTGCCGCCGGTGCAATTGGCGAGGTCGTAGTCGGTATAGGGCCGGTTACCGGCGCCGGGGCCGGTGCCGTTCAGGTCCTGCCCCCAGAGCAGGAACTCGATGGCGTGGTAGCCGGTGGCGACATTGGCCTCGATGCCGCCGGCCTCCTGCAGCGTGCCGGACAGGAATTCCGGCGTCAGCTCGGAGGCGTCGACCTTCTGGCCGTTGATCTCGATGGTCTTGTTGGCGATGACGTTGGCCGTATAGAGCGTGTTCTCGTCGGACTCGGTGCCGTAGCCGGCATCGACATAATCGATCAGCCCCTCGTCCAGCGGCCAGGCGTTCACGCGGCCTTCCCAGTCGTCGACGATCGGGTTGCCGAAGCGGTAGACCTCGGTCTGCTGGTAGGGGATGCGCGCGGCCTTCCAGGCAGTGCGGGCGGCTTCCAGCGTCTCAGGCGAGGGCGTGGCGATCAGCGCCGACACGGCCTCGTCGAGTTTCTTCGCCGTGACCAGCGAATCCTCATACTTGGCCAGTGCGATGTCGGAATAGGTGGCGATCACCGCCTTGGCCTCGGTTTCGGCTCGCACCGGCAGGACGAAGAACGCCGCGGTCAGCGCCGCTGTTGCCGTGATTGCCGCCAGGCGCCTGCCGCGCACCGCCATCGTTGAAACCTTCATCCGCCTCTCCTCAATGAGCGCTGGCACGCGCCGCCCATGCCGCGGGAGTGCCCCCGAAGCCGCGGCAAACCTTACCGATAATATCTTGAACTTGCAGCGAAACAGGCGGACGTTCAGCACGGTCTGCAATCCGCTGCATATGGGCCGCACGCGAGCGCGGCTCGAGAAAACCAGACACCAAATTCCTCCAATCGAACGGGTTCAAGGCCCAGACATCAAAGGTGTGCGCCCTTCAGGCACGCTGTCATAAAACGCACGCAGGCCCGCGGAGTCAACAAAATTCCCGATTAAAGCCATATAAATCAATAGTTTAGAATTATTCTAAACTATTGATGTCAAGTTAATGGCTTTTTGCCGGCGGCGGCAGGATGCATCGGAGGCAAGGCACGGACCCGCGCGCGCCCGCTTGACACCGGCCCGCTCCAGGTGCGACCCAAATGGGATATGCGCTGTCGGAACGAGACCGCCTGCCGGCCGCGCGCGGACCTAATGTGGCGTCGAGAAACAAGTGCGTATCCCATGAAGAACGGCGTCGTCATTATCGGAGCGGGTCATGCCGGGGTGCAGGCTGCGGCCAGCCTGCGTGAAGAGGGCTATGACGGGCCGGTGACGCTCGTCGGCGACGAGAACGAGCTGCCCTATCACAAGCCGCCGCTTTCCAAGACCTTCATCAAAGACCCGGCGGCACAGCCGCAGATGCTGCGCGCCGAAATCTTCTATGCCAACAACCACATAGATTTGCGGCTCGGCGCCTCGGTGGAGCGCATCGACCTTTCGGCGCGGCGGCTGGAGCTGGCGGGCGGGGCGGCGCTGCCCTTCGACGCCGCGATCCTCGCCACCGGCTCGCGCCCGCGCGAACTGAAGCTTGCCGGCGCGGAGCTGGCTGGCGTGCTGTCGCTGCGCTCGGTGGCGGATGCGCGCGCCATCCGCGAGCTGAGCGCGGCTATCGAGGACGTCGTGATCCTCGGCGGCGGCTTCATCGGGCTGGAAATTGCCGCCACGCTGCGGCTCGGCGGCCGCAACGTGACCGTGGTGGAGGCGCAGGAGCGGCTGCTCGGCCGCGCGGTGGCGCCTGCCATCTCGGCGCATGTGCGCCAGCGGCTTGAGGCCATGGGCATTCGGGTCCTGACCCAGACCACCATCGAAAGGCTGGAAGGCGACAATGGCCATGTCTCGGCCACCCTCAATTCCCACGGCGAAAGGATGCCGGCGCGGATGGTCATCGTCGGCATCGGCGTGGTGCCGAATGTCGAGCTGGCTGAGGCCGCCGGCCTGACGCTCTCGAACGGCGTGCGGGTGGACGGCCAGCTGCGCAGCTCGCGGCCCGAGATTCTCGCCATCGGCGATGTCGCCAACTACCGCCACCTGTTCTCCGGCGCCGACGTGCGGCTGGAATCGGTGCAGAACGCCACCGACCACGCCAGGCTCGCCGCGCGCACCATCATGGGCCACGACGGCCATTACGACAGCGTGCCGTGGTTCTGGTCGGACATCGGCGACATGAAGCTCCAGATGGTCGGTCTGGCCGGGGCAAGCGACCGCACCGTGGTGGTGGGCGACGTGGCCGACAACAAGTTCTCCGTCTACCACTATTTCGGCACCCGGCTGATCGCGATCGAATCCGTCAACCGCCCGGCCGACCACATGCTCGGCCGCAAGATGCTGGGCGCCGGCTTCTCGCCGCGGGCCGAGACGGTGACCGCCGGCGCCGAGGCGCTGAAGGCGGCGTTTGCCGAAGCGCAGAAGGAAGCGGCCGCTTAGTCCCGACGCGGCTGGGGAGAACGGTCGATGACAGACGACTGGTT
>JAEWHN010000328.1 GCA_023387775.1 Pseudomonadota bacterium | reverse complement strand
GCGGATGACCGCGACCGCGGCGGCGCGGCGCGTGGGCGGGTTGACCGGGCGGCCACCCTCGAACCGCGTTTCCTCAACGACCGTGAAAATCTTGCGGATCTCGACGCTCATCGCAAACCGTCCTCTCCCTTGATGTCCTTGGCAGCCAGGCCGCCGACGCGCGCATGGATGCGCGGACCCGTCGTCATCGCCAGCACCAGCACGATCTCGTTGGCGCGCGGCGCATCGTTGATGCCCACCTCGATCGCATCGAAATGGCTGCGCACATAGGCGGCGTTGACGTGGGCGACCGGAATGTCGATTCGTGCGCCCGGACCGCCGACCTTCTTGGTGGAGGGGACGATGGCCTTGGTGTCGCCCAGCAGCTCGCGCATCGCATAGCCGCCCGGATTGTGCCACAGCGCGCCGTGTTCCAACTCGCCCGCGCCGCCGACGATGGCGCCCTTGCCATAGGCCTCAATCTCGCCCGCTTCGCCGCCCATGGCTTCCAGGAGCCTGGTGGCCATGGCGAGGCCCACCGGCTTCAGATCTTCCATGAAGCCCGCGATTTCCTCGACGTAGCGGCCGGCAAACGGATTTTCGACCACGGCCAGCACCGCGCCGCGCTTCAGGGGCTTGTCGGCGCGCGGGCCGCCCTCGTGGAATATCTCCTCGACCTGGACGACGAGCTTCTTGATTGGGATGTCTGACATGGGTCCTCTCGAAAAACCGACCAGGCTTGAAACTGGCCTAACTTGTTAGAGTAGCAACAATTAGCGATTGGCGTGGATTGTCAAGCGCCAGACGCCGGCTGGCCTTGCATAACGGCGATGACTCCTGTGGGCTGCAATGCACCCCGATTGACAGATTGTTAGACCACCCATAAAGTCATATGAGCACCAACAAGTTGGGATAACCTATACCGCAACGCGTCGGGCTTGAAGCAGAGTTTCCAGGGAGATCATGGGAAGCGGGATGAGAAATTTGTTCAAGAAGTTTGCGATCGCCGGCGTTGCTTTTGCCGCCTCGATCGGCGCGGCCGGCGCGCAGGACAAGGTGTCGGTGGCAGCCATTTCCGGCTATTTCGCACAGGGCTTCGGCGTCTCCATCGTCAACGGCCTCAATCAGGCCAAGGACGAGTTCGGCATCGATCTCAAGCTGGTCGACACCGGCAACCGCGCGCTCGACTATGAAGAGCAGTTCGCCAACCTCGCCAAGGGCGGCCAGTACGACCTCATCTTCGTGATGGGCTGGGAACTGGTGGACGCGCTGCAGAAGGCAAGCGCGGCCTACCCCGACCAGCGCTTCGTGTTCATCGACGGCGTGCTCGACAGCGACAAGATCGTCTACGCCAGCTTCGCCGAGGAGCAGGGCTCCTTCGTGGCCGGCGCGCTGGCTGGCCTGATCGAGAACCAGGGCAGCTCCTTCGACAAGATCGGCGACGGCAAGGCCATCGGTTTCGTCGGCGGCCGCGACATTCCCGTCATCCGCAACTTCCTCGGCGGCTACGAGCAGGGCGCCAACTATGCCGCGCCTGAAGTCAAGGTGAACGCCGTGTTCGCCGGCACCTTCGACGATCCGGCCAAGGGCAGCGAGCTGGCGCTGGCGCTCTACGGCCAGGGCACCGACATCGTCTACAACGTCGCCGGCCCGACGGGCGAAGGCGTGATGCAGGCGAGCGCCGCTGCCGACAAGTACTCGATCGGCGTCGACGTCGACATGTGCGGCTCGGCTCCGGGCAACGTCTTGGCCAGCATGCTCAAGCGCGGCGACATCGCCGTCTACACACTGATCAAGGACGAGGTCGAGGGCCGCAAGGTCACCCCCGGCACCCGCACGTTCGACCTCGCCTCCGGCGGCGTCGAAGTGAAGGTCTGCGACGACATCGCCGCCAACATCCCCGCCGAGATCACCAGCAAGCTGGAAGAGATCAAGCAGGAGATCGTCGACGGCAAGATCGAGATCGTCAAGGCCAAGTAAGGCCGGCTCCCCACTTCTCGAAAGGCTGGCGGCGCCATGCGGCGCCGCCGCCCGCAATCCGGCGCATCGGTCCGTGCGGACGCCGGGTTGATCGACCAACCCAACTGTGAGGTCTTTCGTGTCGAACGCATCCTCGACAACGACCGCAGCTCGCCCCGCCGAAAACGCTGTCGAGCTCATTGGCATCACCAAGCGCTTCGGCGCTTTCACGGCCAATGAGAACGTCAACCTCACCGTTCGCCGCGGCGAAATCCACGCGATCATCGGCGAAAACGGCGCCGGCAAAACCACCCTCATGAACATCCTGTTCGGGCTGCTGCAGCCCGACGAGGGAAAGATTCGCCTCGACGGGCAGGACGTTGCGCTTGCCGATCCGGCCGCGGCCATCTCCGCGGGGCTCGGCATGGTGCACCAGCATTTCAAGCTCGTGCCGTCGCTCTCGGTCGCCGAGAACATCTTCCTCGGCATGGAGATCGTGAACAACGGTCTCATCGACCACGCCGCGCAGATCGAGAAGACGCGAGAACTCTCCGAGCGCGTCGGCCTTAAGGTCGACCCGACCGAGCGCGTCAGCCTCGTTTCCGTCGGCATCGAGCAGCGCATCGAGATCCTCAAGGTCCTGGTGCGCGGCGCGCGCACCATCATCCTCGACGAGCCGACCGCCGTGCTGACCCCGCAGGAAAGCCGCGAGCTGTTCCAGACGCTGCGCCGCTTCGTGGCCGAGGGCATGACCGTCATCTTCATTTCCCACCACCTCGAGGAGGTGATGGAAGTATCCGACACCGTCACGGTGCTGCGCAACGGCAAGCATGTCGCCACGCGCCCGACCGCCGAGCTGACCAAGGCCGATCTCGTGCGCATGATGGTGGGCCGCGACGTCAGCTTCGACCGGCGCCCACGCGAGGCCACCGAAGGCAAGGTCGTTCTCGACGTGCGCAAGCTGTGGGCGCGCGACGAGCGCCGCCTGCCTGCCCTGCGCGACGTGAGCTTCACCGTGCGCGCCGGCGAGATCGTCGGCATCGCCGGCGTTGCCGGCAACGGCCAGACCGAGCTGGCGGAAGTGCTTGCCGGCCTGCGCCCCGCCAGCCACGGCGAGGCGTTCCTCAACGGCCGCGACCTGACCAGGCTTTCGCCGGCGGCGATCCGCAAGGCCGGGTTCGCGCATGTGCCGGGCGACCGCATGATCCGCGGCGTCGACGGCGGCGCCTCGATTTCGTCCAACCTCTTGATGGGCCGCCAGTACCGGGCTCCGTGGAGCCGGAACGGCGTGCTCGACTGGAAGGCCACCGACAGGGACGCCGAGGCGATGATCAAGCGCTTCGACATCCGCGCGCGCGGGCCGCACGATACCGTCAAGCGGCTTTCGGGCGGCAACATCCAGAAGGTGGTGCTGGCGCGCGAATTCACCAACGACGCCGATTTCCTTTTGATCGACCAGCCCACGCGCGGCGTCGACATCGGCGCCCAGGAAGCGATCCACAGCGAGATCATGAGCCAGCGCGCGGCCGGGCGTGCGGTGCTCGTCATCTCCGTGCAGCTCGACGAGCTGCTGACCCTGGCGGACCGCATCCTGGTTCTCTTCAACGGCCGCCTCATGGGCGAGGTCGACGGCAACGAGGCCGACGACGAGACCATCGGCATGATGATGGCGGGCCTCCAGCCCGGCGACAAGAAACGGGAACTCGCTTCATGAGCGACAGATTGCGCGCATTCTACGGCCAGGCGATAGCCGTGCTCCTGGCGCTTGCCATGGGCGCGGTGATCATCGTCCTCGTCGACGAAAGTCCGGTGAAGGTCTTCATGACCCTGCTGCGCGGAGCCTTCGGCGACCAGACCAGGATCGCCGGCACCCTGCTGCAGACGACACCCATCCTCATCTGCGGCGTGGCCGCCTGCGTCGGCCTGCGCGGCGGCATGTTCAATGTCGGCATCGAGGGACAGCTCTTCCTCGGCGGCTTCGCCGCCGCACTGGTGGGCTTCGCGCTGCCGCTGCCGCCCGGCCTGCACATGATCGTCGCCCTTTTGGTGGCGGTGCTCGCGGGCGCGGCCTGGGTTTCGATCCCGGCCTATTTCCGCGCGCGCTACAACACCAATGAGGTCGTCTCCACCATCCTGTCCAACTATGTGGCGGTGCTGCTGACCTCCTACTTCACCATCTTTCTCTTCAAGCGTCCCGGCGGCTGGTCCGAAACCCCGCCCATCCTCCCAAGCGCGTATCTGCCGGAGATCTTCTCCTTCTCCCGGCTGAACTGGGGACTGGTCGTCGGGCTGGTGCTGGCGGTCGCGGTCGCCTGGCTGTTCCGCCACACGGCGCGCGGCTATTCGGCCTCCATGGTCGGCTCGGCACCGAAATTCGCCGAATATGGCGGCATCGACGTCAAGCGCCAGGGCTTCATCGTGCTGCTCGCGTCCGGCGCCATCGGTGGGCTGGCCGGCGGCGTCGAGACGCTGGGCGTGCACCACCGCTTCATGGAAGGCTTTGCGCCCGGCTTCGGCTTCGACGGGCTGATCGCGGCCCTGCTCGCAAACGGCTCGCCCATCGGCACGATCTTCACGGCGCTGTTCTTCGGCGCGCTGCGCAGCGGCTCGCTGCTGCTGGAAGTGGACACCAACGCCTCGCGCGAGATCATCACGGTGATCCAGGCGCTGATCATCCTCAGCGTGTCGGCCCAGGTTCTGATGAAGCGGCGCGGTGACAGCACCGCAGGGGAACGTCGATGGAAATTCTAGGCAACCTCGTCAACGTCGCGCTCCTCGTCGCGATGCTGCGGACCACGGCGCCGATCCTTCTGGTGGCGCTGGGCGGTTCCTTCACCACCAAGGCCGGCATCTTCAACATCGGCCTGGAAGGCCAGATGCTGGTCGGCGCCTTCTTCGCCGTGCTGGGCTCGATCTGGTCGGGCTCGGCGCTGGTG
>JAEWHN010000278.1 GCA_023387775.1 Pseudomonadota bacterium | reverse complement strand
GTCGACGAATGGCTGAAGGAAATCGCCCCGAGCACCGAACTGCGCCAATGGTTCGGCCACGATCCTGAAAAGTGGGAAGAGTTCCGCCGCCGCTATCGCGCCGAACTCACTGCGCGCGGCGCCGAACTGGATCGCTTGCGCAATCTGGCCCACAAGGGTGTGCTGACGCTGGTCTATGCAGCCCATGACGAGGAGCACAACGATGCAGTCGTGCTGCGCGAAGTTCTGCTGGAATGAGCGCTGACTGTGCCCCGCGAGACACTGGCCCGCATGCGCGGCGGCTCGTCTGGCTCGGGTCACCGGGCTCACGAGGCAAGCCCCTGCGCGTGGCCACGGGCGCTGTGCGGAGGCGCCTCGGCGCTAATCCCGGCGCGCCGGCTGGAAGAGTTCCACCAGGTTTCCGGATGGATCAACCAGCAGAACCTGCGATCCGCCCGGCCCCGACACGATGTCGTTGCGCAGGCGCACGCCGGCAGCCTTGAGGCGAGAGACCTCGGAGGCAAGATCCTCGACGATCAGATGGATGCGGTTCCAGCCGCCGGGCCGGGGCTGCTCGCCATCGGCCATGGGCCTGCCGGCGGAGCTGGTCGGCCCGCTCAGCAGCAGCCGCAACGAACCGCGCCGAACGTCGGCGAAGGCCGGGCTTTGCTTGAAGGCGAGCGTGAACCCGAGATGCGCGCTGTACCACGCGACCGCGGCGTCGACGTCATCGACGATGTAGCGGACGCTCACGGTATCGGCTGTCATGTTCCCTCCTAGTGCCACCCCATGGTCCACCTCAATGGCTGATGTCGTTGCGTGGCGCAATCGGCACCAGCAAGGCCGGCACCACGTGGCTGCCGCGCATACGGTTTTGCATGGCGGCAGCCGGCAAGGCAGGCTCAGCTGTGGCGGATTTCGGTGCCCAGCACCTTCAGGCATTCCCGGATGAAGGCGGCGAGCGCGGTCCAGCCCTTGGCCGAGACCATCGTTCCGTCGACATAGGCTTCCGTCGGCGACAGGTCGATATAGGTGCCGCCGGCAAGCGTTACCTCCGGCTCGCAGGCGCCAAGGGCCCCCACCTTCTTGCCCCGCACCACGCCATCCACCGCAATCAGGATCTGGACGCCGTGGCAGATGGTGAAAATGGGCTTTTGAGCCTCGTGGAAGTGACGGACGATCGCCTGGACCCGCTTGTCGGTGCGGATATATTCCGGGCCGCGCCCGCCGGCGCAATAGACCGCGTGATACTGGTCGAGCTGCCGTTCGGCTTCCGAAAACGTCTTGTTGATCAGGGCGTAGTGGCCCAGCTTTTCCGTATAGGTCTGGTCACCTTCGAAGTCGTGCAGCGACGTCTTTATCAGGTCGCCGGCATTCTTGTCGGGGCAGACGACATGCACGGTGTGCCCCACCGCTTCCATGGCCTGCTGGAATACGTAGATCTCGTACTCCTCGGTGAATTCACCGGTCAGCATCAGTATCTTTTTGCCTGGCAAAATAAGGTCCTCCTCCAGTTCGGGTATGCGGGACGGCAACAACGCCACCGCCCCGCTTTGGGTTGGGTGCTCAGAAGGGTGAATCGGGGAAGTAGAATTCCTCGGCGTTCTGCTGGGTGATCAGCGGCGCGTCGAGCTTGACGGCGCCGCGCACCGGCGCATGCCCCACGAGATTGGCGACGGTCATGTAAACGGCCGTCTTGATCATCGACGGCGGATAAGGCGTCTCGACCGGGGTCATCGGATCTCCGTCGATGACCTTCTTGACGATCTCCTTCATGCCGTTGCCGCCCAGCGCATACTTGATCTCGCTGCGTCCCGATTCCTTGACGGCTTCGAGCACGCCCAGCAGCATGTCGTCGTCATTGGCCCAGACCGCATCGATATGCGGATATTTGGCGAGATAGTCCTGCATCAGCTTGAAGGCATCGTCGCTGTTCCAGTTGGCGTACTGGATATCGAGGATCTTGAGGTCGGAGCCTTCGATGCCTTCCTGAAAACCCTTGATGCGTTCGTCGTCGATGACCGTCGGGATGCCACGAAGCACCACGAGATTGCCCTTGCCGCCGAGCTTGTCGACCAGATACTTCGCCGTGTTCTTGCCCACCGCGATATTGTCGCCGGCGACATAGAGGTCCTGGATGGTCGGGTCGTTGAGGCCGCGGTCGACGACCGTGATGAAGGTGCCCGCGTCCTTGACGGCCTTCACCGGCATCGTCAGCTCCTCGGAGGTGTGCGGGAGGATGACTAGCGCATCCAGCTTGCGGCCCGCTGAGAGATCTTCAAGCGCGCTCACCTGCGCGCTTGCCGACGGCGAGGTCTTCACGACCACTTCGACCGTGTCCGCAAAGGCGGCATTGATCTCCTTGGCCGCAGCCTGTGCGTGGTAGACAACGCCCGCGGTCCAGCCGTGGTCGGCTGCCGGGATCGACACGGCAACGACCTTCTTGTCAGCTGCCCCGGCCTGACCGGCGACAAGCAGAGCGCCCAGCGCGGCCGTCGCAATCCAACTTGCTCTCAACATTGATACCTCCCTTTGAAATGGACCGATTGAAAACGGCACCCGCCTGGTCCGAACGCGGGCTACTTGGAAAACCTCTGGATGAGCATGGCGATGATGATGATGACCCCCTGCACCGCGGCCACCAGGTATTCGGAGACGAAGTCCGAAAGCACCATCAGGTTGGCGATGAGTTCGAGGATGACGGCTCCGGCAACGGTCCCCCAGACGCGCCCCTTGCCGCCTCGCAACGCCGTGCCGCCGATGACGACGGCGGTGATGACCTGCAGCTCCCACAAAACACCGGTGGTCGGCGTCGCGGCGCCCAGGCGGGGCACGTAGCAGATGGCCGCGATCGCGACGCAGGCGCCCTGGATCACGTAGGCCAGGGTCCGGGTCTTGATGATGGAGATTCCCGAATAGCGGGCCACGTCCTCATTGGCGCCGACGGCGGCGCATTTGCGGCCGTACTTCATCTTGTAGAGGATGAAGGACCCAATCGCCGCCACCGCAAGCGAGATGAGGATCGGCACTGGAATGCCCGCCACAGTGCCGAAATAGACCGGCCGATAGGCTTCGCGCAGCGTGCGGTCGATCGGGATCGTTCCGCCGTCGGACATGTAGGTGATCAGCGCGCGGAAGATACCCATCGTACCCAGCGTGGCGATGAACGGCTCTATCCTGCCGACGGTGACGATCAGGCCGTTGGCCAATCCACATGCCCCTCCGGCGACAAGGGCGATCGCCATGCCCGCGGGAATGGCCCAGGCGCCATAGCCGGGAGCCAACATGTTCATGAACATGATGGTGATGCCGGTGATGAAGGCAGCCATGGAGCCGACGGAAAGATCGAGCCCGCCGGACGAAATCACGAATGTCGCGCCCACGGCGATGATCGCAATGAAGGCGCTGCGCGTGATGACATTGCCGAGATTGGTGGCCGAGAGAAAATCGGGATTGATCGCAAAGCCGATGACCAGGAGCGCGGCGAGAGCGAGGAACGGCCCCGCATCGGCCCAGGTCACATAAAATTCCTTGTCGCGCGCGAGACGGGCGGTCTGGCTGATGGCGGTCATGATCTCCCCCCTTGGGCGACGCTTTCGACGCCAGCATCGCTGGTCGCCAACAATGCGATGTTCTTTTCGGTCATCTCGTCTCCCGAGACTTCGCCCGTGATCCGCCCTTGGCGCATGACCAGAATGCGGTCGCAGATGCCGATCAGCTCCTGCATCTCGGACGAGATGACGATGCACGCCTTGCCCCGGCCGACGAGCTGCTGGATGAAGGCGTAGATCTGCGCCTTGTTGGCGATGTCGATGCCGCGTGTCGGCTCGTCGATGATGACGACCGACGGATCGGTCAGGAGCACCTTGGCGAGCAGCAGCTTCTGCTGGTTGCCGCCCGAAAGCTGGCCGGCCCTGGCGCGCATGCTCTTCAGGCGGATGTCGTAATTCTCCACCGCCTCCGCGAGCGCCTCGGCCTCCCGGGCACGGCGCAGGTAAAGCCCTGGATGGAAGCGGGCGAGCGCCGAGAGCGTCAGGTTCGGAGCGAGGCGCTCCTGCAGCAGGAGCCCCTTACCCTTGCGATCCTCGGTCAGATAGCCGATGCCCGCCTCGATCGCTTCGCGCTGGGAGCGGATATGAATGGGCTTGCCATTCAGCTCCACATCTGCGACCGCGGGGCGCAATCCCACGATGCCCTCGAACAGCTCGGTCCGGCCGGCGCCGATCATGCCGGCGAAGCCAAGGATCTCGCCCTTGTGGACGGCGAAGGAGATGCTTTCGGCAAAGCCAGCCACACGGGCGTTCCTGACGCTGAGGATCGCCTCGGCCGTCTTGAACGCTCCTTTCGGGGGATAGAGCGCCGCCAACTCGCGCCCGACCATGAGCTGCGCCATCTCCATCTGGCTCAGCGTGCGGCCCGGATAGGTGCCAACCATCTTGCCGTCGCGCAATACGGTCACCCGATCCGCCAGCCTCTGCACTTCGTCGAGCCGATGGCTGATGTAGAGGACCGCGATGCCCTCGGACTTCAGGCGAAAGATGATCTCGAGCAGCCTCTCGACCTCTTCGCCGGTCAGCACGGCCGTGGGCTCGTCGAAAATCACGAGCTTGTGGTGGTCGAGCAGCGCGCGGGCGATCTGAACGAGCTGCCGATCCGCCAGCGCGACGTTCCGCACGAGCGCGTTGGGAGAAATATGGCATCCGAGCTCTGCGAGCTTTTCCGCCGTCCTGCGCCTCATCGTGCGATCGTCGACCATGCCGTTCCGGGTCAACTCCTGCCCGAGGAAGACGTTTTCGGCGACGGTCAATCCATCGGCAAGGAGGATCTCCTGGTGGACGAGAGCGATTCCGGCGTCTTGCGCTTCATGTGGGTTGGCGAAGCTGACCGGCTTGCCCTCGAGGAACAGGGCCCCGTCGGTCGGGTCGGCATAGCCGGACAACAGGCGCATCAAGGTCGACTTGCCCGCGCCGTTTTCTCCGATGATGGCGTGTATTTCACCGGGGACGATGTCCAGCGAAATGTCCGACAGAACCGTTACCGGGCCGTATTGTTTGCATAGGCCCTCAGCGCGAAGCAGCGCCGAGGCATGCTGCCCAGGGCTGCGCCGGGCATCATCAGACGGCGCGTGGTCCTCCAGCATGTCGACGCTCTCGGCAGCGGACATGGTTCTCAGTCCCGCTCGAATGCCGGCAGCAGCCGGTCGCGCGAACGCTCGATGTGAAGGCGCATGGCCTTTGCTGCGGCTTCAGGATCGCGGGCCGCAAACGCATCGAGGATGGCCTGGTGCTCGTCCAGCGCCTCCTCGGTGACGCGCCAGTGGAACATCAGGCGGAAAATGTGGAAATGGGTGTGCTGGAAGCTCAGCGTCTGCCGGATGAGCTGATTGCCGGCGAATTCCATGATCTTGTCGTGAAAGATCCCGTCCTGACGGGCAAAGGTGGAATAGTGGAGGCGCTCGTCCTTGTCGTCGCGGCGGGCCATCACTCCGGCAGCTTCCTGCAGGACCTTGAGCTTCTCCTCATCCATCGAGGTCGCTGCCTTCGCGGCCCCATCCGGCTCCAGAAGCAGGCGCAGCTCGTAAAGCTCGTCGAAGCGTCGCCGCGTGATCTGCGGCGCGGCCCGATAGCCCACCAGGTGCGTCTTGACCACCAAACCTTCGCCTTCGAGGCGACCCAGCGCCTCGCGAATGGGCGTGTGGGAGACGTTGAACTGCTTGACCAGCGTGTCGACGGTGATCCGCTCGCCCGGGGCGATCTTCAGCGACATGAGCTGCGCAAAGATCGCCTCATACACGTCGCCTGAGAGACTGTTGGCGCGATGGATCTGATGGGTTCCATCGGGCGCATCCGAAAGCCTGGGTGAATTCATGACCTGCCGTCTTTTTTCGTCTTGACAGGTTGCATCGCTAGCATGGATGCTCCGCACAATGCAATACTATATCCTATACGATTTTATATAGGAGACGGTTTATTTCTGCTCCGGGCGCGAACTGCGCTCGCCAGCGGTTCTCTTGGAGGAGAGTTCTGCCCTTGAAAAACCTGGATTTTCCCTGGCTTCCATTGGCCCGCGGCTCAGCACCGGGCCACTTTCCAGAAGCCTTGCTGCGCTTGCTGAATGCCACGATCCGGGCAGCCCCCTACCCGACCAAGGCCGCAGCCTTGATGTCTGCGGCACTATTTCGGCTCCGCGCCACGACCGATCTCAAGCCTTGGGCCGCCGCCCTTCCGAGATCACGTGCTCTTTCCCCCCGCCTTTGAAGGAAATCGATAATGACGCTCTATGCCGCCATGAGGCTGCCGCGCGAAGTTCTGTTCGGAAAAGGGCAGCGCCGGGCATTGCCCAGCGTCGCCCTGAAGCACGGTAAGCGGGCCTTGATCTGTACCGACGAACGCTTTGCAGGCACCGAACTCTTTGCCGAAATGCTGGACGGGCTGAAGGCAGCGGCGACCCATATCATCGTCTACGATCGTGTCCTGCCGGACGTTCCCCGGGACACGGTCGCCTCATGCGTGGAGGAGGCTCGCCCCTTCCATCCGGACATGGTGATTGGCATCGGCGGCGGCAGTTGCCTGGACATGGCCAAGTGCGCGGCACTGCTGCTTACCCATGGGGGCGCGCTCCCGGACTATTATGGCGAGTTCAAGGTTCCGGGCCCGATCTTGCCGGTCATCGCCGTGCCCACGACCTCGGGCACCGGATCGGAAGTGACGCCGGTCGCCGTGATCTCCGATCCCGACCGAACGCTGAAAGTGGGGATTTCCAGCCCCCACCTCATCGCTTCCTGCGCCATCTGCGATCCCGACCTGACCTTGACATGCCCGGCCGGGTTGACGGCGATTGCAGGCGCGGACGCGCTGACGCACGCCATCGAGGCCTTCACCGCAGCAAGGCGCGGCAACGGCCACGAGCTCGCGCAGCAGCACGTCTTCATCGGCAAGAATGCCATGAGCGACCATTTTGCGCTGCTTGCGATCAGGCTGCTTGGTCGGAGCCTGGAAAAGGCGTTCCTGGACGGCTCCGATGAGGCGGCCCGCGCTGACGTGATGATGGGCGCTCTCGCCGCCGGCTGCGCCTTCGGCACGGCGGGAACCGCCGCCGCCCATGCCGTCCAGTACCCTGCCGGCGCTCTCACCCACACCGCGCACGGCCTGGGGGTAGCGACCATGTTGCCCTATGTGATGAGCTATAACCGGGCGGTCGTGTCATCGGAGATCGCGCAGATCGGCGAGGCCCTCGGGCTCGACGGCACCGGCCGCGGCACCGAGGAGATGGCCGACGCGACAATCGCCGAAATCGGCAGGCTCTTCGCCGCGATAGGCATTACGCCGACTCTCGCTTCTTTGGGGCTTCCCGCCGACAAGCTCGACTGGACGGCAGAGCAAGCCCTCGGCATCGACCGGCTCATCAAGAACAACCCGCGCACCTTCGATCTCGCTGCAATGAGGCGTCTCATCCAGGCCGCCTATGACGGCGACCTTGCCGCTTCCGCCGTCTGACAATCAGGATCCCCGATGAACATCTCCCATCAGTCTGCCCATCAGCACGACATCAACGCCTTTTCGCGCGGCCTCTATATAGAAGGCGAATGGCGCCCGTCCGGGAGCGGAGGCCTCATCGAGGTCGTTGATCCTTCGACTGAGGCTGTGATCGCCGCGGTTCCGGATGCCACCCTGGAAGACGCTGCCGCAGCCGTCGAGGCAGCCGCCAGGGCTGCCGCGGGCTGGCGCGAGACGGCACCGCGCAAGCGCTCCGAGATCCTCCGGCGCTGTTTCGACCTCATGGTCGAGCGATCGGAAATGCTCGCGACCCTGATTTCGCTGGAGAATGGCAAGGCGCTGCGCGATGCGCGCGGCGAGGTCGCCTACGCCGCGGAGTTCTTTCGCTGGAACGCGGAAGAAGCAGTCCGCATCTCCGGCGAATACGCGATCGCCCCCGGCGGCACAAATCGCATAGTGGTCGACCATCAGCCGATCGGCATCTGCGTGCTGATCACGCCGTGGAACTTCCCGGCCGCGATGGCGACCCGCAAGATCGCGCCGGCTCTCGCGGCCGGCTGCACGGTAATCCTGAAGCCTGCCAGTGAAACGCCTTTGACGGCCTATGCGCTCGCGGCCCTCTACGAGGAGGCCGGCGTTCCGCCAGGCGTCGTCAACGTGCTGACGACGTCGCGGCCCGGCCCCGTCACCGCGGCAATGCTGGCCGATCCTCGCGTGCGCAAGCTTTCCTTTACCGGATCGACCGGCGTTGGCCGGGTGCTGCTCGCAGAGGCCGCAAGGAACGTCATATCCTGCTCGATGGAGCTCGGCGGAAATGCGCCGTTCATCGTCTTCGACGATGCCGATCTCGAAGCCGCGCTCGACGGCGCCATGATCGCCAAGATGCGCAATGCCGGCGAAGCCTGCACGGCGGCAAACCGCATCTATGTCCAGTCCGGCATCTGCCAGGCCTTTGCGGAAGGCCTGCGAAGCCGCATGGCAGCTTTGAGGGTGGGAGCGGGCGTCGACAGCGCGACCGAATGCGGGCCCATGATCACGCGCAGGGCGGTCGAAAAGCTCGACCGCCTGGTGGCCGACGCCGTCTCCCGCGGCGCGAAGGTTCTTTGTGGGGGCGTCGTCCCTGAGGGAAGCGGTTTCTACTATCCGCCGACCGTCCTGTCGGACGTGCCCGCCGATGCCGAGATGGCGCATGAGGAGATATTCGGACCTGTCGCGCCGCTTTCGCGCTTCGACAGCGAGGATGAAGTCATCGCAAAGGCAAACGACACCGAATATGGTCTTGTCGCCTACGTCTACACGCGCGATCTTGCGCGCGGTATGCGTGTGGGCTCAAAGATCGAGGCGGGCATGATCGCCCTGAACCGGGGGCTCGTGTCCGATCCGGCCGCGCCATTCGGGGGGATGAAGCAAAGCGGTCTGGGGCGAGAAGGCGGCCAGCACCACGGCATCGCCGAATTCCTGGAAATGAAATATTTCGCCACCAGCTTTTGAGAGGGCAGATGGCATCGACGACCGATCCTTTCCGCATCCGCGATCATGTTGCGGAGTTCGACGATATCGTTCGCGAAATCGTCAGCAGAAGTGAGAAAACCCGCCTTCACCAGCCCATGCTTGCCGATATCGCCTATGGCGCGGATCCGACCGAGACCGTCGACATTTTCTTTCCAGCCGTCCGGCGAGAAAGCATGCCCGTGCATATGTTCATTCACGGCGGCTACTGGCGGATGTTCTCCAAGCGCGACTATTCCTACGTCGCCGAAACCGTCACCAAGGCGGGGGCAATCGCCGTCATTGTCGACTATGCCCTGATGCCGTCGGTCAGGATGGCGACAATCGTCGATCAGGTGCGGCGGGCCAGGCGCTGGGTTGCCGACCACATCGCCGAGTTCGGCGGCGACCCGGCGCGGCTGACGGTGAGCGGCCATTCCGCCGGCGCGCATCTCGCGACATTCCTGTTCAACGAAGCGGAAGGCCCATCAAGCATACAGGCTGCGCTGCTGCTCGGCGGCCTCTATGAACTCAAGCCGCTGCAATCATCCTTCCTGCAGGGCGAGATCGGCATCACCGACGAGGAAGTCGCCAGCTTTACCCCTTTGACCCACCGGCATGACCGCAACACGAGGGTCACGATCATGGT
>JAEWHN010000257.1 GCA_023387775.1 Pseudomonadota bacterium | reverse complement strand
CGCCGCGCTCCATCACCAGGCGCGCGGCCTTTACCGGATTGCGGATGTGGCGGGAGCCTGCCACGGCACCGCCGGTCTGCGTCGCGCCGTCCATGATCGAGGCGTCGAGCTCATGATAACCGGCCGCGTTGAGCGCCGCGCCATGGCCGGCGTTGAAATGCGGCGAATCCTCCATCACCACGACGGCGGCTTCAACCGCGTCGAGCGCGCGCCCACCGGCTGACAGGATAGCCCATCCCGCCTCAAGCGAGCGGCGGAGGTCGACGCGTGCGGCCGCCCATTCCTCTTCGCTCAGATCGAGCTTGGCCATGACGCCGCAGCCGCCATGGATCGCCAGTGCAACAGGTCCCATTTCCAATTCCTCAAATGCTGCGGCCGCCCTGACGGGCGGCCGCTTTCTCGTTTGCTTTGTATCAGTTCGCCGGACGGATGTTCATCGCCAGCGTGTCCTCGTCGGAACGCGGGATGATCGTCAGGCCCTTCTTCAGGCCCCAGGCCGAAACCGTCGAGGCGACCGGCAGCAGCGGCCGCTCCTTGGCGACAAGGGCGTTGGCATCCTGCAGCAGCTTCTCGCGCTTGGCCGTGTCCATCTCGGCCGCCGCGGCTTGGATCAGCTTGTCCATTTCCGGGTTGGAGTAGAAGTGGACATTGAACGCACCGAGCTTGGTGGCCGGATCGTTGGTGTGCGCAAGCGCGCCCAGCGTGTAATTGGCCTCGCCGGTCAGCGTGCCCCAGCCGGACATGCCGAAGCTGTAGTCGCCGCGGGTGTTGGCCGGGAAGTAGACCGCGCCGGGCTGCGCATTGGCTTCTACAGTCACGCCGATCGAGGCCAGCATCTGGGCGATGGTGGTGCCCACTTCCTTGTCGCTCGGCAGGCGGTCGTTGGTGAAGTTGAACACCACCTTGAAGCCGTCCGGATAGCCGGCGTCGGCCATCAGCTGCTTGGCCTTCTCCACATCAGGCTGGGTGACCTGGATGTCCGGATTGTAACCGAAGATATTCGGCGTCACGATCTGCGACTGGGCCTTGCCCATGCCCTCCATCGCAATCTCGGTGATGGTGTCACGGTCGATTGCCAGATCGAAGGCTTCACGCACGCGCGGGTCGAGGAACGGGTTCTTCGGCAGGGCCGAGCCGTCCTTCGCCGCGATCTGCGGCGTCTGCTCGCGGAAGTCGAAATAGAGGAGGAAGGAATAGACGCTGTCGATCTTGGTGATGCCGATCGAGGAATCCCGCTCCAGTGTCGGGATATCGGAGGCCGGAATGCGGGCGGCGACATCAACCTGGCCGGCCTTGAGCTGGGCAACGCGCGCGGCGTCGTTCGGGATCTCCTTGCGGATCACCCTGTCCCACGGCTCCTTGCCGCCCCAGTAGTCGTCGAAGCGCTCGAGAACCAGCTCTTCCTTCGGCGTCCAGGAAACGAACTTGTAGGGGCCGGTGCCGATAGCCGCCTTGCCGGAGTTGAAGCCCTCGGTGGCGTTTTCCGGCGTGTCGGAATAGTCCTTGGCCGCGATATGCGAGACGACGAACACGCGGATGAAGTCGTTCGGCAGCGTCGGCGCCGGGCCGTCGGTCTTGATGCGGATGGTGTAGGGATCGACGATCTCGATACCCTGCACGCGGCGGACATAGACCGTCGTCGGGTTCGGGCCGGTGACATGCGGGATGCGCTCGATGGAGAACTTGACGTCTTCGGCGGTGAAGTCCGACCCGTCGTGGAACTTCACGCCCTTGCGCAGCTTGAATTCCCACGTGGTGTCGTCCAGCGCCTGCCAGCTTTCGGCCAAGCCCGGCTCCAGCTGCAGGTTGTCGCCGGATTTGATCAGCGTGTCATAGATGTGCTTCATCGCCTCGGCCTGCGTGCCGGTGGCGGTAAAGTCGGGATCGATCGAGGACGGACCCGAGCGCACGCCGATCGTCAGGTCGGCGGCAAGCGCGGCCGAAGAAACGCCGGCAAGGAGGCTCAGGGCAAGGGCGAGCCCGGTGGTTGCGCGCAAGATGTTCATACTTCTTCCATCTCCTCTGGAGTGTCGGTTTCTTGGCTGGATTTCTTGTTGGACGGCCAGGTATCTGGCCACTTCCTCGAATCGGCGACGACCTTGGCCAGCAGTTCCGAAAGCATCAGCTGCTCGGCCGGGCTGAGCCCCTTCAGCATCAGCTGCTCCCGCTCCCGCATGGGCTGCATGGCCTCGTCGACGATACGTCTTCCTTCATCCGTCAGATGCAGGACGAAGCTTCTGAGATCGTGCGGATCCACCTCGCGGCGGACGATCTTCTTGTCGATCAGCTTCTGGATCGCGCGGCTGATCGTGTTCCTTGGAAAGCCTGACGAATTGCAGATGGCGCTCGCCGTCACGCCGTTCTTGAGGCTGAGCGAGTAGAGCACCACGAACTCGACCCGTTGCAGGCCGAATTCCACCTCGATCCAGCGGTAGATCGGCACGTTGAACTGCAGCGCCAGGAAATTGATCCGGAACGAGAACCAGCAGGGATTCTGCCACAGCTTGACGGCGACGAGCTCGTCGACGGCACCGTCGGGCGCTTCCCGCCGTCCCGCCTCCATGAGCAGATCATCAAGAGTAGTCAACCCGGTGTCGCGCGACGCCATGGCCTCTTCTCCCCACTCGCCATTTGTTCCGTATGGAACTTGACTTAGCGGAAATCCGCTGTCAATTTCTTTTTTTAGTTCCTAGTAGAACAATCTTGAACTAATGCAACGCGGCGCAGCGGCGCTTTCGCTTCTGCGTCAACGCTCGTGTCGAACCGATTTCGCGTAGCCTGAAAGTGAGAGCACTATGGACATAGCCGAGATGAACTGGATGCAGGTGGAAGAGCGCGTCGCCCGCGACGACCGCTGCATCCTGCCCATCGGCAGCGTCGAGCAGCATGCCTATTTAAGCCTCTGCACCGACATGATCCTGGCGCAGAAGGTCGCGGCCGATGCGGCCGAGCCGCTCGGCGTTCCCGTCTTCCCGGTCATGCCTTACGGGCTCGCCGCATCCTTCTCCGCCTATCCGGGCACCATGACGCTCAGGCTTTCGACATATGTCGGCGTGATCGAGGACCTGCTGAACAGCATGTACC
>JAEWHN010000246.1 GCA_023387775.1 Pseudomonadota bacterium | reverse complement strand
GACGTAATCCAGGCCCACGCTCTCGCAGAACTGGATCGAGGCCGGGTCGCCGCCATGCTCGCCGCAGATGCCGAGCTTCAGGCCGCCCTTCACGCCGCGGCCCTTCTCGGTGGCGATCTCGACCAGCGCCCCGACACCCTCGAGGTCGAT
The DNA here is from genome assembly GCA_023387775.1 of Pseudomonadota bacterium. Lineage (GTDB taxonomy): Bacteria > Pseudomonadota > Alphaproteobacteria > Rhizobiales > Rhizobiaceae > Pseudaminobacter. The sequence continues at coordinate 17,944 of JAEWHN010000246.1, read as the reverse complement.
GGAGACGAAGGGGTCCTTCGGCAGGATGCCCTTCTCCACGTAGTGCGGCAGGAACTTGCCGGCATCGTCGCGCGAGAGGCCGAAGGTGGTCTGCGTCAGGTCGTTGGTGCCGAAAGAGAAGAACTCGGCAGTCTCGGCGATCAGATGGGCGCGGATGGCGGCCCGCGGCAACTCGATCATCGTGCCGGTCAGGTATTCCACCTTCACGCCGGTCTCTTCCATGACGCTCTTGGCCACCGCGTCGATGCGCGCCTTCACGAAGTCGAACTCCTTGGCCAGGCCCACCAGCGGCACCATGATTTCCGGCACCACCGGGTTGCCTGTCGCCTTGCCGGCTTCCACCGCCGCCTCGAAGATGGCGCGCGCCTGCATCTCGGCGATCTCCGGATAGGAAACGGCCAGGCGGCAGCCGCGATGGCCGAGCATCGGGTTGAACTCGTGCAGCAGTTCGGTGCGGTGGCGCAGCTTTTCGGGCGAGACATCCATCGCGGCCGCAACCTCGGCGATCTCCTCGTCCGTCTTGGGCAGGAACTCGTGCAGCGGCGGATCGAGCAGGCGGATGGTGACCGGCAGGCCGGCCATGATCTCGAACAGCTCGGTAAAGTCCGAACGCTGCATCGGCAGAAGCTTGGCAAGGGCGGCGCGGCGGCCCTTCTCCGTGTCAGAGAGGATCATCTCGCGCATGGCCAGGATGCGCTCACCCTCGAAGAACATGTGCTCGGTGCGGCACAGGCCGATGCCTTCGGCGCCGAATGAGCGCGCCATGCGAGCGTCCGCCGGGGTTTCGGCATTGGTGCGCACCTTCATGCGCCGGATGCTGTCGGCCCACTCCATGATCGCGGCGAAGTCGCCGGAGAGCTCGGGCTGCAGCATCGGCACCGCCCCCTTCAGCACCTGGCCGGTGCCCCCATCGATGGTGACGATGTCGCCCTTGTGGAAGGTGGTGCCCATCGCCGTCATGGTGCCCGCCTTGTAGTCCACGCGCAGCGAGCCCGCGCCCGAGACGCAGGGCTTGCCCATGCCGCGGGCCACCACCGCGGCGTGGCTGGTCATGCCGCCGCGCGTCGTCAGGATGCCCTCGGCGGCGTGCATGCCGTGGATGTCCTCCGGGCTGGTCTCGATGCGCACCAGGATGACCTTCTTGCCGATCGCGCGCATTTCCTCCGCCTCGTTGGAGGAGAAGACGATCTCGCCGGTCGCAGCACCCGGCGAGGCCGGCAAGCCGATGGCGATGACGTTGCGCTCGGCCTTCGGGTCGATGGTCGGGTGCAGAAGCTGGTCCAGCGAGGCCGGGTCGATGCGCGTCACCGCCTCGTCCTTGCTGATCAGCCCTTCCGCGGCCATGTCCACCGCGATCTTAAGCGCCGCCTTGGCGGTGCGCTTGCCAGAGCGGGTCTGCAGCATCCACAGCTTGCCTCGCTCGATGGTGAATTCCAGGTCCTGCATGTCGCGGTAGTGCTTTTCCAGCCGTTCCGAGATCTCCATGAAGGAAGCGAAGGCAGCAGGCATCAGCTTCTGCAGCGACGGCTTGTCGGAGCCTGCGCCGATGCGCGCGGCCTCGGTGATGTTCTGCGGCGTGCGGATGCCGGCCACCACGTCCTCGCCCTGCGCATTCACCAGGAACTCGCCATAGAGCACGTTCTCGCCGGTGGACGGGTTGCGCGTGAAGGCAACGCCCGTGGCCGAGCTGTCGCCCATGTTGCCGAACACCATGGCCTGCACATTGACCGCGGTGCCCCAGCTTTCGGGAATGTCGTGCAGGCGGCGATAGGTGATGGCGCGGTGGTTCATCCAGCTGGAGAACACGGCGCCGATGGCGCCCCACAGCTGCTCCTTCGGGTCCTGCGGGAACGGAGTGCCCAGCTCTTCCTCGACCTTAGCCTTGTAGAGCGCGATCACGTCCTGCCACTCTTCGGCGGTCAGCTCGGTGTCGAGTTCGTGGCCCAGCCGCGCCTTCTCTTCCTGCAGGATTTCCTCGAACACCTCATGGTCGAGGCCCATGACAACGTCCGAATACATCTGGATGAAGCGGCGGTAGCTGTCATAGGCAAAGCGCGCATCGCCCGAATCGGCGGCCAGCGCTTCGACCGTCCCGTCGTTCAGGCCGAGATTGAGCACGGTGTCCATCATGCCCGGCATCGAGGCGCGCGCGCCCGAGCGGACGGAGACCAGCAGCAGCTTTTCGGGATCGCCAAAATTGCGCCCGGTGATCCGGCCGATATGGTCGAGCGCGGCGCCCACCTGCTCTTCCAGCCCCGCCGGATAGGTGCGGCCGTTGGCGTAAAACGCGTTGCAGACTTCCGTGGTGATGGTGAATCCGGGTGGCACCGGCAGGCCAAGGCTGCACATCTCCGCCAGGTTGGCGCCCTTGCCGCCCAGCAAATTCTTGTCGCCGGCTCGCCCTTCGGCAGCACCATCTCCAAAGGTGTACACCCACTTGGTCATGCTCGTTCCTCGCCATTCGACCGCGGCGGCCTGCCTATGTCCGCGGCTCCTATGTTCGCGAAGCGTTAAATTGCTGCGCTGCGAAAGGCAACATGTGCTTCGCCCCGATCAACTCCTACAATCGATTAAGGAAAGCTCTTGTCCAAAGGCTTGTGCGCCCCGCACAAATTGCCTAGAACATAAAGAGAACACGAGGACACCATGAAACACACCGGAAAGTTGGACTATCTGGAACTGCCGGCCACCGGCGGCACGCTGGACAGCGTCAAGGCGTTCTACGCCGCCGCCTTCTCCTGGACCTTCACCGATTACGGCCCCACCTATTCGGCCTTCGACGAGGGGCTCGAAGGCGGTTTCGACGCCGACGCCGCGGGCGCCGTGTCCAAACCGCTGCCGGTTCTTTATTCGCAAAATCTGGAAGAAACGCTTGCGGCGGTGCAGGATGCCGGCGGCAACATCGTGCGGCCGATCTTTGCCTTCCCCGGCGGCCGCCGCTTCCACTTCACCGACCCGGCCGGCAACGAGCTGGCGGTGTGGGGGCCATAACGCGGTGGCCTCGGCCCCGGTAGCCCGTCTGCGCCGCCGCACCAAAATTTGCGGCCGCGAGATTGTGCTTTTCGATCGCACTGAATATAAGCCGCACTGACTCGACTCGAACGCGTCGACGATTGGGGCGTAGCCAAGCGGTAAGGCAGCGGTTTTTGGTACCGCCATTCCCTGGTTCGAATCCAGGCGCCCCAGCCACTTCAGCTCACCGTTTTCTTCAACAATTTGCCGCCGTCCGCCTGGCCAACGCAGCAGGTTCTTGACGCATCCAATATATCGATTATTCTGGAAATATGGAATCGCAAGAAGCAATCGCGGCACTTGCCGCACTGGCCCAATCGACTCGTCTCGAGACCTTCCGCCTGCTCGTCAAGCGCGAGCCCGACGGCATCCCGGCGGGAGAGCTTGCCCGCATGCAGGACGTGCCCCAGAACACCATGTCAGCCCACCTGGCGACTTTGTCCCGAGCCGGTCTGGTCACGAGCGAGCGCCAGAGCCGTTCGATCATCTACCGCGCCGATCTCAGCGGCTTGCGTGGCCTGATGCTGTTCCTGCTCAAGGACTGCTGTGGCGGCAACGCGGAACTCTGTGCGCCGCTGATCGCCGACCTGGCCCCATGCTGTGCGCCCGAGACGCTGCGGTCATGACCCAGCGCAACAGGGCTTCGACCTAAACCGACGGAACGATCATGACCGAAAAGACCTACAACGTGCTCTTCCTGTGCACGGGCAATTCCGCCCGCTCCATTCTGGGCGAGGCGATCCTGAATGCCGAGGGAAACGGCCGTTTCCGCGCCTATTCCGCGGGAAGCCAGCCCAAGGGACAGGTGAACCCGCATGCCATCCGGGAGCTGGAGGCGCTTGGCTATTCGACCGAGGGCGTGACTTCGAAGAGTTGGGACGTCTTCGCCGATCCGGGCGCGCCGCAAATGGACTTCATCTTCACAGTCTGCGACAGCGCGGCGGGCGAAGCCTGCCCCGTCTGGATCGGCCATCCAATGACCGCGCACTGGGGCATTGAAGACCCGGCGGCGGTCGAGGGCACGGAGGTTGAGATACAGCGGGCATTCGCCGAGACGGCCCGCTTCCTCAAGAACCGCATCCTCGCCTTCGTCAGCCTGCCGCTGGCCACCATCGACCGCATGGCGGTCGAGCAGCATCTGCGCCAGATCGGCGCGATGGAAGGCGCGACCAAGCCGACGGAAAGGTCGGTCTGATGTCCACTTTCGAACGCTATCTGTCCGTCTGGGTCTTGCTGTGCATTCTCGCCGGCATCGCGCTCGGCCATTTCATGCCCGGCGTCTTCCATGCCATCGGCGCGGCCGAGGTCGCGAAGGTGAACATTCCCGTCGCCATCCTCATCTGGCTGATGGTCATCCCGATGCTGCTCAAGATCGATTTCGCCTCGCTGAAGAAGGTCGGGAGCTACTGGCGCGGCATCGGCGTCACGCTGGTCGTCAACTGGGCGATCAAGCCCTTCTCCATGGCGCTGCTGGGCTGGCTGTTCGTGGGCTGGCTGTTCCGGCCGCTGCTGCCCGCCGACCAGATCGATTCCTACATTGCGGGTCTCATCATCCTCGCGGCCGCCCCGTGCACGGCGATGGTGTTCGTGTGGTCGAACCTGACAAAGGGCGAACCCCACTTCACGCTGTCTCAGGTGGCGCTCAACGACGCAATCATGATCGTCGCCTTCGCTCCCATCGTCGGGCTGCTGCTGGGCCTGTCGGCGATCACCGTGCCCTGGGACACGCTCTTGATCTCGGTGGCGCTCTACATCCTGATCCCGGTCGCGATCTCGCAGGTGCTTCGCAATCGCCTGACCAGGGCGGGCACCACACAGTCGCTCGATGCCTTGCTGGCAAGGCTCCAGCCCCTGTCCCTTATCGCTCTGCTGGCGACGCTAGTGCTTCTGTTCGGCTTCCAGGGCGAACAGATCATCGCGCAGCCGACCATCATCGCGTTGCTCGCGGTGCCGATCCTGATCCAGGTCTATTTCAATTCGGGCATTGCCTACCTGCTGAACCGGATGTCCGGGGAGCAACACTGCGTGGCCGGCCCGTCGGCCCTGATCGGCGCCTCCAACTTCTTCGAGCTCGCGGTCGCCGCCGCCATCAGCCTCTTCGGGTTCCAGTCCGGAGCTGCGCTCGCAACGGTCGTCGGCGTCCTCATCGAAGTCCCGGTCATGCTCTCGGTTGTCTGGATCGTGAACCGCTCGAAAGGCTGGTACGAGGCCAGCCCCGCCGTCACCCGAAACACCACAGAGCGGGCCTGACCAGGATCTGGCGATGGTCAGGAACGCAGGGGTGGAGGCAGGGGAGGATCGATAACGGATCAGGCAGCGAGCAGGATTGAACCGGTCGTGCTCCGGGCTTCGAGATCCCGATGGGCCTCCGCAGCGTCGGCCAGGGGGTAAACGGCGCCCACGGATGCTCGGAGCTGGCCTTGCTCCAGCCGTGACAGGAAGGCTGTCGCAGCCGCGCGATAGGCTTCCACTTCCGTCATGTAGCCGAACACGCTTGGCCTGGAGAGCGAAAGCGAGCGACGCGGACCAAGCTGCGCCACCTCGATCGGCGGGATCGGTCCGCCAGCCTGACCGACGCTTGCCACAGTGCCGAACGAACGCACGGCATCGAAGGTCTTGAGCAGCGTCGGGCCGCCGATGCCATCATAAGCCACATCGACACCGCGACCGTCGGTGATCTCCCTGACAGCGGAGACGAAATCGACATTCCGGTAGAGGATCGCGTGATCGAGGCCGGCAGCGCTTGCGATCTCGGCTTTTTCTTCGTTGCCGACGGTGCCGATCACGGTGGCGCCCAGGAGCTTCGCCCATTGGGTCAACACGAGGCCCAATCCTCCCGCAGCGGCATGAACCAGAAGTGTGGCGCCCGGGCCGACCGGATAGATGCGGTGAAGCAACATATGAGCCGTGACGCCGCGCAGCATGGCGCCTGCCGCGCTCTGCTCCTGGACCGCCGGTGGCAGGCGAAGGAGGCGGTCCGCCGGGATCAGCCGCGCCGCCGCGTAGGCCCCGACCGGGAGTGCCGTATAGGCGACGCGGTCGCCGACACGTATGGAATCCACATCCGGGCCAACGGCTTCGACTGTTCCGGCGCCCTCCACGCCGAGGACGGCCGGGATATGCGGAAGCGCATACAGACCGGTGCGATGATAAACGTCGACATAATTTACACCGGCGAAGGACTGGCGGACGAGCACCTCGCCACGGCCGGGAGCGCGAAGCTCGATCTCCTCGAGCCGCAGGGTATCGGGGGCCCCGACTTCATGAATGCGAACAACTTTGGTCATGTCTGATCTCCGGATTTGAGGAGATGCAGACTGGCCTGAGATCGGCTTGGCTGTTATTCGGAATTTTCGCCATGTGTCTGGGGATTTTTGCGCAACGTGGACTGGGATGACCTCAGATTCTTCGCCGAACTGGCCCGCACCGGCAGCCTGTCGGCGGCTGCCCGTACCCTCCGGGTAGACCATTCCACCGTGGCGCGGCGTATCGCCTCGCTCGAGGGTGCGCTCGGCATTCGTCTCTTCGACCGCCTGCCACGCGGCTATGAGCTCACGCCCGAGGGCGAGCATGTGCGGGAGCAGGTGGAGCGCCTGGAGGAAGACGTGTTTGCGCTCCAGCGCGTCGCGCAAGGGCGCGGGTCCGGTTTATCGGGGACGGTTCGGGTCAGCGCGCCGCCGGCCTTCGCCAGCCTGTTTCTGTCACCGCGTCTGGGGCTGTTGCGCCAGCGGCATCCCGACATCGTGCTCGAACTGGATGAGCGTTTTGTTTGCATGGAGCGGGAGAGCGTGCCCTCCCGCGATATCTGGCTTGTGGTTCACGAGGATGTAAGGCGCTCGCCTCGCGTTCGTGCCGTGATGGACATCCTGATCGAGATCCTCGGACGCGAACGGGCGTTGCTGGAGGGAAACGAGGCGTGAGCGCCTTGGCGGCTTCAGCCCCGCCCGCGATAGGCCGGGACGCCTTGCTCCGGGATCCAGACATCGGCCGGCGCCGCGCCGGTCTGATAGAAGACGTCGATGGGAATTCCGCCGCGCGGGTACCAGTAGCCGCCGATCCTGAGCCATTCGGGTTCCAGGCATTCAACCAGCCGCCTGCCGATCGTCACGGTGCAATCCTCGTGGAATGCGCCGTGGTTGCGGAAGGAAGTCAGGAACAATTTCAGCGACTTGCTTTCGATCAGCCATTCGCCCGGAACGTAGTCGATCATCAGATAAGCGAAATCGGGCTGGCCGGTTTTCGGGCAAAGCGAGGTGAATTCGGGCGCGGTGAAGCGGACGCAATAGCGCGTGCCTGCCTGCGGATTGTTCACCCGCTCCAGCACGGCCTCTTCGGGGCGGGCGGGGATCGGCGTGTCTTTGCCGAGTTGCGTGAGTTCTGAGTAGACGTTGGATTGCGACAAGGGTGAGCGCCTTTCCTATGAGGCCCCCAACGCAGGCACACCGCAAAGGCTGCGATGTGCGATCTCGGTGTCCTTGTTTTGACCGGGTAGGCTGCGACCGGAGGCAGTTATGCCAATAGGTGTCAGTTACCAGTTGGCTGCGCCGAGGTAAAGAATTTGGGGCACCGAACCTCGTGCAACAAGGCGCGGCGCTCAGCTCGCCTCGCGCATGCGTTCGGCGGCCTGCAGATCCACCGAAACCAGCTGGCTCACGCCCTGCTCGGCCATGGTCACGCCAAACAAGCGGTTCATGCGCGCCATGGTGATTGGGTTGTGGGTGATGATGACGAAGCGCGTCTCGGTCGTGCGCGCCATCTCGTCCATCAGGTTGCAGAAGCGCTCGACATTGTGGTCGTCGAGCGGCGCGTCCACCTCGTCCAGCACGCAGATCGGCGCCGGGTTGGTGAGGAACACCGCGAAGATCAGCGCCATGGCCGTCAGCGCCTGCTCGCCGCCGGAAAGCAGCGTCATGGTCTGCGGCTTCTTGCCGGGCGGGCGGGCGAGGATTTCGAGGCCTGCCTCCAGCGGATCGTCCGATTCGATCAGCTGCAGCTCGGCCGTGCCGCCGCCGAAGAGGTGGGTGAACAGCCGCTGGAATTCGACATTCACCTTGTCGAAGGCGGCCAGCAGGCGCTCGCGGCCCTCTCGGTTCAGGCTCTGGATCGCTTGGCGCAGCTTGCGGATCGCCTCGATCACGTCGTCGCGCTCCGAAACGATTGCATCGTGGCGCTCGGAAAGCTCGCGCTGTTCCTCCTCGGCGCGCAGGTTCACCGCGCCCAGCCGCTCGCGCTCGATCTTGAGCCGCTCCAGCCGGCGCTCCACCTCGGCCGTGTCGGGCAGCGGGTCGTCGGGCTCCAGGCCTGTGTGACGGATGACCAGATGCGGCGCGGTGTTCAGCGCTTCGTGGATGCGCGCCTCGATCTCCTTGCGGCGATCGTCAGCGGCGGTCAGGCGCTCCTCGGCGCGGCCCCGCGCCTCGCGCGCCTCCGACAGCCCCTGGATCGCCTCGGTGGCAGACCTGTCCAGAACCGCCTGCCTGTTTTCCGCTTCCTGCAGCCGGTCGGCAGCCGCCTTGCGTTCGACCTCCGCCTTCGAAAGCTGCGACATCAGGCTGCGCCGGCGCTCGTCGATCTCGTCGGGCGCATCGATCAGCCTTTCGCGCTCCTCCGCCGCCTCGGCCTGCCGTTCGTGCAGCGAAGCGATGTGCACGGCCGCGTTCTCCGCGCGCAGCGTCCAGTTGCGTCGCTCCAGCGCAATCGATTCCAGCCGGCGCGTGCGCGCATCCGCCTCGCGCTTCAGCCCGTCATGCACTGCCCGCGCGTCGGCAACCGCTGCGCGGTCGCGCGCGACGCGTGCAGCCGCCTCGTCGAGCCGGGCCTGCAAATCGCCGAGGTCCGGCGCATCGGCCAGCATTTCCTCCGCCTCGATACAGGCGGCGGCAGCTTCCTCGTGGTCCGCCTCGATGCGGGCGCGTGCATCCTCAAGCGCGGCGCAGCGGCTGGAAAGCTCGCCCGCCGCCTTCTCCGCCTTGGCCAAGGCGTCGCGCGCCTGGTCGACCGCATGCTGCGCATCGCGCCACGCCTGGCGCGACAGGCGTTCTTGGTCAATGCGCTGGCGCACGGCAGCTTCCGCCTCGGCCAGCCCCTTCTCGGCCGCGCGCACCTTGTCGGCGGCCTCCACCGCTTCGTCTTCAAGCTCGGCCAGCCGGTTCTTCTGGGCCAGGCGCAGCGCGGCGGCGGTGGGCGCATCGGCGCTTGCGGTAAGACCGTCCCAGCGCCACAGCGCGCCGTCGCGGCTCACTAGCCTTTGCCCCGGCGCCAGAAGCGCCTGCAGGCGCGGCCCCTCGCCCGGCTCGACGATGCCGATCTGCGCCAGGCGCCGCGCAAGCTGCATTGGCGCACGGACAACAGTGGCCAGGCTCTGCACGCTCTCCGGCAAGGCAGGATCGCCGGCGGACGGCTGGCTGTCACCCCAATGCACCGGCGCCGCCGGGTCGAGCGGCACGTCGAGGTCCTCGCCTAGAGCTGCGCCCAGCGCGGTCTCGAAGCCGCGCTCGACGCTGATCTGCTCCAGCACGGCGGGGAAGCCGTCGCTGCTCGCGGCGTTGAGGATCTTGGCCAGCGTCCGCGCCTCGGTCTCCACCTGCGCCAGCGCCGCCCGGCTCTCCTGCAGCGGCAGCCGCGCGGCGGCCTCGGCGGCACGGGCTTCGCCGACCATCCGCTCGGCCTCGCCAGCACCCAGCTCCGCCTCTTCAAGGGCGGCCTGGGCCTCGTCGGCCAAAAACTTCTTCTCGGCCGGGTCGGCAAGCCCGGCTATGCGCGCGGCGATTTCCGAAACCTCGCGGTCAACCTCTGCCAGCTGGCGCGCGAAGCGGTCCCGGCGCTCGGCGGTTTCGCGTAGCGCGCGTTCGAACTGGGTGCGCGAGGCCGCAGCCTCCGCCCGCTCGGCGGTCAGTCTGGCCAGCGCCGCTTCGCTCGACGCCAGCGTGGCGGCCGCCTCCTCGAGTGCGGCGCGCGTGGCGACCTCGCGGTCGTCTGCACCGTCGTTTTCGTCTCGCAGCGTCTCTTCTTCCTCGGCCAGGCGGGCGAGGATGTCGCCATTGTCGCGGACAAGTTGCTCCTCGCGGGCGATATCGGCGTCGAGCTGCTGCAGCCGCCGCTCGATCTCGGCCTGGCGCGCGCGCACACGGCCGGCCTCCTCCTCGATCTGGGTGCGCGCGATCGTCAACCGCTGGAAGATTGCCCCGGCAGCGGCTTCCGCCTCGCGCAGTTCCGGCAGGCGGTGGGCGCCGATCGCCTGTTCCTTGGCGGCGGCCATCTGGGCGGCAGCGCGTTCGCCCACAAGCGAGGTGGCGGTTGCCAGCGCCGAGCGTGCTTCGCCTTCCTGCGTCTTGGCCTGTGTCCAGCGCAGGTGCAGCAGCGTGGCTTCCGCCTTGCGGATATCGGCCGACAGGTTCTTGAAGCGCGAGGCCTGCCGCGCCTGCCGCTTCAGGCTTTCGATTTGGCTTTCCAGCTCGCCGACTACGTCGTCGAGGCGCTCGAGATTCTGTTCCGCTCCGCGCAGGCGCAGCTCCGCCTCATGACGGCGGGTGTGCAGGCCGGAAATTCCGGCCGCCTCTTCCAGAAGCGCCCGTCGCGCCTGCGGCTTTGCCTGGATCAGCTCGCCGATGCGCCCCTGCCCCACCATCGAAGGCGAGCGCGCGCCGGTCGACTGGTCGGCAAACAGAAGCTGCACGTCCTTGGCGCGCGCTTCCTTGCCGTTGATGCGGTAGACCGAGCCGGCCTCGCGCTCGATGCGGCGCGAAACCTGCAGCTCGTCGGCATCGTTGAAGGCCACCGGCGCTGTGCGGTCTGTGTTGTCGAGAAAAAGCGTGACTTCGGCGGTGTTGCGCGCGGGCCGGTTGCCGGAGCCGGAAAAGATCACGTCGTCCATGCCCGAGGCGCGCATGTTCTTGTATGAGCTTTCGCCCATCACCCAGCGCAGCGCCTCGACCAGATTGGACTTGCCGCAGCCGTTCGGCCCCACGATGCCGGTGAGGCCGCGTTCGATCACGAACTCACCTGGCTCGACGAATGACTTGAAACCGAGAAGCCGCAGGCGGGAAAACTTCATGGGCGCGGCCCCGCAACCGCAGGCGTGCCGAAGCGCACGCGCCCCGGCATAGCCGAGCCGTCAGAGCATGCCGTCGATAATCGCCGACATTTCCTCAATAGACATCGCCCCTTTGTACATCTTGCCGTTGATGAAGAAGGACGGGGTGGAGTCGACCCCAAATTCTTCCGCACCGCGTCGCTGTACTGCCCTGACATCGTCCAGAAGCTTCTGGTCCGTCAAGCAGGCCTCGAACGACTCCTGTGAAAAACCGGCCAATTTGGCGATTTGCAGCAGCGCGGCCTTGGCGTCCTGCACGCCGGCCCAGTTCTCCTGCTGCTTGAACAGCACCTCGACCATCGGGAAATAATTGTCCTTCGAGCAGCGGGCAAGCATGAAAGCCGCTTCCGCGCGCGGATCGAAGGGGAATTCGCGGAGGATGAACCGCACCTTGCCGGTGTCGATATACTTCGTCTTCAGCTCCGGGAAGGTCGTGTTGGCGAAGTGCGCGCAGTGGCTGCAGGTCATCGAGGCATATTCCACGATGGTCACCGGCGCGTCGGCCTTGCCCAGCACCTCGTCGGGCAGCGCGCCGGGCTGCAGCAGCTTGGCCATGTCCACCGAGCCCTGCGGCTTCGGCGCCTCGACCGCCGGCGTGGCCGGGGCAGCTGGCGTTGCAGCTTCCTGAACGCCGGCGGCTTCGCTCGATTCGTCGTTGCAGCCGGCAAGCACCAGCATGGCCGGAACAGCAGCCAGCGAGGAAATAACAGTTCTGCGTGAAATGGAACGGGTCATGCGAATCACCTGCCTGCCGTTTGAGTGTGCGATGCCGAAGCAACAAAAAGCGAGAGTTGGCACGAATTAAGGCATCCAAATCCCCAATCCAATTACCAAATTTTTCATCCGCGATCACGAATCCGAGAGAAGAAAGTCATGGCTTTCTTTGTTTTGTGCCGATGATCGTCGCGCCCAGCCTTTCAAGCGAGGCGCGCAATCCCTCATCCTCGATCATCGCCACCGTATCATGGAGGCGTGTGCGCTCCGCCTCGTTCAATTGGCGGGGCCGTGGCCTGGGCGGCGGCGTCGTGTCTGCAATCGGCTTTTGCACGATGCGCAGGCGCCCGATGGCATTGAAGCCGAGGAAGGCGTTCACACGGCCGATGACCTCACCCGTCTCGTGCTGCAAGTGCAGCGCGGCCAGCCCTTCGCAGGCCACAACCAGCGTCGCCGGCTCGAAAGGATCGTCCTCGTGCAGGCGGCGTGGCCACTGGATCTTTTCCGGCCGCGACTTGAGCGCGAGGCGCGGGCCCACGATCTCTTCCCAGGACTGGACCAGCCCGACCGAAATGCCGGCGCGCTTGCGCAGCACCGGATCGAGAATCTCGCTGGCGAGATCGCTGACCGGAACGGGATTGCCGAACGGCTTTTTCCCTGCCATGTGCGTTCTCCAGATAAGGTTTCGCCCGGCAAGGGCGCGTAGCAATCCGGCGATCAATGGCATCACCAGTCACGTCCCGCAAGAGCATCGAGGCGGCCCAGCCCACAGTCGCCTCGCGTCTCCTCGCCTGGTACGACGATAATCATCGCGAGTTGCCGTGGCGGATATCTCCGCGCGAATTCGCAGCCGGCGTGCGTCCCGATCCCTATCGCGTCTGGCTGTCGGAGGTCATGCTGCAGCAGACCACCGTCGAGGCGGTGAAGCCCTATTTCCGCGCATTTCTGGAAAAATGGCCGGATGTGCAGGCACTTGCCGCCGCTGAAAGCGACGAGGTCATGAAGGCCTGGGCCGGGCTGGGCTACTATTCCCGCGCCCGCAACCTCAAGGCCTGCGCCGAGGCTGTCGCCCGCGATGGCGGCGCGTTTCCGGGGACCGAGGCTGGCCTGCGCGCCCTGCCCGGCATCGGCCCCTACACGGCGGCGGCGGTCGCGGCCATCGCCTACGGGCTGCCGGCGGCGGTGATGGACGGCAATGTCGAGCGCGTCATGTCGCGCCTGTTCGAGATCGACACGCCCCTGCCCGATGCCAAGCCGGAGATCCGCAGCCTTTTGGAAACACTGGTGCCCGAGGAGAGGCCCGGCGACTTCGCCCAGGCGATGATGGACCTCGGCGCCACCATCTGCACCCCGCGCCGCCCGCGCTGCATGCTCTGCCCGCTGCGGGAACAATGCCGGGTTCTGGGCAATGCCGATCCCGAGCTTTATCCCGTTCGCGCGCCCAAGGCCGAAAAGCCGTCGCGGCAGGGAGCCGCCTTCGTTGCGGTCCGGTCAGACGGCGCGGTCCTGCTGCGCAAGCGCCCGGAAAAGGGGCTGCTCGGCGGCATGACCGAGGTGCCGACCACGGGCTGGACCGCCCGTGTCGACGGCGACACGTCAGCCGACGCCGCCCCCTTCCCGGCCGATTGGCGGCGGGCCGGAAGCATCAGCCACGTCTTCACCCATTTCGCGCTGGAACTGCACGTCTACCGCGCCGAGGTTTCCGGCGCGGCCGCGCCGCACGGCCATTTCTGGGCGGCGGCGGAGACGCTGCATGGCGAGGCTCTCCCCACCGTCATGAAAAAGGCAATCGAGGCTGCCATACCCGGCGCGACCAGAAAGCCCTGATTCCCACGCAACAAAGAGGCCCAAATGACCGAGATCCGCCACATCGTCTTCGACATCGGCAAGGTGCTGATCCACTACGATCCTGCCCTGCCGTTCAGCCGGTTGATCCCAGACGAGGCGGAGCGCAAGTGGTTCTTCGACACGGTCTGCACCCAGGACTGGAACATCGAGCAGGATCGCGGCCGGACCTGGGAAGAAGCCGAGGAGCTGCTGATCGCGCAGCACCCCGACCATGAGGAAAACATCCGCAACTTCCGTCGCCATTGGCACGAGATGGTGCCGCACGCCTATGACGACAGCGTCGCCATCATGGAAGACCTGATCAATGCCGGCCACGACGTGACGATGCTGACGAACTTCGCCGCAGACACGTTCCACGAGGCCAGGCAGCGTTTCTCGTTCCTCAACCGGCCTCGGGGCGTCACCGTCTCCGGCGAGATCGGCATGATCAAGCCCGACCGCAGCATCTACGACCACCACGCCGCGACATTCGGCCTCCAGCCCTCGGCCACCATCTTCATCGACGACAGCCTGCCGAATGTGGAAGGCGCAAAGGCCGCCGGTTGGCACGCGGTGCTGTTCCGGAATGCCAAAACGCTCGAGGAAGACCTCGAGCGTTTCGGGATCAGCCGGTGACTGGAGCCCGGCTCATCGGTAACTGGTGATGCGCCGGGGCGCGGCCGGTCATGCGCCGGCCCGCTCCATGCCCAGGCGCGCGATGCGCCGCAGCTCGTCGATCTGGGTCAGGCCGCCATTGCGTTCATAGTGCCAGAAGGTCCAGCCGTTGCAGGCGTCCAGCCCCTGCACCGCCGCGCCGAGGCGGTGGATGGAGCCGGCCTGGTCGCCCACCGCCAGCGTGCCGTCGGCGCGCACGGTCGCGGCCCAGCGCTTTTTCGAATCGTAAAGGACGGTTCCCGGCTTCATCATGCCGGAATCGATAAGCGACACGAAGGCCACGCGCGGCTCGGCACGCTTGCCCGAAAGCACGGTCAGCGTGGCGCTTTCCAGCGGCTTCACCGCATCGATGCGCGCCTTCGCGGCGTCGATATATTCCTGCTCGCGCTCGATGCCGACGAAATGGCGGCCAAGGCGCTTGGCCACGGCCCCCGTGGTGCCGGAGCCGAAGAAAGGATCGAGCACCACGTCGCCCGGCTTGGTCGAGGCCATCATGATGCGCGCCAGCAGCGCCTCCGGCTTCTGCGTCGGGTGCAGCTTGTCGCCATCGTCGTTCTTCAGCCGCTCCGAACCGGTGCAGATCGGGAACAGCCAGTCGGAGCGCATCTGCACGTCGTCATTGGCCGCCTTCAGCGAGTCGTAGTTGAAGGTGTAGTTCTTCGTATTGGCGTCGCGCGAAGCCCAGATCATCGTCTCATGCGCGTTCTGGAAGCGGCGTCCGCGGAAATTCGGCATCGGGTTGGTCTTGCGCCACACGATATCGTTGAGGATCCAGTAGCCCAGGTCCTGCATCGAGGCACCGACGCGGAAGATGTTGTGATAGGAGCCGATGACCCAGATGGTGCCATTCGGCTTCAGCACGCGGCGCGCCGCCAAGAGCCAGGCACGGGTGAAGGCGTCGTAGGCCGCGAAGCTGTCGAACTGGTCCCAGGCGTCATCGACCGCGTCCACCTTGGACTGATCCGGACGCAACAGCTCTCCGTTCAGCTGAAGATTGTAGGGCGGATCGGCAAAGATGACGTCGACCGACTTCTCGGGCAGCTTGTTGAGCGCAGCGACGCAATCTCCCTTCAGGATCGTATCCAGCCAGTCGGCTTTTTGCGGCGTGGAGGAAAGGTCGGCGGAAAGACGCACGGCGGACATTCAGACACCCGGATTACGCGTTACTGTTTACAGGTTGTTATGGTTACCGATCAGGGTAAACAATTGGTGAAGCAGGGGGCCGAATTTGTCGATCAGGGGCGGCGCGAATTTGCGGATCGGGCGCTGATAGTGTATGCAGCGGCCTGAACCCGCATATGCCGTTTTGCGGCCTGCCCTCCCCGTTTTCCCCGGATTGCCATGACCCAGCCCGATCTCGTCATTTTCGATTGCGACGGCGTGCTCGTCGATTCAGAAATCATCGCCGCCCGCGTCGAGGCCGAGCTTCTGACCGAGGCCGGCTTCCCGATCTCGCCTGAGGAACTGGCGGAAGTCTATGCCGGACTGACCTTCAAGGACATCATGCTGCGCATCGAGGAGCAGTCGCAGATTCCGCTGAAGGCCTCGTTGATCGATCAGGCGGAACAGCTTGTCGACCGCCGCCTCGCGGCGGAAGTCCGCGCCCTGGAAGGCGCGCACCAGGCCGTCGCGGCAGTTGGCGTGCCCTATTGCATCTGCTCAAATTCGGCGATGGTTCGTCTGGAAATCACGCTATCGAGGACCAGGCTGCTGCCGCTGTTCTCCGGCCGCATCTTCTCGGCGCTGGAAACCCCGTCGAAAAAGCCGAAGCCCGCGCCGGACGTTTTCCTTCACGCAGCCAAGACGCTGAATGCCAACCCGGAGCGCACCTTCGTGATCGAGGATTCGGTCCACGGCATCGCCGGCGCGCGCGCCGCGGGCATGCGCGCCATCGGCTTCACGGGCGCCTCGCACAGCTATCCGGGCCACGCCGATGCGCTGACGGAAGCCGGTGCCGAGACCGTCATCCGCCGCTGGCAGGATTTCCACGGCGTCCTCGCCGCCTTGTCGGAGTGGTCGGAAAACGCGTGACCCGGCCGTTACTTCTTCTTGGCCGGCGGGCCCTCGTCGTAGCCCACAAAGACCTGCACATTCGCTTCCGTGGGGAGCGGGAAGGTCACGTTCGGATCGTTGAAGACGAACTGTGCGGCCGAGCTATCCGGCATCGCAACCTGGACCGTGTGCAGCTTGGAATAGAGCAACTCGTCGCCGCGCACCACGGCGACGCGGATCGGCATGTTCACGCTGCCCGGCACTCCGGCCGGTCCCGGCACCACCCTGCCCGCCGCCGCCACGTTAAGGGTCATCGTGCCGTCGGCGCGGCTGCAGCTGCGCGTGACGTCGGAAATGGACGCCTGGTAGACCAGCTTGCCCGGATCGTCCTGGCCGCCCTTGGCATAAGTGTTGAAATAGGCCGTGCCTTCACGCAGCGTCACCCGCGGGCAATAGGCCTGAAGCTCGCTGGCGAGAACCTTCGGCTGCGCCGCCGTGCTGCCGCTTTGACCGGACTGGCACCCCGCGACTGCAATCATCAGGCCCGAAACCGCAAGCCCGGCCAGAGAACGACCTTTAACCAATCGAAACTTCAGAAACGTCATATGCCGTACTTCCCTCTCGCAAAGTTGCGCGTGGTATAGCAATCGATCGGCAAAAATGCGACTGACAGGACCCAGTTTTTCACCACCCAGCTTGAGTTCGGCGAGCTGGACCGGAATAGACGGATGACGATGCAGTATGTCAGCACTCGCGGGGAAGCCCCCGCACTTGGATTTTCGGACGCGGTCCTGACGGGGCTGGCGCGCGATGGCGGGCTGTACATTCCAAGCGAATGGCCGCAGTTCAGCCCGGCCGAGATCCGCGCCATGCGCGGCCTTTCCTACCCCGACCTCGCCATCCGCCTGCTGACGCCTTTCCTCGGCGGCGAGATCTCCGCGCCGGCCTTCGAGCGCATCGTGCGCGAAGCCTATGCAACCTTTCGCCACGAGGCCGTCTGCCCGCTGGTACAGACCGGCGCCAACACCTTCGTGCTGGAGCTTTTCCACGGGCCGACGCTGGCCTTCAAGGACGTGGCCATGCAGATGCTGGCCCGGCTGATGGACCATGTCCTGGCGGAGCGCGGACAGCGCGCCACCGTCACTGCCGCCACCTCCGGCGACACCGGCGGTGCGGCCATCGACGCCTTTGCCGGGCGCGACCGCACCGACATGTTCGTGCTGTTCCCGCATGGCCGCGTCTCGCCGGTGCAGCAGCGCCAGATGACGACCCACACCGCGGGCAATGTCCACGCCTTGGCCATCGAAGGCAATTTCGACGATTGCCAGGGCCTGGTGAAGGACATGTTCAACGATCACCCCTTCCGCGACCACGTCGCGCTGTCGGGCGTGAACTCCATTAACTGGGCCCGCATCATGGCCCAGATCGTCTACTACTTCTCCTCGGCGATTTCGCTCGGGGCGCCGGACAGGCCGGTCTCCTTCACCGTGCCGACGGGCAATTTCGGCGACATCTTCGCCGGCTACGCCGCAAAGCGCATGGGCCTGCCGGTCGAGCGGCTCATCATAGCCACCAATGACAACGACATCCTCGCCCGCACACTGGCAACGGGCGAATACCGCACCGCTGGCG
>JAEWHN010000115.1 GCA_023387775.1 Pseudomonadota bacterium | reverse complement strand
AGAATTCCAGGATCTCGATATTGAGACCCTTGGTGGCGGCGACTTCCTTGACCTTTTCCATGATCTGCGCGTGCTCGCCGGGCGTGACGCCGACCTTGATGTCTTCGGCCAGCGCCGGAACGCTGATGAGGGCGGCGAGCGCCACAGAGGCGAGGAACTTCATCATGTGTATCTCCTTGATGTTACACGACTTGGGAGGGAGGGATTGAAATCAGCTCTTGCGGTTGCGCTTGTCGAAGCGGCGGGCGAGCGCATCGCCTGCGCTCTGGACCAACTGCACGAGAACGATCAGCACGATCACCACGGCCAGCATCACCTCCGGCATGAAGCGCTGGTAGCCATAGCGGATGCCGAGGTCGCCGAGACCGCCGCCGCCGACCGCGCCGACCATCGCCGAATAGCCGATCAGGCTGACGATGGTCATGGTGAAGGCAAGCAGGATGGCCGGCCGGGCCTCGGCCAGAAGCACCTTGAACACGATCTGCATCGGCGTCGCGCCCATGGCGCGGGCAGCCTCGATCAGCCCCTTGTCGATCTCGCGGATAGCCGCCTCCACCAGGCGGGCGAAGAAGGGAATGGTGGCGATGGTCAGGGGCACGATGGCCGCCGTGGTGCCGATCGAAGTGCCGGTCAGAAGCCGGGTGAACGGGATGATTGCCACGACCAGGATGATGAACGGCGTTGACCGCGCGGCGTTGACGACCAGCCCGATCACGTAATTGAGCTTTGGTGCCGGGAAAAGCTCGTCCTTGCCGCTGGTGGCCAGGAAGATGCCGATCGGCAGGCCGATCAACGCCCCCACCAGGCCGGACACGGCCACCATGTGCAGCGTCTGCAGCAGCGACTTCCAGAGCAGGCCGAAAAGCATCTCAGGCGACATAGCCGAGCACCTCCGTGGACAGGCCGGTTTCGGCATAGAAGCGGTTGGCGCGCTCGAGAATCTCGGGCGCCGCCGGATAGGCGACGACGAGGGTGCCGAAAGGTTCGCCGGCGATCTCCTCGATGGAGCCGGCGAGAATGTTGACCTCGCCGCCGATCTCGGTGACCAGCCGCGCCGTCAGCGGCTGGAAGGCCGTTGCGCCGAAGAAGGTGAGCCGCACGAGAATGCGGTCGCCCGTGGAAGGCTCGGCCTTCAGGCTGGAGCGAAGCCATTCCGGCAGGCTGGTGCCCAGCGTGGACGACAGCAGGATCTTCGTCGTCTCGTGTTGCGGGGCGGTGAAGACGTCGAAAGTGCGCCCCTGCTCGACGATGCGCCCCCGGTCGATGACCGCGACATGCGAGGCGATGGCCTTCACCACTTCCATCTCATGCGTGATCAGCAGGACCGTCAGGCCGAACTCGGCATTGATCTGCTTCAGCAGCGCCAGGATCGACTGCGTCGTTTCCGGATCGAGGGCGGAAGTGGCCTCGTCGGAGAGCAGCAGCTTCGGCGACGTGGCCAGCGCCCGGGCGATGCCGACGCGCTGCTTCTGCCCGCCCGACAGTTCGGACGGATAGCGCGCCGCCTTGTCGCCGAGGCCGACGAGATCGAGAAGCGGATCGACCTTCTTCTTGATCGCGGTGCGGTCCAGGCCGGCAATCTCCAGCGGCAGCGCGACATTGTCGAATGCGGTGCGCGAGGACAGCAGGTTGAAATGCTGGAAGATCATGCCGACCTGCCGCCGCAGGCCGCGCAGGCCCGCCTCGCTCAGCCCTCCGACCTCGGTGCCGTCGACCACCACACGGCCCGAGCTTGCCTTTTCGAGCCCGTTGACAAGCCGGACGAGCGTGGACTTGCCGGCGCCGGAGCGGCCGATAATGCCGGTGATCTCGCCGCGGCCGACGGCCATGTCGACGCCATCGAGCGCGGTGAAGGATTTCGCGTCATTGCCGAAGCGTTTGGTCACGCGCTCGAACGTGACCATGGGGGAGGCTTCCGCGGGCTCGTGCCGGACGGCATCGGCCGCGACATTGGGGAGTATCATTTTCAGCTCAAGGGTTCAGTCAGGTCACCATGGCGAATAGCATCGCCGCCGCGTCATGCGAAGACGCTGCACATTCGTTGAGCCGTGACTTTCCGTAGCATGCTGTCGCCCTTGGTCTGGTCGGGGTGGTCCCTGTTGGATGCACCATTGCCCCGCCGCGCCGAGATTTGACAGGAATGAAATTTCCAAAACTGATATTTTTAGGAAATGTTTTCTCGAAGGCTCCGAATCCCGGCCGACGTGGGCAACATCGTCCGAACGCCCACGGGAAGCCGAGCCAAAGGGCCGCGACTATTCCCTGCCGGCCGACACCGCCTCGAACGTCTCTTCCAGGATCGCGACCAGATGGTCGGCATTGGCACGCGTGAAGATCATCGGCGGGCGCATCTTCAGCACGTTGTCGTGCGGCCCTTCGGTGCCGATGAGCACGCCGCGCCGGCGCACGCCGTCGCAGATCTTCTTCGCCAGCGCCGTCGCCGGAACCTTGCTTCGACGGTCTTCGACCAGTTCGATGCCGAGGAACAGGCCCATTCCGCGCACGTCGCCAATGGCCTCGTGGCGCGCCTGCATGTCGCGGAAGCGTTCGACCAGATAGGCGCCGATCTCTGCCGCGTTGCGGCGCAGGTCGCCCTGCTCGATGACGTCGAGCACCGCAAGGCCGGCGGCGCAGGACACCGGATTGCCGCCGAAGGTGTTGAAATATTCCATGCCGTTGTTGAACGACGCCGCCACCTCGCGCGTCGTTACCAGTGCTGCCATCGGGTGGCCATTGCCGATCGGCTTGCCCATGGTGACAATGTCGGGCACCACGCCTTGCGTCTCGAACGCCCACCAGTGGCTGCCGACGCGACCGAAGCCGACCTGCACCTCATCGGCCACGCACAGGCCCCCGGCCGCGCGCACCATGGCATAGACTTCCTTCAGATAATCCGGCGGCAGGAAGACCTGGCCGGCGACGCTTGGGATGGATTCGGCAAGGAACAGCGCCGGCGCGCGGCCCTGGCCGCGCATCGTCTCGATCTGCTCGGCCACGCTCGCGGCAAAGCGCCTGGCGTGCTCCTCGACCGGCCAGTCGGCCGGTGCGCGATAGCTGTCGGGAATGGCCGCCTCGAAGACATGCGGCATGCGGCCCTTGCCGCCCTTGCGCTTGTACTTGTAGGGGCTGAGCTCGATCAGCTCCTGGGTGGTGCCGTGATAGGCCCAGTCGAGCACGATCGCCTCTTCGCGGCCGGTATGGTTGCGCGCCATGCGCAGCATCAGGCTGTTGGCCTCGCTGCCGGAACAGGCGAAGGAAGCGACGCACAATTCCGGCGGGAGGGTCGCCGTCAGCCGCTCGGCATAGGCGACGATGTTGTCGTGCAGATAGCGCGTATTGGTGTTTAGCCTCGCGGCCTGCGTGGCGATCGCCTCGACCACATGCGGATGCGCGTGGCCGACATGGCAGACATTGTTGAAGCAGTCGAGATAGGCGCGGCCGCGGTCATCGATCAGCCAGGCGCCGTCGCCGCGCACGAACTTGATCGGCTCGGAATAGGAGATGGAGAGGTTGGGCAGCAGCGTTGCCTTGCGCGCAGCCACGATTTCCGCGCGGCTGCGGCCCGTCTGCGCGAACGTCTCGGGCGGCAGGCCCGCTAGGGTCGTCGCATCGGGGAAAAGGCTGCGCCAGACGTCGAGATAGCGTGCCTCGCCGACGCCCAGTATATCGCGAGCGGCAAGCTGCGGATCGGCCGAAATCTGCAGGTGCAGGTGCGGCGCCCAGCCGCCGTTTTCGGCATGGTTGCCCATTTCGCCCACCAGCGCGCCGGCCTCCAGCCTGTCGCCGGGCTTCAGCCTTGCCGCCGCTTCATGGGCGAGATGCCCCCACAGGGTGACGAAGGGCGGGCAGCCTTCCGGCTCATGCAGCAACGCCACCAGCCCGCCATAGCCGAGCGGGTCCTCTTCGATCTCGACGCTTTTGACCACGGCGGCCAGCGGCGTGTGGAGCTTGGTGCCGGCCGGCATGAACAGGTCGAGGCCGAGATGGTGGATGCGACGCTCGCCCTCGACGAAGCGCGAACGGAACATGTCGCCCGAATAGACGGTGCGCGCCTCGCCCCAGGGGCCGATGCCGAGCGCGATGCCGTGCTCGGCCGCGTGGGCGTCCCACCAGTCCGAGGCGGCCTGCGGCTCGGCCGCGGCGGAGGCGACGGTCATGGGATGGTCCGCCTCGCCATAGGGCACCAGCGCCTTGGCCAGCGTGGCCGGGTGCGGCTGGACGATCGGCGCGAAGTTCCTGGCGTTGCGGTCGATCCAATCCACGATCGCGCCCGCGCCGGCTGCTGCATCGAAGCCGCAGGCCATGCGCAGGATCGCGGTCGCGAAGCGCGGGTTCATCGCGTCCAGCCGCCGAAGCAGCCGCCAGGCCGGCGCCTCGCTGATCGCCAGGTAGGGGTTGTCGGCGGTCCGCTCTCGGCGCTGCGCCGAAAGCGTGACGCTGATCACCAGCCGCGCGGCGATCAGGTCGAAAAGCAGGTCGACCTCCTCCTCGCGGAGCGGATATTCGGCATGGAAGCCGGCCGCGATGCGCGCCGCAGCGCCGATCGGGTCGTCCTGGTCGAGCATGGCATAGGCGCAGGCCACGGCGACCTCGGCGATGAGGACTGTGTGCAGCGCGTCGCCGAAATCGATAACGCCCGCCACCTCGCCGGGCTGTTGTGGATCGACCAGCACGTTCCAGTCGTTGGCGTCGTTGTGGATCACCTGCGCGCGCAGCGCCGGCAAGCGCGGCGCCACGGTCGCCTCGAACCGGTCGAGGAAGCGTGCCAGCAGCGCCCGGTCGGCGGCGTCGGCGACATGATGCAGCCGCGCGCGGGACTGGCCGGCGCGGCGCACGTCCCAGTCGAGCACCCGCAAGGCACCGGGATGGATGAAGCCCTGCAGCGCGCGGTCCATGCGGCCAAGCATGCGGCCAAGCGAGTGAAGCACCTCAGGCGTGCGCTCGCTTTCGGCCAGCGGCCGGCCGGGAAGCCACGAAACCATGCGCAGCGCGTGGCGGGCACCTGCCGCCGTGGTGACGGTGGCAAGTGCTGTACCGGAAGCGGCCTTGCGCAGGCGCGGCAGGGCAAGCTGCGGCGCCACCGCTCCGAGATGCTCGAGCAATGCGGCCTGAAACTCGCTCTCAATGGCGGGCTCGCTGGCGTTGACGATCTTGAGCGTCCACTCCCCCGCATCCGAGACGAGCCGAAAATTCTGGTCGCGCTCGCTGTCGAGGCGGCTCAGCTCGCCTGTGAGGCCAAAGTGCTCGCTGGCCAGCCGGCCGGCCTGCTCGCGCGAAACATCGGGTGCCGGATGGTCGAGATCGGTCATGGAAGCCTGAATCAAAATGAGGATGCTGGATAGTTTGGCATGGGCGTGCAAATTCAGTCAGGCAAAATCCTTCATGCCACGGGCGCCAGCCGCACGCAATGGTCGCCGGCCATCGCCACGAGATGCGAGGGCTGCGGCGCGCTGTAAACATCCTGCCGGTCGAATTCCTTCGGATAATAGTCGTAGCCCGAAGGCGGCCGGGGCGCTTGCGCCTCGTCCACCAGGTTCTTGCCGGAAAGCTCTGCGAAGGGGTCGGGAATGGCCCCGAGCAAACGCCGCGTATAGGGATGCATCGGGTTGGCGAAGATGCTCTCCCAGCGCCCCGTCTCGACGATCTGGCCGAAATACATCACCGCCACGCGGTCGCTCATATGCTCGACCACGCTGAGATCGTGGCTGATCATGATGTAGGAAAGCTCCAGCCGCTCCTTCAGCTCCAGCAGCAGGTTGATGATCTGCGCGCGGATCGACACGTCGAGCGCCGAGACCGGCTCGTCGAGCACGACCACCCTGGGATTGAGGATGAGCGCTCTGGCAATGCCGATGCGCTGGCGCTGGCCGCCGGAAAACTCGTGCGGAAAGCGCCCGGCCTGATCGGGCTTGAGGCCGACGAGACGCATCATCTCCTCCACGCGCGCTTCGACCTCGCTTCCACCCATGCCGTGCAGCCGGAGCGGCGCGGCAAGCGAGGTGAAAACCGTCTGGCGCGGATTGAGCGAGGCATAGGGATCCTGGAACACGATCTGCGCCATGCGCGCACGCTCGATGCGGGAGGGTTGCACCTTGCCGGTGATCGGGCTGCCCTCGAAATGGATGCTTCCCGAGGTCGGCGCCTGCAGGCCGACGATCGACAGGGCCAGCGTGGACTTGCCGCAGCCGGATTCCCCCACCACAGACAGGCACTCGCCCTTGTTCAGCGTCAGGCTGACATTGTTGACCGCTCGAACAAGAAGCCTGCGCGTGCGGCTGAAGACGCCGCCTTGCACCGGGAAATGAACGCTGAGGTCCTCGACCCGCAGCAGCGGTTCTGGCGCGCTATTCATGGTGGAAGCACCTGACGAAACCATTGTTCCCGAGATCGACCTGGGCCGGCTGGGTGCTGGCGCAGATCGCGGTGGCCCGCTCGCAGCGCGGCTCAAAGCGGCAGCCTTTCGGGAAATCGGCGATGGAGGGCACCACACCCTCGATCTCCTGCAGGCGCTTGCGGCCATGGGCGCCGCGCGAGCCGAGCCGCGGCAACGAGCCGAGCAGGCCCCTGGTGTAGGGATGCGCCGGCGTGCGGAACAGATCGGCCACCGCCCGCTCCTCGGCCATGTGGCCGGCATACATGACGCCCACGCGCCTGCACATCTTCGCAATGACACCGAGATCGTGGCTGATCATCAGCACGGCGGTGCCGCGCGCATCGCAAAGCTCCTGCATGAGTTTCAAGATTTCGGCCTGCACCGTCACGTCGAGTGCGGTGGTCGGCTCGTCGGCTATCAGGAGGTCGGGGTCGCAGGCGAGCGCAATGGCGATCATCACGCGCTGGCGCATGCCGCCCGACATCTGGTGCGGATAGTTCTTGACCCGCTGGTCGGGCGCCGGCACCTGCACGCTCGCCAGCGCCTCGACGGCCTTCTTCTCGGCCTCGTGCCAGGTCGCGCCCTGATGCAGCACGAACATTTCCGCTATCTGCCGGCCAACCGGAGAGAGCGGATTGAGCGCCGTCATCGGCTCCTGGAAGATCATGGCGATGCGGTTGCCACGCAGCTTGCGCATCTCGCGCGCCGAAAGACTGCGCAGATCCTGGCCCTTGAACCGGATCGAGCCGCCGGTGACGGCCAGCGGCCGCCGCAGCAGGCCGATAACGGCAAGCGCGGTGATGCTCTTGCCGCAGCCGGATTCGCCCACCAGCCCGAAGGTCTCGCCCCGGTCGATCGAGAAGGAGACATTCTCCACCGCATTGTGCCGGCTGTCGCCCGACCCGATGTCGATCCGCAGGTCCCTTACTTCCAGCAATGCCCCGCTCATGCCCGTCGTGTCCTCATCTGCGGGTCGAGCCAGTCGCGCAGGCCATCGCCCAGAAGATTGAGCCCAAGCACGGTGAGGAAGATGGCGACGCCGGGGAACACGGCCGCCCAGGGCGCGATCACGATCAGTTCGCGCGCATCGGTCAGCATGTTGCCCCAGCTCGGTTGCGGCGGACGGATGCCGAGGCCGAGGTAGGAAAGCGCCGCCTCGGCGAGGATGGCGTCGCCCATGCCGAGCGTCGCGATGACCAGCACCGGGCCGATCAGGTTGGGCAGGATCTGGGTGGCCATGATGCGGGCGTCGCCATAGCCAAGCGTGTTGGCCGCCTGCACATAGCCCTGGCTTTTCAGCGACAGCGTCGAGCTTCTGGCGATGCGGCAGGTCCACGACCAGTTGGTGAGGCCGAGCGCGATCAGCAGGCTGACGAGACCGGGGCCGAGGATGGCCATGATCGCCAGCGCGAAGATCAGCGAGGGGATCGACAGCATCAGGTTGGTCAGGCCGTTGACGAGATCGTCCCACCAGCCGCCGAAATAGCCCGCCGAAATGCCGAACATCAGTCCGATCATGGTGTTGATGAGCTGCGAGCCGATGCCCACGGTCAGCGACACCTGCGCGCCGTAGAGAATGCGGGTGAAGACGTCGCGCCCTTGCGCATCGGTGCCGAACCAGAACTGCGCGTCGGGCGGCAGTTCCGCATTCATCAGGTCCGCATCCATGATCGGGTTGTAGCTCGCCAGCCACGGGGCCAGCACAGCCGCGGTGATGATGAGGGCGCACAGCACGCCGCCGATGACGAGATTGAGTCTCAGGCCCATCGCGCTCACCCGTGGCTGATGCGCGGATCGATGACCGCATAGAGGACGTCGACCAGCGTGTTGACGAGAAGGAAGCAGAGCACCAGCACGAGGATGCTGCCCTGCACCACCGGTATGTCGCGCAGGCTCACGCTGTCGATCAGCAGCGAGCCGAGGCCGGGCCACGAAAACAGCTTCTCCACCACCACGGCCTGGCCCATCATCGAGCCGAACTGCAGGCCCAGCGTGGTGATGACCAGCACCAGCGCATTGCGCACCACATGCCATTTCACCAGCCGGAAGCTGTTCATGC
>JAEWHN010000084.1 GCA_023387775.1 Pseudomonadota bacterium | reverse complement strand
GTGTGTCGGCGCTCCTTCGAGACCGTCGCAGCAGCTTTCGAGATGTCGGCACGCCGGCAATCTGTCGGGCTTCAGCTCGTTCAAGGCAATTTCGTCGCCGGGCAATCCGGCAAAGGCCCTATGAAAGGCATCTTTCAACGGCCCGTCGCTTGTTGCTTGCAGGCCGATGGCGCTCTGCAGAGTGGCGAGGAATGTCTTGAGCTGGGTCTTGGCGAGATTGGTCATGCCTGAGACTTTCCCGCATTATCCGGCTGCCGTACTGGGCCATTTTGCGCCATCTCATGGGCCATAAGGCTGCCTGTTGGAGCAAGCAGCGTCTCGACACACGTCGGAACCGCGCGGCCCGACCTCGGCAAACTCGTCAACGAGTTGCCTCTTGGCGTCGCCGCGCTGCTTTTGTCGAAGGCTTCGTTCCTCAGGCGGTCTTGTCGACCTCGCCCCCGGTTTCGACCCAATCCTTGAACGCACCGAGATTGAAGACCTTCTCGTAGCCCATGTCCTTCAATACCTTGCCGCTGAGAGCTGAACGGCCGCCTGAGGCGCAATAAAGGATGATCGGCCGGTCCTTCCGGAATTCGGGATTGTGGTATTGCGTGTCGGCATCGGCACGGAACTCCAGCATGCCCCGGGAAACGTGCAGTGCATCCTTGATCTTGCCGCTGGCCTGAACTTCAGGCGCGTCGCGCACGTCGACAACAAGAGCGCCGCCCTCGGCAATCATCCTGCGTGCTTCATCGGGGGAGATCCTGGGCACGGCAGAATTCGCGGCAGAGATGAGTTCTTTCACGCTGGTGGCCATTTCACCCTCCATTCCTCGAGCAAAATTCAAGTACAGCACATATGTTGCCAAGAGTGTACGAGATTCGACAGAGATCCTTGGCTGCGCCGTTCGCATAATTCTATGGTGGTCCCATGCAAAAAATATTCGGATGGAAATTCAGTTGGCTGGACATCCGGCGTGTTGCGTGCCGAATAGTGGGATATCCGGTCTTCATGGGAGTAGATTAAGGCCGAATGGTTCTGCGAGATGACCGTTATTGCATCTTCTTCTCGCGCAATGGACGCATGCGGACCGCAGCCGCTGAAGATCCAGCCAGCTTGCGGAAAAGTTGGGCCGTAAGGGCCACGGATTCGGTAATGTTGTAGTTGGCGGCGGCGCGCCTGACACTCGCAGCCGACATGGCCTTCAGCTTTTCCGGCTGGCTGATCAACTTGAGCGCGGCCCTTGCGACACCCTCCCAATCGCCCGGAAATTCGCTGACGATGCCCGGCCATTCGCTGGTGCCCACCAAAATGCCGGTTTCGCCTGTCTCGACGATTTCCGGTACCCCGCCCACGCCGATTGCGATGACCGGCACGCCACAGGCCATCGCTTCCAGCAGCGCCAGCGGCATGGCATCGGCGCGCGAGGTGTGCAGCATGAGATCGAGCGCCGGATAGACTTCTGACGGGTCGTCCCAGACCCCGGCCATATGTACATTCCTGGCAATCCCGGCCCTTTCGATCGCAAGCACGAGGTCCTTTTCCATGGAACCGGTTCCGACCAGTGCGAAATGCACTTCCGGCTTGTGCCGCAGAATGTAGTCGGCCGCCTTGATGAACTTGTCGGGGCCTTTTTCCCAGGCCAGGCGCCCGACAAAGCCGACCAGGAATTCCTCTTCGCCGACCGAGATGGCGTCGCGCAACCGGTTGCGCGGAGCGCAGCCCGGTCGGTAGCGCTGAAGGTCGATGCCGTTGGGGATCAAGGTCAGTCTTTCGGGCTGGAACCCGACGGCGAGTGCTTGCGACCATGCCTCCCGGCAAACGAGGATCATGTGGCTGCCGGTCAGGCGGGCCACGCTGATCTCCTGTGGCTGCAGGCTCATGCCATGTAACGTTGCAACCGTCGGGGTGTCGGTAAGTGTGCCGGCGATTGCGGCTACCGTATGCGCGTTCATCAGATGGGCGTGGATGAGGTCGATTTCGCAGGCTTCCACCAGCCCGGCGATCATCTCGATCGAGCGCCACGGCGGATCGTCCCGCAACGGGGCGATGTAGACGGGGCAGCCCTTCAGACGCAGCATGCGGGTATAGGCACTTTCGAACGGGCACAGCACGGCCACGCCGAACTCGTCGGCGGGCAGGTTGCTGATGAGATTGCCGACGTAGTTCTCCATGCCGCCGACAATCGCGTTGCCCAGCACCTCGAGAATGTTGATCCTGCCGCTATCCCGGTATTTTCGATCTGCGCCTACCATACGGCTCGAACCGGCCATGATCATACCCCTGCGGCCTCGGGCAGGCGCAACCATCTGGCGGCCGTGCCCGACATCAGTTCCCGGCGATCGTCCGGCGCTATCTCAAGCCTGTCCAGCAGTTCGACCACTTCGTCGATGGCCGCGCGGATATGGGCGCCCGGGCAAGGCAGGAAGCGATCGCTTCCGAACTGCAATTGGTGCGAGCCGAGGATGTCGAATGCGAGGCGAAGAACGGATTCGCGATAGACGGGCGGCGGGCCGAAGGAGATGTCGAAGCGGAACTGGCTCTCGGCCGGATCGACGCCGTTGATGCGATCGATGAGGCCGACCGCGTTCGCCTCGTCGCACCAGGGCCAGCCGAGATGGGCAAGCGTCACTCGCAAGCGCGGATGATCGCGCACGGCCTCGTAAAAGCTCGGTCGGCAGAAGCGGCCGGAACGGCCATCGATGAAGATGCCGCTGTGGAACAGGATCGGCAGGCCCAGGCGCTCGGCAGTTTCATATACACAATGGGCGCAATCATCATAGGGATACCAGCCCGTCGGCACCAGCTTCAGCCCGCAAATGCCGGGCAGGCTGGCCGCCTCCTCAAGATCACGCGCGGCCTCCGGGTGCTGGGGATTGACCACGGCAAAGCCGAACAGCCTGTCGGTGTGCCCGGTGATCAGCCTGGAAAGGTGGCGATTGCCGGCGCGCAGCGACTCGCGGTCGCCGAGCGAGTAGGGCTCCGTCAGGAATGGCGCGAGGAGGACCGCAATCTCCACGCCCGCCTCGTCGAGGGAGCGCAGCACGCCGTCTGCATCCTCGCGTCCGGATGTGTGCAGATGAGCGTCGATTATCATCAAAGTCATCTCCTCGATTTCGCGATGATCAACTGCGGCGAGCGCAAGGTGTTCCAGGCCTCACGCAAATTTCTGTGAACTTTCCGGGAACAACTCCCCTGAGACGGCGTTAGAAGGCGGCAAAAGCAACCGAAGTCGAATGACCTCGGAGCTGGTGTCTTGCTGCCTGAAATGATGAGGGAAAATTTCGCATATATGCATTTCGTCAAGCAAGGATTGGAGATGAAATGGACATCCATTGTTCAGACGAGAATTCACGATCCTTGTTGCTATGCTTCTCTCATCTACGTTGGGATTTCGTCTATCAAAGACCGCAGCATCTTCTTGTCAGGGCAGCGCGAAGCCACCGGGTAGTGTATTTCGAAGAGCCGGCTTTCGAACAGACGAGCCAATCGTTCCTGCGCATCGTGGATGTCCTGCCCCGGCTTAGGGCCGTAACGCCGGTGCTGCCGCGCGGAACGTCGCCGACGGAAGCCTTGCGCATCCAGCGTCGCCAGCTCGATGAGCTCATCGCCGCTGAGCCGCCCGGCAGAAGGATCCTCTGGTATTATACCCCGATGGCGCTTCGCTTCAGCGGCCATCTCGATTGCGACCTGTGCATCTATGACTGCATGGACGAACTGTCCGCCTTCAAGGGCGCGCCGCGCGCGCTCTCGGACATGGAGAGCCTGCTATTCGAGCAGGTGGACGTGGTCTTCACCGGCGGAGAAAGCCTCTACCAGGCCAAGCGTGCGCGGCATCCGGCCGTCTATTCGCTTCCAAGCAGCATCGATGCCGAGCACTTCAGACGCGCGCGGTTGCCGATGGCTGATCCGCCGGATCAATGCAGCATCGCGCATCCCCGCATCGGCTTTTTCGGCGTCATCGACGAGCGCATGGATCTCGCGCTGGTCGCTCAGGCTGCCGTTGCGCTGCCGCATGTTCATTTCGTCATGCTCGGGCCGACGGCAAAGATCGATCCCGCTACCCTTCCCACGGCTCCAAACCTGCATTGGCTGGGGCGAAAGTCCTACGCCGAACTGCCTTTCTATCTGGCCAATTGGCAGGCCGGCTGGATGCCTTTCGCCCTGAACGAATCCACCCGCTATATCAGCCCGACAAAGACGCCCGAGTTTCTGGCCGCCGGACTTCGCACGGTATCTACCGCCATAATGGACGTGGTGCGCAGCTATGCCGCCGCCGGCCTGGTCGAGATCGCCGATGCCGGGAACATGCCTGCCAGGCTGAAGTCTGTTCTAGACGGACCCGACGCGAACTGGCTGCAAAAGGTCGACGCGTACCTCGCCGGCATGTCCTGGGACAGGACGTGGGCGCAAATGGCGGGGCTGATCGAACGCGCCGGAGAATTGCAGGCATCGCGGGCTGGCAGGGAAACGCTGCAATGTTCGATTGGCTGATCGTCGGGGCAGGGTTCGCCGGCAGCGTGCTTGCCGAGCGCATCGCCTCGCAACGCAAGGAAAGCGTCCTCCTCATCGATCGGCGCAACCATGTCGGCGGCAACGCTTATGACTGCTACGA
>JAEWHN010000028.1 GCA_023387775.1 Pseudomonadota bacterium | reverse complement strand
GGCATCATCGAGCAGGACCCGTTCGTGTCGCTCGACATCGAAGGCGTGGGCGAACTGGTGCGCATCGGGGCCGAACGCGGCAGGTCGGCGCGGCCGCAGATCAAGCTCGGCATCTGCGGCGAGCACGGCGGTGACCCGCGCTCGATCCACTTCTGCGAAGAGGTGGGGCTCGACTACGTTTCCTGCTCGCCGTTCCGCGTGCCGATCGCGCGGCTGGCGGCGGCACAGGCTGCGGTCAAGAATTCGCGAAAGGGCGCCTGAGGCAAGCATGCTGCGGCGGCCGTCCCGATTTTCGCCCAGATGCGGGCGTTGGGGATAAGGCCGCCGAAAGCCTGAAATTGACTGCCATGCGCCTGTTGCTGAAATCCTTCCTCGCCGCCGGGTTCCTCGTCTCGGCGGCTTCCGTCGGCCAAGCCGTTCCGCTGCTGGAACCCGCGCTGCACCTGAAGCCGCAGCAGGATGCCGACGCCCCGCGCGTGGCGCTGACGCTGGACGCCTGCGGCGGCAGGACCGATGAACGAATACTCTCGGCGCTGGTCGAGAACCGGATTCCGGCCACCATCTTCGTTACCGGCACCTGGCTCAGGCGCAATGCTGCCGCGCTGGAGATCATGCGTGCGCACCCGGACCTGTTTGAGCTTGAGAACCACGGCGGGCACCACATTCCGGCGGTGGATACGCCGCGCAAGATCTACGGCATCAGCAGCGCGGGAAGCGCCGAAGCCGTGCTGGCAGAGGTGGAGGGAGGCGCGGCAGCACTTGCGGAGGCCGGTGAACCAGCGGCGAAATGGTTTCGCGGCGCCACCGCCCAATACAGCCCGTCCGCGATCGCGCTGATACGCAAGGCCGGCTTCAAGGTCGCCGGCTATTCCATCAACGGCGACGGCGGCTCGCTGCTGAGCGCAAGGGAAACGGCGCGGCGCGTGGCGGCCGCCAGGGATGGCGATGTCATCATCGCACACATCAACCAGCCCACCCACGCTGCCGGCGAGGGGCTGGTGAAAGGGCTTCTGGAACTCAAGGCGAGGGGCGTGACCTTCGTGCGCCTGGATGACGCCGACGGGATGGGTACGAACGACACCACCGATTGACGGCCTTGGCAGCCGGCCGCCTCGTCACGCTTGCGGATGCCAGCCTTTCGCGGCTGCCAGAACGTCCACCCGAACCTTGTTCGGGTCGAAGGCGCCGTGATTCATGATCGCCTTCAATTCATCGTAGGGCGCGTCGTAGGACCACATGACGTCGTCTTCCGCTTCGCCCGATGCCGCTACGTTCCAGTGCACGGCCTCGCCCTTGTAGGCGTTATGGGTGCGCATCTCGGTGCGGGTCAGAAACTCGAAATAGATGTCGCGGAAGGGGATGTAATAGACCGGCTGATGCCTTTCCTCGCGCAGCACCTTCGCGGCCGTGGTGGAGGCGATGACCGCGCCGGCAAAGCTGACGACGACGGTTCCCGAGAAGCGCCTCACGGTGATGTGGTAGTTCGGGTTGCGCCGAAATCCGGGTGCGGGCGGAGCGATTGTTACCATGGCGAGCCTCCTGCGGTCCGGACAAACAAACGCGCACGCCGAATTTCCGTTCCGCGCGCCAAGTGCCCGCAGGCTCTCTCAGGTCCCGTTCAGGCGGCGTGGGTGAGTGCTTCCGCCAGCCCGGCATAGGCGGCCACGATGCCGGCGATGGGGCTCTTGCTGCTGGCCACCGTCTCGACACGAAGATGGCCGCCCGCCACCGGAAGGATGAGGATCAGGAACTGGCGGCTCTCGCCTTCGCCGACGTAAGCGGCTGCCGCATAATGCGGCTCGTCCGGTTCGTCTATGCGCAGCTTGAACATGAGCACGCCGCCCACCGCGTCGAGCGCGCCGCGAACGACTGTCTCGAAATCCTGATCGGAAACGTCGCCGCCCTTGGTGGCAAGTTCGATCGCGTTCCCGGAAGCGTCGGAAGCGATTTCCGATCTGCTCTCAGCGCCAGATTGCTCTTTCATGCGGAGCCCCTGTTCCTTCAAAGATGGCACTTCCGCTAGCGGCGAAATCGGGAATGAGAATGGCCGGATTGTGACGATTGACTGTTTCCGGCCACTGACCCGACAAGTACCGAGACTGACGGATCAGAAGCACTGGCGCAAGATCAATTGACGTAACGGAAGGAGGTATTGGACAATACTGCTTTTCGTTCCACAATGCCGGGAAAACGACATCGGGAGGAGGACAGCAATGCTTGGACTGATGCAGGAATGGCCGCTGCTCTGCCACAAGATTCTCGATCACGCCGGGATCCAGCATCCGCATCGTGAAGTCGTCTCGCGTTCGGTCGAAGGACCCATCGTCCGCACGACCTACGCGGAGGTCCGCCTGCGCGCGCTGAAGCTGGCACAGCGCCTCGAGCGCGACGGCTTCGGGCCGGGCGACCGCATCGCCACACTCGCCTGGAACACGGCGCGGCACATCGAGGCGTGGTACGGCATCATGGGCATGGGCGCGGTCTATCACACGCTCAACCCGCGCCTGTTTCCCGAGCAGATCGCCTGGATCATGAACCACGCCGAGGACAAGGCGCTGTTCGTCGACCTCACCTTCCTGCCGCTGGTGGAGAAGATTGCCGCATCGGTGCCGAGCCTGCGGCGGGTCATCGTGCTGACCGATGCGACCCATATGCCGCCAACCTCGCTGCCCAATGCGGTGGCTTATGAGGAATGGCTGGCCGAGGCGGATGGGGACTTCCGTTGGCGGGATTTCGACGAGAACACGGCTGCCGGCATGTGCTACACCTCGGGCACGACCGGCGAGCCGAAGGGGGTGCTCTACAGCCACCGCTCGAACGTGATCCACGCGATGATGGCCGCCATGCCGGATGCGATGGGCATTTCCTCGCGCGATGTGATCCTGCCGGTGGTGCCGATGTTCCACGCCAATGCCTGGGGCCTTGCGCAGAGCGGGCCGATGATCGGCGCAAAGCTGGTGATGCCGGGCCCGCGCATGGACGGCGCCTCGATCTACGATCTGCTCGATACAGAGAAGGTGACCTTCACCGCCGCCGTGCCCACGGTGTGGCTGATGCTGCTCCAGCATCTGGAGGAGACCGGAAAGAAGCTGCCCTATCTGAAGAAGGTGGTGATCGGCGGCTCGGCCTGCCCGCGCGCCATGACACGGAAGTTCGAGCAGAACTATGGCGTGGAGGTCATCCATGCCTGGGGCATGACCGAAATGTCGCCGCTGGGCACCCTGGCCACGCTGAAGCCGGAATGCGCAGGGCTGGAGAGCGAGGAACTGTTGGACCTGAAGGCCAAGCAGGGGCATGCGCCCTTCGGCGTGGAGATGAAGGTGACCGACGACAACAACCGGGATTTGCCATGGGACGGCAAGACCTTCGGACGCCTCAAGGTGCGCGGGCCGGCGGTGGCGCGGGCCTATTATGGCGGCGCCGGTGCCGAGCAGTTCGACGATGAGGGCTGGTTCGACACCGGCGATGTCGCGCATATAGATGCCAACGGCTACATGCAGATCACCGACCGGGCCAAGGACGTGATCAAGTCCGGCGGCGAATGGATCTCGACCATCGAACTGGAGAACCTGGCCGTCGGCCACCCGGATGTGGCGGAGGCGGCGGTGATCGGCGTGCGGCACCAAAAGTGGGACGAGCGGCCGTTGCTGGTGGTGGTGCGCAAGCCGGGCAAGGAGCCGGCCAAGGCCGACATTCTCGGCTTCATGGAAGGCAAGGTCGCCAAGTGGTGGTTGCCGGACGACATAGCCTTCGTGGAGGAAATCCCGCATACGGCGACAGGCAAGATCCAGAAGACTGCCCTGCGCCGGCAATTCGGCGAATACCGGTTGCCCTCCGATTGAGCGGGCTTCTGCCGGAGGCCAAAAGCTTCTAAGGATTCCGCAGTGAAAATCGGAGCTCCTGCGGCGCGGCGACATGGTGGCCTATCTGGAAGAGAAGATATCGCGGATGGCCGAATGGTCGCGCCGCCTGGCAGGGTTCTCTGCGCTGCTGTTGATCATCGCCGGGCTTGCCCACCGCTATGCCCTGCTGGAAACGGTGGCCTTCCTGTGCGTGCTCGCCCTTGTGGCGGTGCTGGCCACTTTCGCCCTGCTGCTAGCGTTCTTCGCCTTTCCGCATGTGTGGAACGATGGAGACCGCGGCGGGGGGGATCTGACCTTCGGCGCGGTGGTGGGGCTTGCCGTGCTGGCGCCCTTCCTGTTCTACGGCTATTGCGCCTTTGCCTACCCCGAGCTCAACGACATCTCGACGGACCCGGAGGACCCGCCGGCGCTGACGATTGCGGCCAAGACCCGCTCGCGCGGCATGAACCCGGTGGCGCCGCCTACGGCCGAGCAGCGCAAGCTGCAATCGGAAAAATACCCGCAAGTGACGGGCCGGCGCTACGACCTGCCGCTCGATCGCACGCTGGACGCCGTGGAGTCGGTGCTGTCGCGCACCAACTGGAAACTGTTCGGACCAACCGCGGACCCGGACGACGAGAGCGAGATAACGATAGAGGCGCTGGCATATACCTGGGTGCTGGCTTTCCCGGTCGACGTTTCCATCCGGTTGGTGGACGAGGGCGAGACGACCTATGTCGACATGCGCTCCGCCTCGCGCTACGGGCGGCACGATTTCGGAAACAACGCGGCGCGGATCAACCAATTCCTGAAGGATCTGGATGCGGAGGTGGCGACGCAGAGCGGCGAAGCCCCGCCCGACAGCAATTAGATCAGGATGATTTTTCGTTGAATTGTCATCCCGATCTTTCTTGGCCCGAGCATGATCTTCGTCCGTAGACTGCTATGCACTCTTCGGGATCGTGCTCTGGATCAGGCCGGCGAAAAATGCGCGTCGATGGATACCGCGCCATCGGTGACGGCCGCACCGCGCCCGACCAGATCTTCCAGATGCGCCAGAACCGAGAGCGCGGCGGCGCCGTGCAGGCGCGGGTCGGTGTCGCGGTAGATCGCGGCGACCAGATCGCCGATGGTGCGGTCGCCCGACCTCAGCCTCTCCACGATGGCGCGCTCGCGCATCTTCCGGTGGGCCTTGAGGCCGCGCAGGAATGACCGCGGCTTGGTGACCGGGCCGCCATGGCCCGGGAAGAACACCCGGTCGTCGCGCTCGAGCAGCCGGTCGAGCGAGGCCATGTAGTCGGCCATTGCGCCGTCCGGGGGCGCCACGATGGAGGTGGCCCAGGCCATGACATGGTCGGCGGAGAACAGGATGCCGGTGCCTTCCAGCGAGAACGCCGCATGGTTGGCGGCGTGGCCTGGCGTAAGCACCGTGCCGATGCGCCAGCCGTCGCCCTCGACGACATCGCCATCCTTGAGCGTCAGTTCGGGCGCGAAATCCGTGTCGGCGCTGGCGTCGAGCGGATTGATCTCGCCGTTCCGCAGCGGCCGCGCCGGGC
>JAEWHN010000384.1 GCA_023387775.1 Pseudomonadota bacterium | reverse complement strand
GGACCCCGAAGTGGCGCTCGACGCACTTTCTGATCGCGTCTTCGCCGCAGGTGTCGACGCGCTCTGGGTGCATGCGCGCAAGGCCTGGCTGGAGGGCCTGAGCCCGAAGGAGAACCGGGATATTCCGCCGCTCGACTATGGCCGGGTCTATCGCCTCAAGGCAAAAAACAACAAGCAGTTCATTGGCATCAATGGCGGTGTTCAGTCACTGGATGAAGCGCGCGGGCACCTCGATCACGTCGATGGGGTCATGCTCGGCCGCGCTGCCTATCACACGCCTGGCATACTTGCGCAGGTCGATGCGGTCCTGTTTGGTGAGCCTGAACGGGAGTTCGATTTTGGGGGGCTGATCGACGCCATGGCAGAGTATGCCGCACGTCATATCGAGCGTGGTGGCCGGCTCGCCCACGTCACCCGCCACATGGTGGGGCTGTTCCACGGCCAGCCGGGCGCGCGGCGGTTCCGTCAAATCCTTTCCACCGACGCCACACGCCCGGGAGCGGGGCCGGAGGTTTTGCACCAGGCCTTCGCGGCTGTCGAACTGGAGCGCGCCGGCCAGGCAGCCTGATTTCTCAGTCGCGCATGATCATGCGGTCGCCGCGAATGTCGAAACCCGACAGCGAGCTGATGAAGTCCATGCCAAGCAGGCTTTGGCCCAGCATTCCCGGTGCGGCCACCAGCACCGGCATGTTGCGCCGGGTGATCGCACCAAGCGTTATGTTGCCGGCCACCACGCGGGCCGCGGTGGCGTTGCCGTTGGCGGTCGAGACGGGGATCGTGTAGTTCAGCGCGGATGGATCGAAGCCGGCGCGCTCGGCATCTGCAGCCGTCAGCACGATGCTGGTCGCGCCCGTGTCGATCAGCGCGCGGATCGGCGCGCCGTCGATTGTGACCCGTGCCTCGAAATGGCCGTTCGGCAATTTGTCCAGCGTCACGGTCGATCGTCCATCGGCATCGGTAAACGACATCGGGCTACCCGGAACCAGGCCGGCGGTGACGCGGCTGGCAATGTCCTGCAATTCGTAGCGGTATTGGTAGCCGGCCACCAACACCAGCGCCAGCAGCAGCCAAAGTCCAAGTATTCGCGCCACGTCGCCGAAGCGGTGCCGGGCATTGAGGATGCCGGCGCCGATCACGGCACCGAATATGCCGAGATAAAGAACGCTCCCGAACGTGTCGCTGGAAATGCCCGAAGCGCCTCCGCTCATGTCGTTCAGCACGAGGAACAGCAGTCCCGCAGCCATAACCGCCAGAACGATCCAGATCCAACGGCCCGCCATGTCGTCAGCTCGCTGCGTCGCGTTCGCGCGCCATGCGGGCGCGGCGGGTTTCGCGGCGAGGGCGCCGCTCCACCGTATCCAGCCTTGCCGGAAGCTCCGCCATCACCTCGCGCCGGCGCTGGGGCGTCATGCCGATCCAGCCGGAAATCTCTTCGCGGGTGCGCCCGCAGCCAAAGCAGTAGCCGGTCTTCATGTCGACCGAGCAGACGAGTATGCAGGGCGATTCGATTGCCGTCATGGAGCGTTCCGGTTGGTATTCACCACATGGGACAGGCGTGCGACCAATGCAAGCCCCACGCCCTTTCGGCATTGTGCCACGAAGCCAAGGCGGCTATGCCGCAGGCAACGACGATTTGCCCAGGCTAATACGACATGACCAGCGCGCTTCCCTTCGATGACATCCGCACCCTGATGGCCCAGCTGCCCGCCGGCGACGAGGCAGCCGGCGCGCTCGTGCGCGGCCAGTTCGCGAGGGCCGAGAAGGCGGCGGGCTCGCTTGGCCGGCTGGAAGAGCTGGCTTCCTGGCTCGCTACGTGGAGCGGTCGCCCGCCGGCCGTCAATCGTCCGCTGGTTGCCATCTTTGCCGGCAATCATGGCGTGGCGCGACACGGCGTCTCGCCACGGCCGATGGAAGCGACGGCGCGCGCGGTGGAACTCACCGCCGCAGGCGGCGCGGCAATCAACCAGGTCTGCCTGGCGCATGATA
The DNA here is from genome assembly GCA_023387775.1 of Pseudomonadota bacterium. Taxonomy (GTDB): domain Bacteria; phylum Pseudomonadota; class Alphaproteobacteria; order Rhizobiales; family Rhizobiaceae; genus Pseudaminobacter. The sequence goes on along the minus strand of JAEWHN010000384.1, from coordinate 55,972 downwards.
TCGGGCTGAAGGTTTTCGACCTCGCGCTGCACCTGCCGACCGAGGACATCACACAGGATGCCGCGCTCGATGAACGGGGCTGCGCGGCAACCATGGCCTTCGGCATGGAAGCGATCGCGGGAACCGACCTTCTGTGCATAGGCGATCTGGGCGTCGGCAACTCCACGGTTGCCGCCGCCATGCTGGCGGCGCTCCATGGCGGCTCGGGCGCGGGCTGGGTGGGGCAGGGCTCCGGCGCGGATGCGGCCATGGTGGCGCGCAAGGCCCAGGTGGTCGACGCCGCGCTTGCCTTCCACGGCAATCATCTGAAAGACCCGCTGGAGGTGCTGCGCCGCGTCGGCGGGCGTGAATTTGCCGCTATCGCGGGCGCCATCATTGCTGCGCGCATGGAGAAGATACCGGTCATCCTGGATGGCCTGGCGGCGGTCGCTTCGGCCTCTGTCCTGCAGGCGCTGAACCCGCGCGCGCTGGAGCACTGCGTGGTAGCGCAGCTTTCGCCGGAGCCGGCTTTCGGCAAGGCAGTGGAAAAGCTCGGCATGCGGCCTGTGCTCGATCTCGGCCTCGCGCACGCCGAGGGCGTGGGAGCGGCTCTTGCCGCCGGCATCGTGAAGGCTGCAGCGCTGTGCAGCACGGGCATGGCTGCCGCGCTACGCTGACGCCGCCCGCGGGCGGCCCGAGCGGCCGAGCGTGCAAAAGCGCGCCTAGCGCCGGCGTCCGCCCATTGCGACGCTCTTGGTAGGCAGGGCGGGCAGCACTTCCATGACCCGCGAGAGCGGGAAGATGGCGATAGCCTCCGTGCCCTCGCGAAGCTTGGAGTGCAGCTGGAATTCGCCTCCGTGCATTTCGATCAGCCCCTGCACGATGGGCAGCCCGAGCCCAGTGCCCTGTTCTGCGCTCTTGATGGCGATGGAGCCTTGGCCGAAAGCCGAAAGAACCACCGGGATCTCTTCGGGCGGGATGCCCGGTCCGTTGTCCTTGATCGAAACATATTGCCCGCCGCCGGCCGTCCAGCCCAGGCGCACCAGGATATCGCTTCCGGGCGGGGCGAATTTCACCGCATTCGACAGCAGGTTCAGCGTGATTTGGCGCACGGCACGCTCGTCGGCATGGAGACGCGGCAGATCCGGCTCGAACTGCTGCACGATGCGCAGGTCCTTGTTGTGCGCCTTCAGTTCCATCAGGTGGCAGCACTCCTCCACCACATGCAGAAGCTGCACCGGCTCCTCGTGAAGCTGATAACGGCCGGCCTCTATGCGGGACAGGTCGAGGATCTCGTTGATCAGGTCGAGCAGGTGCTGGCCGGAATCGTGCACGTCACGCGCGTAGTCGCGGTAGGTCGGGTTCTCCATCGGCCCCAGAACCTCGCTCGACATCACCTCCGAAAAGCCAAGGATGGCATTGAGAGGCGTACGCAGCTCGTGGCTCATTGAAGCGAGGAAGCGCGACTTGGCCAGATTGGCCTCCTCTGCGCGCCGGCGCGCCTCGTCGGACATCGACTTGGCGGTTTCAAGCTCGGCGATCAGCCCATCCTTCTCGGACCGGAAGGAAAGCAGCATCACCGAAGAACGGTTGAGGCGGGTCGCCACATAGTCGAAGAAGGGCAGCGACAGCGCCAGAAGGCCGATCATGATGAGCTCGACCGGCGTCCAGCCCTGCATGCTGGCCATGGCATAGGCGGCCACCGGCAAGGTGAAGGTGACCAGCAATGCGCCGCGCAGCGAGGAGGCGATCAGTGCAGTGGCGGCCATCGCCAGCAGCAGAACCACCGCCTTGATGATCGGGAACTGGTCGACACGGCATTCGCCGCAGCCCATGGAGGCGAAATAGACCCAACCCAGGCCGCTGACGAAATGCCAGAACAGCAGCCTTTGCTTGGTGCTGTTGGCGTCGAGCTTTGAAATATCGGCCGTGCCGACCCGATGCGCTATGTAGGCGAGGCCGGCATAGCTGGTCACGGTCAGCAGCGCCCAGACCAGAATGTCGCCGCGCATGCCGGCAAAAAGCCCGGCAACCGCTATCACCAGAACCAGCAGGGGAATTGCTGTGGCGCTGCTGGTCATTGCGTGGGCGTGCAGCTTCAGCATTTCGCGATCGAAGGCGAGGGCGCCCGGACGTTGCGCCAGGCGATCTCTCGTCCTGCGCACTGCCCGCGCGACGTCGCTGTTGCGGCGCCGCTTGGTGCGGTCCACAATGAATTTGTCGGCGATGTCAGAGCGCAGCAACGCCATTGAAAGTGTTCAACTTATGCGAGCAACCGGTTCAGGAACCAAGCTACGCCGGAATGATTAAGAGACTGTTTGCCATATGATTGGATTGTCGCGGTATCGGCCGCGTTCCAGAGGTTTTTCTTCGCCGCGCCGTCGCCCCTTGCGGTTTGTGTTCGACATCGGCTTGACGTTCGCCATTCTCGGAATGCTTGCATTGGTGGTGGCTCGCGTCGAACAACTGACCCTGCATCAGGCCGAGGGCAAAGTCGTCGTTCATGACGGCGATACCGTCACGCTGGCCGGCGAGCGAATTCGCCTGGCCGGCATCGATGCTCCGGAATATGCACAGCTGTGCCAGCTCGACGGCGATGACTATGCCTGTGGCCACCAGGCGCGGGATGTACTTGTCGAACTCGTCGACGAACAGCGAGTGGTTTGCGAGGGAGGCGAGCACGACCGCTACGGCCGGCTCCTGGCGGTATGCAGGGCGGGCGGCGTCGAGCTCAACCGCGCGCTTGTCGAGGCAGGCTGGGCCGTCGCCTATGGCCGCTATGACGACGCCGAACGGGTGGCGCGGGAAGCCCGTCGCGGCATGTGGTCCGGCACTTTCGAACGCCCGCGGGATTGGCGCGACAAGCACAGCGGAGTGTCCGAAGACCACCATGGCGGCGAAATCGCCGGCTTCCGCTGGCTGCGAGAATTTCTGCGAATTCCGTGACGCAGTGCTACAGTGCGGTCCATCCATTTCAAGGGGAGAACGATGTGAGGCTGTTCGATGGCGGGCGCGCGCCCAATCCGCGCCGGGTTCGCGTATTCCTGGCTGAAAAGGGCATCGAGGTGCCGCTTGTGTCGGTCGACATGGCCGGCTTGGAGCACAAGGGCGCGCCGATCACGTCGCGCAATCCTTTGCAGCGCCTGCCGGTTCTTGAACTAGACGACGGCACGATCCTGACCGAGTCTGTCGCGATCTGCCGCTATTTCGAAGAGCTTCATCCAGAGCCGGCGCTGTTCGGGCGCGGCGCGCTCGGCAAGGCTCTGGTGGAGATGTGGCAGCGGCGCATGGAGTTCAACCTGTTTGCGCCGGTGGCGGCTGCATTCCGCCATCTGCACCCGGCGATGAAGGCGTGGGAGGTGCCGCAGGTTCCTGCATGGGGCGAGGCCAACAAGGCGAAGGCCGTCGAGTTTCTGGCCATCCTCGACGACGAGCTTTCCAGCCGTGAATTCGCCGCCGGGGACGAGTTTTCCATCGCCGACATCACCGGCCTGATCGCGATCGACTTCATGAAGCCCGCGAGCATTCAGGTGCCCGAGGAAATGGGCAATGTCATTCGCTGGCACCGGGCCCTTTCCAGCCGCCCGAGTGCCGGCGCATAAGCCCATGCCCGAGTTCGAACTGGATCGATTGACCGCGCAAATCCGCTCCTGCCGCATCTGTGTGGAAACGCCGCGCGGCCGGCCTCTGCCGCATGAACCTCGACCGGTGGTGGTGCCGTCCACGACAGCGCGTATTCTCATCGCCGGCCAGGCGCCGGGCGTCCGGGTGCATGCCAGCGGCATTCCATTCGACGATCCCTCCGGTGATCGCCTGCGCGACTGGCTAGGCGTCGATCGAGCCGAGTTCTACGAACCCGGAAATTTCGCCATCGTGCCCATGGGTTTCTGCTTTCCCGGCAATGATGCCAAGGGTGGCGACCTGCCGCCGCGCCGCGAATGCGCGCCGCAGTGGCGCAAACCGCTGATCGAACAGATGCCGCAGATAGAGCTTGTGCTCGCGGTCGGTCTACACGCGCAAGCCTGGCACATCGGCACCGCGCGGGCCGCAACCCTTGGCCAGACCGTCATGAACTGGCGCGCGGTCTATGATGCTTCTGCGGCGCCCCGCGTCATACCTTTGCCGCATCCCTCCTGGCGTAATTCGGCGTGGCTGAAGAGGAATCCCTGGTTTGAAACCGATTTGCTGCCGTTCTTGAAATCGGAAATCCGCCATCGCCTGCTCGGTAAAGCGGGCAATGGCGTTGCCTAGAATTGCCCGAGCCGGAGAATTCCTTTCTTGCGAAACGGGGCTTCTGTCGCGATGATGCGAGAATATTTTTTCCTTTGGAGCCATCATGGATCGCCTTGACCGCAAAATTCTTCGTCTTCTCCAGGAAGACGCGACCCTGGCCGTGGCCGACATCGCCAAGAAGGTGGGGCTCTCCACAACCCCGTGCTGGCGCCGCATCCAGAAGCTGGAGGAAGAGGGCGTCATCAAGCGCCGGGTGGCCATACTTGACCCTGAAAAGGTCAACACGCGGGTCAATGTCTTCGTGTCGATCCGCACCAACTCGCACAGCCACGAATGGCTGCGCCGCTTCTCGGAAGTCATCCAGGAGTTTCCGGAGGTGATCGAGTTCTATCGCATGAGCGGCGATGTGGACTACCTGTTGCGGGTCGTGGTGCCCGACATTGCCGCCTACGACGCCTTCTACAAAAGGCTTATCGCCAGGATCGAGATCCGTGACGTGTCGTCGGCATTTGCCATGGAGCAGATCAAGTACACGACGCAATTACCGCTCGACTATCTTGTTCTGGACAAGGAGGCGGGCTCCAACGCCGCCTGAGACCGCAGAGGTCCGGGCCGTTTCGCCTTCAACGCGAGGCGGCCCGCAGTTTTGAGATTTGCAGGCGCGAAAATCGTGCCTTGCCGCCGTCTGCTATGCGCCGCTGCGCCCTGCCAGTGCATGATAGAGCCAAAGCACGACAATGGCGCCAATAACGGCGACGATGAGGCTGTAAACGTTCACCCCTGTGACACCGCTTGCGCCGAAGAAGTTGAAGATAAGGCCGCCGACAACTGCGCCGATGACGCCGAGGACGATGTCCATCAGCATGCCCTGACCAGTATTGTTGACGATTTTGCTAGCCAGGAAGCCGGCGATCAGGCCGAGGATGATCCAACCGATAATCGACATGTTGAAGTCTCCTGTTTGCACGCCAGCAAAGATTTTCACAACAGGCTATGAAACACAACTCCTTCCGATCTTTGCAAACGAAGTCACCTCACGCCGCCCTCCCAGCGTGGGTGAAAGGGGGGCAACCGAAGTCGTCGAGCCGGAGGTCCCCCGTCGATGCGATGTCGGCAGTGTAGTGTCTCTTTCGAGTTATGTTGATGCGTTACCCGCAAGAGGCTCATTGCGGATGTTGAGCAGAAACATTGCGGTTTTTCCTGACCTGACAAGAATATCGAAAGGTTCTAGCCTGTCCGGGTGGTAGTAAGTCTCATTCCTATCTTCACCAAGGGGAAATTGCCCGCGTCGGTTCGCCGATGCGGGCCTTTTATTTGCAGCATGCGGTTGTGCGCGGACGGATTGTCGGAATCTCGCCAGGCATTTTACAGGCCTCCCCACCGCCAATTCGCGCGCGAGTGATTCAACTTGCCGGGACTGGAGATTCGAGCGCCGCATGACCTTTCGCTTGGATTCGGATGCGGATCGGACTTGTCCACAGCTCACTCCATCAAAACAGAAGGTCTTTTCACGGCGCAGTTTGTCGGGATTTGCGGCATTTCACCGGAAATGATCGGCTTCTGCCCGGCAGCCTCGAAATAGCGCTTGCGCCCCCACCTTTGAATATATATGGCTTCCCCCGGTTCGGAGTGTAGCGCAGCCCGGTAGCGCACTTGACTGGGGGAAAAGGTGCCTCAGCCGGACTTTCCCAAATCTTTCAATTGGTTATCCGTACCTGCGGTGTCTTCCGTGGGACTTTCCGTGGGACTCGCTGCAGCGAGCGCTGCACGCACGTCCTCCTTTAGCGCGTGCGCGTAGCGCGTGGTGGTGGCGACGTCGCTGTGGCCGAGCAGCTCCTGCACCACGCGCAGATTGCTCTTGCGCAGCACGCGCGTGGCCGTGGTGTGGCGGGTGTCGTGGAAGCGGAAGTTGGTGACGCCGGCCTTCGGCACGGCCCGCCGCATGGCGGTCTTCAGGCCGCTCTCGGTGATCGGGTAGCGCGCACCGCGGCAGATCACCTCCTGGCCCCGGCGCACGGTGCGCTTGGCGACGTAGGTGAACACCTGCTCGGGATGGTGGTTCTGCTGGCGCCAAAGCAGATCGAACAGCGCTGGCGACATCGGGATCACGCGGGACTTTCCGCGCTTGCCGATGACGGTGAACTGCCGGCCGAAGAAGTCGACCCGCGACCAGACCAGGCCGACGATCTCCATGCGCCGGCAGCCGGACAGGAACGCGAATTTGATCGCCTCCTCGTAGCCACGCTCCAGCTGCTCCATGATCGCGCCTTCCTCGCCGACGCTGGCCTCGCGCACGCGCTCCTGCGGCTCGGGCAGCAGGTGGTCCCGCCACCGGATTTTCGGCACGGCCACGCCCCACATGTCGCGGGCGCGGATCATGACCTCGCGCAGCGGCTGGGTCACCGAGCGGTTGACGGCGACGGGCCCGACGCGCTGCGGCTTCTTGCGCCGGGGGATGAACTCGCCACGGCGCTTCGCCACCATCATGGCGATCTTGTCGTCGTCGATGTCGCGCAGGCGCGTCGACCTGCCAAAGTGGCTGACCAGCCACGCCATCGACCATTCGGTGGTTTCCCAGTTCGTGTGATGCTGACCGACCTCTGCCCAGTAGCGGCTGGCTGCCACCTCGATGGTCATGTTGGGGTCGGAAAAGGCCCGTTCCTCCTCGAGCTGTGCGAGGGCTTCGGCGCGCTTGGTCTTTTCTACTTGCTCCGCTTCGCGCCGAGTCGTTCTTTCCGTCGAGCCTGAAAATCGACGACCCTGTAGCTGGAAGTCGTAGGAGTAGACGGCGTTCGGGGCTTCTTTTCTGATGAAGACGGACATGGGGCGAACCTCTTTCTTCGTTCTTTCCACTCCAGTAGATCCGCAAGATCATAGCGCGGCGTCTCGCGCTTCGCACCAAGCCCCACATTGATGTACGGGATCTGCCGGGCCTTGCGCAGGGCGCGCAGCGTGTCTTCGCCGATGCCAAGTTCGGCCGCAGCCTCGGCAGGCGTCAGCAAAGCCACGGCGCGTCCTCCCGTCTGTGCGGGGCCTGGTTGCGGCAGCTCGGGCAGGTGTGGGTGAAGCGCTGGGGCTTGGGTTTGCCGGCGATGCGCGGCGCCGCGGGCGCGGCGAACAGGTCGGCCGTGGCGGCCTTTCCGGCGGCGAGCGGGGCAGGGCGGATTGACCAGCCTGCCGTCCTGGCATCGGCGACCATGACGGCGAAATCCTCGTCGGCATAGGTGTTGGGGTAGGAGGCCGGGCAGCTGTCGCAGACGATCTGCTGGCGTCCGTCGTGGCGCTCGATCACTGGGGCTGCTCCGGCCTTGCATCCAGGTTCTTGCGCCAATCGAAAAAGCCGAGCGCGCCTTTCACCGGGATGAACGGCACTGGCCGCGCATTGCGGATCACGAAGCCGTAGCGGCCGACGAACCATTCGCTGTCGCTGCGATCTACGCAATCAACGATCTCGGCCACACCGACGATGCCGCCGCGCTCGTATTGCTGCCCGTCTTCTGCGAAGCGGACGCGCCGCCCTGAAACAGGGTGATACGCCCGATCAAGTGCAATAGCCGGCGACTCGTCCAACTTCTTGCCGGCATGGATGGCGACCAGCCCGCGATAACGAGTTGGCCAGTCGCGGTTCTCAATGTCCTTGTGGCCGTTGACGATCAGCCAAGCCCACGGCTGCATGATTGAAAGAGCCAAGGTTGGGAGCTGCGGTGTAGCGATCATGGCCGCACCTCGGGCATGCCGTTGTGCTCGATGCCGCCGAGAAGGCGGCCGGCTTCCTTCTTTGAGGCCGGGATCATGTAGCGGCCGTTGCAATCCGAAGTCAGCCTGTGCGAGCCCCACTGCTTGAAGAAGAATGCCACACCGGCGGCGGCGCATTGGTCGCGAAGGCTCTCGGCCCATTCCGGCCGCATGGGGCGCGCGCCTCGACCGCTCTCGCCGCCGACGATGACCCAGTCGATCCCCTGAAGGATTGGCCCATTTCTCCATGGGTGTCGTTCTACAGGCATGACTGCGCTGGCTTTATAGAAATCAATTGGCCCGAGCAGGGGCTCTGCGGATACGAAGCGGACAGCGGCCGGGATGGCGAGCAGCTCGGGGATGCGCTCTTCGGCGCGTTGCTGATCTTCGGCCGAGACGCCAAGCCAGGTGTTGGGGAGGGGCCAGCGGAAGCAGTGCTTCGGAGACCACGGTTTGCAGACGCTCGGCTGAAGCGCCTCGGCGGCGAGCTCGATCGTGTTTCGACGCTGCGGATCGGAACAATAGGCCCGCATCCGAGCGGCGCGCTTGGTCAGCACCTGAAAGGTGTGCTGCGGTGCCAGCGCCATGACGGCGAAGACGCGGTCGATCCATTCATCGGGGACCGATTTATGGAACAGGTCGCCATGGGCGCAGACGAAGATCCTGCGCGGGCGCTTCCAGCGCAGCGGCTGGGCTAGCCATTCGCTGTTCAGGCGTACCTCGCCATTCCAGACGGGGCCGGCCTTGCTGTCGGTCGTGAGGCCGGCGCGGCTCGGAATGTGCTTCAGGCGTGTGCCGGCCAGCTTCATGGCGTAGCAGCTGGTGCAGCCGGGCGAGACGACGGAACAGCCGGTGATCGGGTTCCAGGTGGCGTCTGTCCATTCGATGCTGGAGTGCTCAGCCACGGCCAGCCTCCTTCAAAACCTTGATCTTGCGGATGTGGGCGCCTGGCCTGGCCGCTTTCGCCGTCTCGCGAGCCTTGCCTGCGGTCTCGGCCTGGATTTCGAGCGGCTCGCCTTGGGCGAAGTGGATGCGGAACGTGGTCATTTCGCATCCTCGCGCTTGACGTGTTCGATTGCCTTGTCCGGATCGGCGCTGCGCCAGTCTGGCCAGCGGCGCTCCTCGTTCCTGGCCTGCTTGGCCTTAAGCCGCTCAAGCGCCTGTCGGCCGTCGAGACCGAGCCGTATGAGCCCGTTCAGGCCCAGCAGGATGATGTCGCACCACTCGTCCGGATCGTCCGGCTTGGCCTCGATCTCGCGCATCTCCTTGCGCAAATGGTCGAGCGTGCCGCGCGTGCGCGTGCCGGGGCCGAATGTGGCAATGTTCCACTGGCGGAAATGGTCCACCCATGCCGGCGAGAGGACATATTCGGCGTCGGGCATGATGGATGCGAGGATTGCAAGCTTGCGCCGTGCCGCCCTTGCCTCGTCGAGGTAGCGGTTGTTTGCGTCGAGGAGTTCGCCGATGCGATCTGACATCACATGCCCCCGAGATAGAGGGTGGCCACGGCAGCGACGGCTGCTACCGCGCTCAGATTGAGCGCGACGACCCCGAGAGGCATGAGCAGGCTTTTCCAAGACCAGGTGCGGCGGGTGCGCCGGCGCACGATGCGCAGAACCTCGCATTCGCTGCGGCAATTGCACTCCGGCCAGCTGCCGCAGGCCTCGAAGCCGGGATTTTTGCGGCGTTCCACGGGGTGAGCGGAGCGGAAGCGGCTGTTCATAGCGGGCCTCCTAGGTAAGCCGCGGCCGCGACCAGAAACGTGGCCATCGCAAGGAAGGCCGGCAATTCAAACAGCAATGCCCGAAGCATGTTGGTCTTCTCCCTCCTGGGTGCCGAAAGGCTGTTCTCAGGTCCGAAGATTACCGTGTTGGTAAGAAAATGCAATCTTGATTTTTACCATGATGGAATAGAATGGCCGCTGCGGCCGAGATGCCGATTCGAAAGTGCGGGAGGGCACTTGCCATTGATGGCAAATCGCAAGATGGTGAGGGCGGGCTTAGTAACCCGGATTGGAATAGGTGCCCGGCAGGAATGTCGGCCCGAAATGTCGCGTCGCTTGGCGGTGGCGCACAACCTTGGCTTCGGCCGGGGGCGGTGCGTCATGTCCAGGCTTCGGCTAAAAGCCACCGGTCGGTCTTCCAACCGATTACTAACCCCCGGCTTGGTGCTGCTATGGCGCTAAGTATCGAGACGAGCGGCGATACTTCTGTTTGCGCGCCTGGAAGCTGCCTTGCACACTTCCCTCCGTAATACCGGCGCCCGCAAATCGGGTGCCGGAAGAAACGGGCTGGGGAGTAACTGACTTGAGTAACTTTATTACGCTTATTTCGCTCTGGCTGGCTGCGCCTGAAGATTTGCAGCGGAGGGTTCTTGCTGAGGCACGTCGGCTTCGTGCTCTCGAAGAAAGGCAACTAGGCCCGCGATGCGATCTTCTGATAGAGAAGAAGCCACGCTCATTAGTTCTTCGAAACTCGGTTTGTTGCGAGTCTTATCGGGGTGCTGAAACAGATCAGCGACCTTGCAGTCAACAAGATATGCCAGAGCCTCGAGATACCCTCGACTCCAATCCCGTTCTCCCGTCTCAATCCTGGAAACGGTAGCGGCGGTCGTGTTCATTGCGTCCGCCAGCTCTTGTTGAGTCGCGAACTTTGTCTCCCGCCACTCGGCGAGGTAGATCTTGGCCTTTGGGGCCTGATTTAATCCAATTCTAGCAACCATGGTTAGCATTTTACCAACATGGCACGACCGCGTAATCGGCCATGTTGGTAATTATCCTGTTGCGTCACGATTACCATGATGGTAATTGGGCCGTATGGAACAGCTACGCAAATGGCGGTTGAGCCTTTCAGAACATAGGACCTTAGAGGCCGCTGGTCGCCTGCTGGGCGTATCAGCGGTACAGCTTTCGCGGTACGAAGGGGGCACACGACGCATTCCCGCAGAGCGTGTCCTGGACTTCTCCCGCATTACTGGCATTCCACCCGAGGCTCTTCGCCCTGACGTTTTCGGCAAGACGCCGGAAGGGGCGGAGGTGTCGCAATGAGGGCGCACCTACTCAAGTCCTTTTTGGGTGGGTGCGGCGAACTGCCGTTCGACTGCTCCAACGAAGAGATCGCGACGCCGCACGCGGCTGGCGCGAAAGAGGCCACCACGGGCATGGGGCCGCCCGTGGTGGCCACGCTTCCCCAGCGGAAAACCGCTTCGGCCCGGCCGGTCCCTACTCCCGCCGGCCGGGCCGAAACTTCCACCTGTGTCGAACCCGCCCGTTTGGGACAGGTGGACCCCGCGCCGGCGATTGTTCCCCTCGCCGGCGCGGGGAATTTTTCTGCGGACAGACCGGGGGACGATGACGGCAAGGTGGCCATCGGGCTGCGGATTACCCCGCAGATGCTTGTGCTCATCAAGGCCGTTGCCGCGCATGACGGGGTGTCGCTTGCCCAGGCAATCGTCGGCGCCTGCGCGTTTCGCGCCGACCATATTGGTCTCGGGCCGCTGGCGCGCGCCGTCCTCGACGAGCGGGAGCGTAAGCGCTTGGGCATCAATCGCTCTCATAACGGCGCCGACGATCTGACCGATGTGCCGGAATTCGCCAGGCCCAACAATTCCCGTTTTAAAGCAGGTGACAGATGAGCCGGGGCGCTTCCCACTCGCGTGGCAACCGCCAGGCGGCCGGCGGCGCGGCAACCTGCTCCTGTCCAACATGCGGGCAATCCTTGCCTGGGGACGGCGAGCTGCGCGTCGACGAGGCCGGCATAGTTGTCCGGGGCGACAGCTATGCCCTCCTGACGCAACAGGAGCATGCGGTTTTCGCCGCGCTGCGGAGGGTATCGCCCCGCGTCCGGTCCAGGGAGCAGCTGCTCTCCGACCTCTATCACCTGCAGATCGACGAACCGGGAATCGGGGTCGTCGACGTGTTCGTGTGCAAGCTTCGCAAGAAGCTGAGACCGCTTGGCATTGAAATCGACACTGTTCGGGGACGCGGCTACCGCTATCTGCCCGCCGCTCCAGAGGGGGTGAGATGAGTGAATGCAATCGGGAAATCGGCGACAGGCCGGAACTCCAATGGGTCGATGTCGAGCTGATCGACGTCGACAACAACTACCAGCGGGAGATCAAGGCCCATCTGGTCGACAAGATACTGCGGCGGTTTTCCTGGGCGAAGTTCGGCGCGGTAGTGCTGTCGCGGCAGGAAGACGGGCGTTTCACCATCGTCGAGGGCCAGCATCGCTGGAAGGCCGCAACGCTGCACCCGGATGTGGACGCGGTGCCGGCGGTCATCGTCAGCCACAAGGACCTTGCCGGAGAAGCTGAAAGCTTTCTGGCGATAAACCGCGACCGCATGGCGGTGACGTCGGTCGAGCAATATTGGGCCGGCCTGACGGCGGGCGACGACACGGCGATCGCAATCTCCAAGGTGCTGCAATCCGCCGGGTGCGATGTTGTTCCGGCGCAAGGGCACTACCGGCCGCACCTGACCAATTCCATCGGTGCCGTTGATCGGTGCCTGAAGCGTTACGGGCATGGCGCCACGCGCAGGGCGTTGCTGGTCATCCGTGCGGCATGGCCGAACGATGCAAAGTCGCTGCGCGGCACCATGATCACCGCGCTGGCGCGCATCATTCGCGCCAACGAAAAGACCATCTCCGAGCCGGATCTCGTCGAGGCAATTCGCCCGCAGAGCATCTCCAAGCTGACGGCTCATGCCGAGGCCTTCCGAAAGCTGTCGGGCGGGTCGGCGGAGACGGCGCTGAGCAAGGCAATCGTCGAACTCTACAACAAGGGCAAGCGCAGCAACGTCATCTATTTCGGCGAGGCGCGCTGATGGCTGACGATTACGATCCCTATTCGGCGCGCGGCCCGGCGCGCGAGCGCCCGGGCGCCAAGATGAAGACCGAGACCGAAGAGGCCAGCGGGCCGCAGACGGTCGCGGCCGGCCAGCTGCGCGCCTTCATCGAACGGATCGAGCGTGTGCAGGAAGATATCGACGCGCTCTCCGACGACCGCAAGGAAATCTACGCCGAGTGCAAGGCCATGGGCTTTGACACGAAGGCGGTCCGCACGCTGGTGAAGCTGCGCAAGATGGACCAGGCCGAGCGCCAGGAGGCCGAGGCGATCCTTGATCTCTACAAGGCCGCACTGGGGATGGAATGACGACCGCCTCTGCAAGCCAGCTGTCCGCGCTCAAATGGCTGCGCAACCGCAACGGCGACGGTGTCTTCGACCGCAATCAGGTGCTGACGGCTGCAGGCGAGCGGGCACCGATCATGCGCGCGACGTGGAACAAGCTAGAGGCCTGCGGTCTCGTTGAATTTTACCTCGATCGTCGTCGACTGCGCGTGACGGAGGCTGGCCGGCTAGTTGATCTCTCCAAGGTGGGGGAATCTGCATGAAGTACCAGCTGCTCCCGCGCCTCTCGGCCGAAGAATATGCCGCGCTCGAAGCTTCCATCGTGCAGCACGGCGTGCTGGTGCCGGTGGAATATGACGAGGCTGGCGAGATCATCGACGGCCACCACCGCGTCGAGATCTGCCAGAGTCTCGGCCTCGTCGACTGGCCGCGCTTTGTGCGCAAGGGGCTGTCCGAGCAGGACAAGCGAAAGCTGGCGCGCGAGCTCAATGTTTCGCGGCGGCACCTTTCCACCGCGCAGAAACAGGCCGTGATTGCCGACCAGCTGCGCGACACGCCGTCGATCTCGTCGCGGGCGATTGCCGCGATGATTGGCGTGCATCACTCCACGGTCGAGGGTGTCCGCAAGCGCCTCGTCGATGGTGGCGAAATTAGCCACCATGAAGAGGTTGAGGGCCGGGATGGCGTGAAGCAGCCGACGCGCCGGACGATCAAAACGGCCTTCGTGCCGGAGAGCGAGAACCGGCGCGAGTTGATGAAGGTGGCCAAGGATCTGCGCGCTGAGGACCAGAAGGTGCGCCATTCGGTCCGCCTAGCACACATGGAAATGGTCGCCTCGAAGGGCGAGGCCACGGCGCCGATCTGGTGGAAGAACGGTGAGGATGGGCCGTCTTATCCAATCATCTATGCCGATCCGCCGTGGAAATTCGTCGTCCATTCGGAAGTGACCGGCCGCGAGAAAAGCGCCGAAAACCATTATCCGACGATGGACCTGCCGGCGATCCTCGATCTCGGCTGTCCGGCCTCCCAGGACGCTGCGCTTTTCCTGTGGGTGACGGACCTGGCCAACGGGCTGGCCTGCATGGAGGCGTGGGGATTTGCCTTCAAGAGCTTCTGGGGCTGGGAGAAGGAATATCCCGGCGAGCAGCTCGGCACCGGCTATTGGTCGTTCGACAATCTCGAACTGCTGCTGATCGGCACGCGCGGAAAGTTCCCAGCACCTCTGCCTGGCACCCAGCCGCGCAAGCTCACCAAGCATCCGGTGCGCGAACACAGTCGCAAGCCAGACTTTTATGCCGAGCGCATCGAGCAGCTGTGGCCGGGTGTTCCCAAACTCGAAATGTTCTGCCGCACGCCGCGGCCGGGCTGGGACGCATGGGGGTATGAGGCCGGCGAGGTGCCGGCATGAGCAGGCGCGACGACATCCGGGCGAGGATCTTGGCCAGTGTCGACGTTGTGATGGCGGGCTACGAAACGCCATGCTGGCTTTGGACCATGGCCGACAGCGGAAGCGGCCGCGGTGGCGGCTATCCGCGCATGAAGCTGAACGATCACACCTGTGCCGTGCATAAGGTCGCGTTTGTGAACGAGTACGGCTTTGTGCCGGGCAACAAGCAGATTGACCACAAATGCCGTAACAGGCGCTGCGTCAATCCCGATCATCTCGAGATGGTCAGCCATCGCGAAAATCAGAAGCGGCGTGACATCGCCGCCGGCCGGACGCCGAAGCGCAGCCGCGCAAGGAAGGCGGTGCCGGCATGACGGCGCCATCTCGCCCAATCCTCCGCTGGCATGGCGGCAAATGGCGGCTCGCCCCATGGGTGATCGCTCACTTTCCACCGCACACGGTCTACGTCGAACCGTTCGGCGGTGCGGCGTCCGTTCTGCTGCGCAAGCAACCGGCAATATCGGAGATCTGGAACGATTTGGATGACGCGGTTGTGGGCTTGTTTCGAGTCTTAAGGGAGCGGCCCCGGGATTTGGCCGAAGCTCTCGCGCTCACCCCGTTTGCACGCGCAGAATATCGAACGCTTTACGAGCCAACGTCAGATCCAGTGGAGGCTGCGCGGCGTCTGATTGGGCGCTCCTTCATGGGGCAATCGAGCAAGGGCGCGCTTCGTCGGTCTGGTTTCGACTCTCGCGTCAATCCAGATGGCTACGTCGGCCGTCTCGGAAGCCTGCGCGGGCTTCCAGAACAAATCAGTCTTATTGCCGATCGCTTTTCCAGGGTGCTCATTGAGCACACGGACGCATCAGTTCTGATGCGCCGCCATGATAGAGTGGATGCTCTTTTCTTCGTCGACCCGCCTTACCTGCCGCAGACAAGGCACGCTGCCCACTACAATCATGAACTAACCCGGGATGGCCACGCCGCCCTTCTGACGCTCCTGCGCGAGCTAAAGGGAATGGTGGTCTTAGCCGGGTATCCGTCGCGCCTCTACGACGACGCGCTTGGCGATTGGCGCCGTGTGAGCGTCAAAGCTTTTGCCGATGGTGCGCGCGAACGCACAGAGGTGCTTTGGATAAATCCTGCCTGTGCTGCAGCGCTCGACACCGAGCGAAAGGCCGTTGCTGGCGGACATGGAACACCCTTGTTTGAGGTGCCGGCATGACCAGGCTGCGCACCGAATATTCGCCGGCCATGCTAGCCTTCTTCCTGCGGGCGCGGGCCGCACACGCCCATGCAGAGCGGCCGGCGCGCAGCGGCATGCAGGCGACCGTAAAGCGGCTCAAGAGGGAATGGCGGCGCCTCGCAAAGCTGACCAACTCCGAAATCGACCTCGCCTGGATGGGACGACTGAACCGCGCCGCGCCACGCGCCGCGCTGTGGGCGGTGCTGGGTCACTTTCCGTCCGATTTCGGCGTGGTTCTGACAGACGACGGGGGGCAGCATGGCGCGGTTTGACTTTCCCGCCTTCGGTTCCGCGCTGGCCGAGCGCCTGCGGGATCTCGGCTATTCGCTGGGCAAGGCGGCCGACAAATGGCCCGAGACCAACAAGGCCATGCTCTCGCGCGCCATCAACGGCGGCACGCTCTCCGTCGACAGTGTGCTGACCATCTGCCGCTTCGCCGGGCTCGATCCGTTCGACTTTCTGGGCGAGGGCCGCCGCCGCCGCGTGACCATGAAAAGCATTTTGGAACAGGCTGTTACAGCAGCCGACAAATGTGAAACGGGGTCGTTATCATGATGCGAAGGCTTGTCAGGGTGCTTGCGCCGCTTCTTATTGCCCAGGCCGACCGGCGTCCGCCGGACGTGATCATCGGTTCGCCTGAGGAGCCCTATCTGCGGCGCTGGTGGCTCATTCCGCGCAACCGCGTCTTCAACGTCTATCTTCACCACTTCTGCCGCTCGGACGACGACAGGGCGCTGCACGATCATCCCTGGTGGAACCTCTCGGTGCTGCTTTCCGGCCGCTATGTCGAGCACACCATCAGCGCCGGCGGGGTGAATTTGCGCACCGAGCGCCGCGCCGGGGAAATGAAGTTCCGCGGGGCGAAGGCCGCCCACCGTATCGAACTGGTCGACGGGCCCTGCTGGACGCTGTTCCTGACCGGGCCGATCATCCGCTCATGGGGCTTTCACTGCCCGCGCGGCTGGGTGCACTGGCGCGAATTCACCAAGCCCGACAACCCCGGCGAGATCGGCCGCGGCTGCGGCGAGGGCCAGCCATGATCAGGGCGGCGGAACTCGGGCGGGCGCAGGCGCTTGCCGAACAGATTGCCTGCCGGCGCCGGCTGGCGGCGCGGCTCGACGCGGGCGAGGAACTTCACCTGATACTCGGCGAGGTCAGCCAGAAGAGCGAGATCGTGCTGTCGCAGGCCTATGCCGGCCAGATTCGCGATGATGTGCGACGCAGCCTGTCGAACAAGCTTGGCGAGCTGGAAGCCGAGCTTCGGGGGCTCGGGGTAGAGCCATGAGCGAACCGGCCCTCCGCCTGCTCGACAAGGGGCTGCCGCGCCTCGAAATGTACCGCCGCGACAGGGGCAGTGTGCGGGAGGCGGCAAAGCCTGTCGGCGAGAAGGCACCGCGCGTGGCACGCAGCGGCGACCTGGCGCAGCAGCTGCGCGCCATGCTGCGCGAGGCGCGTAAGGACCGCGAGGCCGCTGCGGCGCTCCTGGCCGATGCGAGGGCGCAGGCCCGCACGATCATCGCCGAGGCGGAGGTGGGCGCGCGCATTGCTGTCGTCAACAGCACCGCCAGGCAGAGCGTGCTCGACATCCAGAAACAGACGGCGCGGCGTCACCGGGTGACGTTGCAGGAGCTGCTGGGCGAAAGGCGCTCGCGGCTGCTCGTCGTCGCACGATACGAGGCAATCGCACTGGCTCATGCGACCTGGCCGGAGCTCTCGACCGTGGCGCTCGGCCGGCTCTTCCAGCGCGACCACACCATCATCCTGCGGGCGCTGAAAAAGGCGAGGGGGAATAGCTAATGTTTTCTGCCGATCATCCACCCTTGATCTGCGACAGCTTTGCCGGCGGCGGCGGCGCCTCGACCGGCATCGAAATGGCGCTCGGGCGTTCGCCCGACATCGCCATCAACCACAACCCGGCAGCGCTGGCGCTGCACCAGGCCAACCACCCCGACACGCTGCACCTGTCGGAAAACGTCTGGCAGGTCGACCCGCTCGACTACGTGAAGGGCCGGCACGTCGGGCTTGCCTGGTTCTCGCCGGACTGCAAGCACTTTTCCAAGGCCAAGGGCGGCAAGCCGGTCGAGCGCAACATCCGCGATCTCGCCTGGGTGGTGGTGCTGTGGGCGCAGCGCGTGCGGCCAGACGTCATCCTGCTCGAGAACGTCGAGGAGTTCCGCGACTGGGGCCCGCTGGTCGAGACAGAGCGCGGGCTGATGCCGTGTCCGGACAGCCGCGGCAAGACCTTCGACAAGTGGCGGCGCGAGCTGCGCAGATGCGGCTACAAGGTCGACTGGCGCGAGCTGCGCGCCTGCGACTATGGCGCGCCGACCATCCGCAAGCGGCTGTTCCTGATCGCGCGCTGCGACGGCCAGAAGATCGTCTGGCCGGAGCCGACGCATGGCAGGCCCGACGATCCGGACGTGATCGCCGGCAGGAAGAAGCCCTGGCGCACCGCGGCCGAGATCATCGACTGGTCGCTGCCGTGCCCGTCGATCTTCGACAGCTCCGAGCAGATCATGGAAAAGCACGGCCTGCGCGCCGTGCGGCCGCTGGCCAGCGCCACCATGAGCCGCGTGGCGCGCGGCATGAAGCGCTATGTGCTCGATGCGAAGAAGCCGTTCACGGTCAGTGTTGCCCATGGCTACAGCGGCGGCAGGCGCGAAGACCCGATTGACGAACCTTTCGCCACCGTCACGGCGGGGGGCATCTCCCACGCGGTCGTCGCGCCGGTGCTGACCTATGCCCAGCAGGGCGGCAGTGTGCGCAGCGTCGAAGATCCGGCGCACACCATCACCGCCAGCGCGAAGGATCAGAACGCGCTCATCGCGCCGACGCTGATCCAGACCGGCTATGGCGAGCGGGATGGGCAGGCGCCGCGTGCGCTGGACATCGCGGCGCCGCTCGGCACCGTCGTGGCTGGTGGCGTGAAGCACGCGCTTGCGGTGCCGACGCTGGTGGGCTGCGGCGGAAGGGCAGGGCAGAGCCGGCCGCGCGCTGGCGATGAACCCGCCGCGACCATCACCGCCAAGGCCGACGTGTGCGTGGCGACGGCCTTCCTTGCGCAGCACAACAATGACAGCCGGCGCGACGGCGGGGTCAATCCGGGGAGATCGCTGGAAGAGCCGATCTCGACGATCACGGCCCAGCCGCAGCAGGCTGTCGTTTCGGCCTTCGTCTCGCGCCAGTTCGGCACCTCGACCGGCCACGGCATGGATGAGCCGACGCATACGGCGACGGCCGGGGTCAACAAGTCCATGCTGGTCGCGCCGCACCTGATGACGATGCGCAACGCTGGCAAGCCGTTCAACGGGGCCGACGAGCCCACCCACACCATCACCGCCGGCGGCGCCGGGCTCTCGGTCGTGGCGCCGTTCATCAGCAAATACTACGGCGTCGAGCAGGAAAGTGGCCTTGATGAGCCGCTGCACACGGCGACCGCCAAGGCTCGCTTTGGCTATGTCGAGGGCGAGTTGCAGCCGGAAGAACTGACCGCCGCGCAGATCGCGCGTGCGCGCCAGGTCGCCGGCCTCATGCGCGAACATGGCTTCTGGGACGAGCGCGAGTTCGTCACCGTCGAGATCGACGGCGAGACCTTCACCGTCGTCGACATCGGCATGCGCATGCTGACGCCGCGCGAGTTGTTTTCGGCGCAGGGCTTCCCTCCGGATTACATCATCGACCTCGACTTCAACGGCAAGCCGCTGCCGAAGTCGGATCAGATCGCCTGCTGCGGCAACAGCGTGTCGCCGCCGCTGGCGGCCGCGCTGGCGGCGGCGAACTGCGGGCACCTGACCGCCTATCGGGAGGCAGCGGAATGACGAGCGCTGCCAGGCAAGAGGAAGCGCTCCGGCTCGGCCGGATTCGGCGGCAGCTCGCGGCGATCGCGCCCGGCGAGTGGCTGCGGGCCGAGGACGGCGACGGAGCTTTCGTCGAGGCGCGCGGGCCGCAGGGCGAGCTGCTGCCGGTGGCGCGCTTCCATGCTGGCGCCACGCTGGATGAAATCGAGTTCACCACCGCAGCGCCTGAGCATGTGCGGTTTCTGCTCGGCCTCGTCGACCGCGCCATTGCCGCGGCGCGCCGTGCCAGGGCGGAGGCTGCACGGCAGGCGCAGGCGGCCGCACAGCCGGGCGGCGAAGGCGGCAAGGACTTCGCGGCCGAGGCCGCCATGAAATGCCAGGAGGCCGCGTTTCGCGTGTTCCTGGAACAGTGTCACGGGCTGGAACGCCCGCTGACCGATGAGCGCGTGGCGCAAAAGGTGCGCTCGCTGTGCGGCGTGACATCGCGCCGGGAATTCAACGACGGCGGCAAGGCAACCGCGCGCTGGAAGGACCTGCGCGCCGCCTTCGACGCATGGAAGAGGGCAGGGAGATGAGCGGTCCACGACTTTCAATCATTCCGGCCCGTGCGGCCACAGACCCGGCGCTGAAGCCGCGCGACCTGCAGGTGCTGTGCGTCCTCGGCCGCCATACCGATGATCTAGGCTGGTGCCGCAAGAGCCAGGTCAAGATGGCCGACGAAATGGGTTGCGCGCGCTCCACCGTGTTCGATGCGATCGAGCGGCTGGTGAAGGCTGGTTACATCGAGCGCCACGTGCAGGAGGAAGAAAGCGGCCGCGACAGTCCGCACGTCTACCGTGTCATTCTCGACCTTCGCCACCCCGATCCTGCGGCCGTGAAAGATGCGGATTCCGAGGTCGCGGACCCCTGCCGGCAGGCCGGCACCCCTGCCGATATATCGGCACCCCCTGCCGGTCCAGAGGCGGCACCCCCTGCCGGTCCTGGACCGGCACCTAAGAACGACCCTCTCAGAACGGCCCATCAGAACGAGAAAGAAAGCGCGGGCGAAGATGGAACGGATGAAAGCCAGAAAGCCCTGAAGCGCGCGTTCAAGCGGGCCTATGCCCAGTGGCCGACATTCGTGGCGGATGATGATGCGCTGGCATGGAGCGCCTTCCTGTCCTGCAGCCCTGAGGAGCGACAGGCTGGGCTCGATCGGCAGGCCGATTACATCGCCAGCGTGAAAAAGGCCGGACGGACCACGTTCAAGGCCTATTCGAGCTACTGGCGGAAGAGGATGTGGGAAAAGCTCCCGCCGCCCAGGGCGGAGCAACCAGCGTCGACAGACTATGCGCCGCCGTTCGGGCCGGTGTGGAGCGCTTTCGTGGTGGGCACGGTGCTGCTCGGCGAAGATGACGGCCGCGTCGGCGCGATCTATCGCCTGGCCCGCGGCGGCAGTGGATTCCGCTTTGGCGAGCGATGGCAGCGCCTGAAAGCCAGCATGGTGGCCGTGCCTGTCGGCTCAGAGACGTTCGAGGATTGGCGAGCCGAGTTCGAGCGCCGTGGCTGGCCATGGATACCAGATCCCGGCAGCCAGCCGGTGGTGTTCTTCCCGGCTGGTGGGCCGGATGGGTTGGCAGGATTCGAGGCGGCGGTACGAGGGCAAGATGGACATGGCGATCAACGGCAAGCAGCTGAGTGAGGCGGAGTCGATCAATCTCGACAGGTGCTATGCCGAATCAGACCGGCAGATGCGCGTCACTAGACGGCAGCAGGCGCTGCTTGCAGCGGCCGGGGAGGCCGGTGTCGGGAAGCAGTGGGCGATCATCAAGGTGGCCAGCAACCGCGAAAATGATGTGGATAAGTCACTTTCGTCAGCACTCGTAGAGCACTGGCTGCCGCTTCGAAAGGCGGAGCAGCCACATCACGGCGGCCGCTCGGGCAGCAAGAAAGATGCGTTTTGGGTGCTTGCCTGGCCTGGTTATATGTTCGTAAGGATCAGTGACACGGCCGAGGCGTGGTCCGGCCTCAGGGCCGTGAAACACGTTATCGCGGTGCTGGGCGCTGGTGAACGGCCTTTCTACATTTCCGATGACAAGATGCTGAAACTAAAGGCCGAACTGGCAACGCTGAAGGACGTACGCCCGAATGCTGATGTGTTGTTTGGGCAGGGCCAGCAGGTGCTCGTCAACGAGGGGGCGTTCGCTTCGTTTCCAGCTGTCATTAAGGAACTAGGCGAGGGCAAGCACGAGGGGCGCGCGCTCGTCGAGGTGATGATCTTCGGGCGCGCGGTGCCGATCGAGCTCGATCTTGCGTGGCTGGAGAAATCGTACTAGCTGAGTCGGCTCAGGAGACCCGAAAGAGTCGCACTCCAGGTGAGGCAGCGCCATCGGGCCCAGGTCAACCGCAGGCAAGAGCCTGTCAGGTTCGCCGCGATGGCGAAGCATTCTCGAAAATCATGCGCAAACCACGGACGCTACGCACCGGCCACGGCGCTGATCGGGGCCAAGTCGCTGAAAGACCGGCACGCCTCTCGGCTCGTGACCGAGGCTACAGCGCATCATGGGACCGGGCGGCCTACCAGTTCAAGGTTGAGCACCCGCTCTGCTGCGGCTGTGAGGCGGTCGGATTGGTCGAGCCAGCAACAGTTGTTGATCACGTGGTGCCTCACAAGGGCGACGCGGATCTCTTCTGGGACCGGGACAATTGGCAGCCCTGCTGCAAATGGCACCACGATGTGGTCAAGCAGGCGTTGGAGCGGCAGTTCGCCAGCGGATCGATCGGGCGCACAGCCCTGCGCCTGACCAGTGCCGAGGCGCGGCGGATCACCCGCCTGCTGGCGCCGACCCCCTCCTGAAGGGGGGGTGGTCGAAAGTTCAGGGCCCGAGGGCCCGGACCGGTGGGTGTGCTCGCGTGTATCGCCGCGAAATTGGCGAAATCTTTTTTTTCGGGCAGGCGCGCCCGGCAATCAGTGAGGGTTGACGGTGGCGCGAGGTCGCAAGCCAGATACGCCGGAGCAGCAGGCGCTCAAGGGTGCGCCGGGCAAGCGTATGTCCAGCAAGGAAGTTGTTGCGCGTCGGGCGTCGGCGAAGGTTGCGCCAATCCAGATCGGCAACGTGCGGCCGCCGCGCTGGCTCAAGAGAAGCCGCAAGGCCACCGAGATCTGGAACGACGTGCTGCCGCAGCTGCTGCAGCTGAACCTTGCCACCCAGCTCGACGCGATGGCGCTTGGCCGATACTGCCGGTATGTCGCCGAATGGATCGCAGCCGATCTCACGGTGCAGAAGGAAGGCACCTGGTTCGAAGCGACCGGCACGAACGGCGAACCGACGAAGAAGCGCCATCCCGCCTGGCAGGCTTGCCAGGACATCGAGAAGATGCTGCGCGACACCGAAGCATCCTTCGGCATGCGACCAGACGCCAGATACAAGATCATGCGCGACCAGGCGGCCTCTCGGGGTCTGTTGCCGTTGTTCGATGATCCTGACGATTCCGCAGCTGTCGGCGACGGCAGCGCTTCCGAACCTGCCCAGGCTGCACCTGAGGACGATGCCATTGGCGTATTGTCGAAGTTCAGCTCGGCACCACCGCATAGCGTGAACTGACATGACCGCGGCTGATGTGTCGGCCGTCGCCATAGCAGCGTCCGCCGGCCACCTTCTCTGGCCCGAGCCGCAATGGATAGCTGATGCGGTTGCTCGAGGCTGGGATTGGGCGCGAGTGCAATGGCGACGGGCTGCGTCGCAGCCGGGTGCCTGGTTCGATGAACGTAAAGCGGATGCGGCGGTCACGCTGTTCCCCAAGATTTTCCGGCTTACCGAGGATCGGTTCGCCGGCAGGCCGTTCCGCCTTGGTCTGTGGCAGGAAATCATTGTTCGCATGCTGGTCGGGTGGAAAGTCCCGATCGACATTCAGGACGATGAACATTCGCCGGTTCGAACAGAGCAGGTCAGGCTCTTCCGGCGCCTGCTCCTGTGGGTGCCGCGCAAGAACGGCAAATCGGAGTTTCTGGCGGCGTTGTCGCTGCTCTTCTTCGTGCTGGACGGTGTGGTTGGCGGGCAGGGCTTTGCGTTCGCGCGTGACGAAAAGCAGGCTCGCGTCGTCTTCGACAAGATGAAGGCCATGATTGCCATGTCGCCGGGGCTGGCGGACAAGGCGCAGGCGTTCAAGAAGTCGATCTGGATCCCTAAGATCAGATCGGTATTCGAGGTGCTCACGGGGAAGCCGGAAGGAAAGCACGGCCGCTCGCCAACGGTGATAACTGGCGACGAGATGCATGAATGGCAAAGCGCCGAGCTTGCAGGAACGTTGCGGCAAGGTACTGGCGCCCGGCTCGAGCCGATTGAGCTCTACGCCTCGACGGCGGGCCTGAAGACCAACCCAACCGGTTGGGCGCTATGGGAGGAATCGGTCTCGATCCTCGACGGCCGAATTGACGATCCGACCAGCCTCGTCGTGATCTTCGCAATCGACGAGGATGCGGACTGGCAGGACGAAAGCAACTGGTCGCTGGCAAATCCGTCGCTCGGCATTTCGCCGACGTTGGCCTTCCTGAGGCGTGAAGCGGCGATCGCAGCGGACAATCCAAGGGCAGAAGCGCACTTTCGATGCTACCACCTCAACCAGTGGATCGACGCTGTCACCCGCTGGCTGAACCTGAAGAAATGGGACGCCTGCGCCGAAGACCGTACGAGCTGGGAAACGCTAGTCGTCAAGCAGGGCGAGAGCTTCACCGAAAAGATGGAAGCGGCAGGGCTGGCCGGTCGCAGGTGCTACGGCGCCTTCGACGTGTCGTCGACCGACGACATCACGGCGCTGATCTGGTTGTTTCCGCCGACCGACGACGATCCGAAATGGCGGGTGGTATGCCGTTTCTGGGTGCCTGAGGAAAGTATCGAGAGGCGGTCGAAGCAGGACAGGGTGTCCTACGACAAGTGGCAGAAGCTTTGTGCGATCGAGCCGACCCCCGGCGATTATGTCGATCAGGACTATGTGCTGCGGGCGATCCTCGAAGGGTTGGAAGTGTTCGACGTAGCACTGCTCGGGTACGATCCGTGGAACGCCACGAAGCTTTACACCGACCTGATCAAGGAAGGCGTGTCGGAAGACCTGTTGCTGAAGATCCGGCAGGGACACCAGACGCTGGGCGAGCCAACCAAGTTCTTCGAACGCCTGGTCTATAGCGGATCTCTGGATCATGGCGGCAATCCTGTTCTGCGCTGGATGGCTGGCAATGCTGCTGTCCGGTTCGATGAGAACCTGAACTTCGTGCCGGCGAAGAAGCGGTCGGCAGAAAAGATCGACGGGATCGTCGCCGCGGTCATGGCGACTGCACTTGCGATCCAGCCCGACGACGGCCCATCGGTCTACGAGAGCAGAGGGCTTATGGAGATCGACATCTGATGAGCTTCCTTTCGCGTCTCTTTGCGATAGACCGGTATTTGCCTTCAGAGCCGGTCAGCAGCCCGGGGGGCTGGTTCGTCCGCATGATCGGCGGCGGCAAGACTAACGCCGGCGTGCCGGTGACAGAGTTTTCGGCACTGAAACTTCCCGTGGTCTATGCCTGCGTGAACCGGATCAGCAATCCGGTGGCATGGTTTCCTTTGAAGATGTATCGGAGCCGGGCGGCTGGGGGAAAAGCTCTCGTTGCGCAGGGAAACGGTCCCGGTCAGCATCCATTTGCGGGAAGAATTGGTGTCCGACCAAATGAGCTGATGAGTTCGCGTACCGTGCGCAAGACAACGCAGGCGCATGCGCTTCTTTGGGGCAACGGTTATCAGGAGATCGAACGCAATCGTCGCGGCCAAGCCGTGGGACTCTATCCTCTGCTTCCGGACCGCACTCGGCCAGTCAAAGAAAACGGCGAGTTCTTCTTCAGGTCTACGATCGACGGGCGCAACGTCACGCTCGATCCGAACGACGTCATCCACATCATGGACCAGTCGCAGGATGGCTATCTTGGCATATCGCAGGTGGCGATGGCGCGCGAAGCGGTAAGTATGGGGCTCGCGATGGAGGCGTTCGGAGGTAAATTCTTCGCGAACGACGCCAAGTCTGGCGGCTTCCTGCTTCATCCGGGAAAGCTCAGTGCTGGCGCCAGACAGAACATCAAAGGACCAAACGGCGAGATCGGGCGCAATCCAGAGAATCCTGCTTCCAAACTCGATCAACAGAGCGGCCTCGATAACGCCCATCGCGTGAAGGTCCTCGAAGAAGGCATGAAGTTTGTTCAGACGACCATTCCGCCTGAGGATGCGCAGTTCCTTGGCAGTCGCGAATTCCAGATCGCCGAGATTGCCCGGATCTTCGATGTCCCACTCGTTCTGCTCCAGAGCCATGAGAAGACGACGTCGTGGGGATCGGGCATCGAACAGTTGATGATCGGCTTCATTCGCCAAACGGTCGGTCCGTGGGTCGATGCCTGGGAGCAGGAACTCAACTGGAAGCTCTTCACCGACGAAGAGAAGGAGCAGGGCTACTACGTCAAGTTCAACATGAACGCGCTTTTGCGCGGGGATATGAAGACGCGAGCGGAGTTTTACAACAAGATTTTCAGTGTCGGTGGCTTTTCGCCAAACAGGATTCTGCAGCTCGAGGACGAAGATCCGATCGGGCCGGAGGGAGATGAGCATTTCGTGCCGGCAAACATGGTGACGCTGAAGCGCGCCACCGATCCGAACTATCAACCGAATGGTTCCGCTGCTCCGGCGGCAAACCGTGAGCCTGATCCTGAAGAGGATGAGGCGGACCAGCGCGCGGAAAGGGACGGCGAATGAGATACGCACATATCCTGCTGGCGGTAGCATCCGAGATTTGGGCGATCGATCCCGACAAACTCGACCAGATTGTCGCCTTCCTCGCCTTGCAGGCCGCCGGCGAGAAGCTTTCTGCCGAAGAAGTCGAGGCTCGCATCACGCGCCAGGCAGAGCGGGACGTGCAGCGCCAAGAGGGTGCCGTCGCGGTTCTTCCGCTGCGCGGCGTCATCGCCAACCGCATGAACATGATGTCGGAAATATCTGGCGGCACCAGCTCCGAAAAGTTCGGCAAGATGCTGGACATGTCTATTGCCGACAGTGGCGTGAAGGCCATCATCATAGACGTCGAAAGCCCTGGCGGTGTGGTCGCCGGCACCGACGAATTGTCATCCCGGGTATTCGCGGCGCGAGGTACGAAGCCGATTATCGCGCATGTGAACGGCTATGCTGCCAGCGCGGCCTACTGGATTGCCTCGGCGGCCGACGAAGTGGTGATGACCAGTTCGGCTGAGGTCGGCTCGATCGGTATCATCGGTGTTCATGACGACGTGAGCGCGGCACTTGAAAAAATGGGGGTCAAGAAAACCATCATCAAGGCCGGAAAATTCAAGGCGGAAGGCAATTCCTTCGGTCCACTCAGCGAAGAAGCGATCGAGCATCGCCAACTGGTCATAAATTCCTACTATGACGACTTCGTGCGCGCCGTGGCGCGCAATCGTGGTGCGTCTCTATCAGCCGTGCGAGACGGCTTCGGACAGGGCCGCATGCTGCGGGCCGAAGCAGCAGTCGCCGAGGGCATGGCGGACAGGATCGCCACGCTCGACGAAACCATTGCGCGGTTCAGCGGACAGCCCGCGCCTCGGCGCAAACTTGCAGCCCAGCGCGAGAAGCGGGCGCTCGCACTCTAACACCATCCCGTCATTTGGCGGACAAAATCGCGCTCCGGGGGCCGGCTCGGGCGATGCGAAATCGTATCCGGCGTTCAGCAAATAGGAGAAACCCATGCTGAAGCAACTCCGAGAGAAGCGCGCAAAGCTCGTCGCCGAGATGCGCGGTATCATCGAAGCCGCCGAGGGTGAGGATCGTGATCTCACCGCAGAAGAACAAACGGCGTTCGACACGGCCAAAGCATCGAAGGATGACCTCGACAAGCGTATCGAGCGCCTGGAAGGCGTCGAAGCCTCTGAGGCGGTTCTGGACGAAGTGGTTCCGGCGGCATCTCGCCGCGCCGGCATCCAGCGCCCTGGCGGCGATCCGGCTGCACGAGAGTTCGAGAGCATCGGCGAGTTCCTGAGCGCGGTGCGCTTCCGGCCGAGCGACCAGCGTCTGGAATTCGTCGAAGGTGTCGGCGCCGAGACGGGTGAAGGTGGCCTTCGCGCCGAAATGCGCGTGGACAACGACCGCCAGGGCGGGTTCATGGTGCCGACGCAATTTCGTCCCACCATCGTGAGCGTGTCGCCGCAGGATGCGCTGGTTCGCCCGCGCGCTAACGTGATTCCAGCCGGATCGCCGCCGGATGCCGGAATCACCATGCCGGCACTGGATCAGAGCGGATCAAATCCGGGCAATGTCTTCGGCGGCATGACCTTCTCGTGGATCGAGGAAGGCGGCGAAAAGCCGGAGACCGATGCCGAGCTCAGGGGCGTTACTCTGGTCCCGCACGAAATCGCCGGTTTCGTGACAGTCACAGACAAGTTGCTCCGCAACTGGCAGGCATCTGCCTCCTTCCTGGAGAACCTGATGCGTGGCGGCGTCTCGGCGGCGGAAGATTACGCATATCTGCGCGGCACCGGCAATGGTCAGCCGCTCGGCGCACTCAATTCCCCGGTGCTCAAGCGCGTCCATCGCGCCGTCGCCAACCAGGTCAGTTACACTGATCTGGTGAACATGGTGGCGGTGCTGCTGATGCGCGGCGGCTCGCCGGTGTGGTCGATCCCACAAGGTGCTCTGCCGCAGATCGCTAAGCTGAAGGATGAGAACGGCAACTATATCTGGATCGCCAATGCCCGCGACGGCTTCGCAGGCACGTTGCTCGGCTACCCGGTGCGCTGGAACAACCGCGCTCCGGCGCTGGGCACCAAGGGTGATATCCTGCTCGCCGACTGGAGCTATTATCTGATCAAGGATGGCTCCGGCCCGTTCGTCGCCGCTTCCGAGCACGTCAAGTTCACCTCCAACAAGACGGTCATCAAGATCTTCTGGAACGTCGACGGCGCACCTTGGATGAACGCACCGTTCACGGAAGAGAATGGCTACGAGGTCTCGCCTTTCGTCGCTCTCGACGTTCCGGCCTGATCGTCGCGCCTTCGGGCCGGCTTCTGTCGGCCCGTTTCCCTTCGTCAACTCTGTCATAAAGGAGATCGCTATGCGCGACCTGATAAATTCTCTCGCGGCTTCGGTCTTGATTCCTGCCGCCACCTACGCTGCCGACAATACGCCTGCAAAGGTCGACCTTTTCGGCTTCGAAAGCGCCGTGATAACCATCCACGTTGGTGTCGGTGGCATCACTTTCGATAGCACCAACAAGGTCGAATTCAAGCTAACGCATTCCGATAATGACAGCACCTATACCGCCGTCACGGCTGCTGACGTGCAGGGCGTCGACAGTGTCGGCGCTGGCGGCATCGTCAAGGCCTTGACTGCTGCTCATGCGGCGGCGGGCATCACGAAGGTCGGCTATGTCGGCGGGAAACGCTATCTCAAGCTGCTGGCCGATTTCAGCGGAACCCATGGCACCGGCACTCCGATTGCGGCCGAGGTGATCAAGGGTCACGCCCGCTACTGGCCTGCCGCCTGAGGCACGTTCTTCCCGAAACTGACCCAGCCGGTGCGTCCGGTCGGGCATCTCCATGGAGAGCATTATGAGCAAGGCATACACCGTGCTTGCCGCTTGCGTCGATATTCGCAGCGGCAAGCGCTTCCAGCGTGGCGATGTGTTCGACCCGGCGCCTAATCCCGAACAGGCACGTCGTCTTATCAAGGCAGAATGTCTGCCGCCCGAGGCGCTCGACGCCGCTGTTGCCGCCCAGATGGAGGCCGAAAAGGCTGCCGAGGAAGCGGCGAAGCGCGCCGAGGATGAGGCTGCTGCCAAGGCAAAGGCCGACGCCGAGAAGAAGGCAGCCGAAGCGGCGAAGCGGGCCGAGGATGAGGCTGCTGCCAAGGCAAAGGCCGACGCCGAGAAGAAGGCGGCCGAAGCGGCGAAGAAGGGCGGCAAGTAGGACATGCTGCGCGTCATCGTTCCGCCAGAACCCATCGTGACGCCGGCGGACATCCCCGGCGCTCACGCGCCCGATGACGCGGCGGTTCGCGCCATGATCCAGGCGGTCACGGAAACGATCGACGGGCCTGGTGGCTGGCTCGGGCGCGCGCTCGGGCCGCAGACGTTGGAACTGACTGGCCATTTCACCTACAGGCGGATTCGTCTGCCCTATCTGCCGATCGTCGAACTGGTCAGCATCGTGACCGTGAGCCAGGACGGCAGCGAGACTGAAGCCGATCCCGCCACCTATCGGCTGGAGGACGGCGAGGTGATCGTTTCTCCGGGTGCGTCGTGGGTGAACTCGCCCAAGCAGCGCATTCGGTATTTGGCCGGCTACAACGGCACCGGTGAAAAGAAGACCGGGCCGGTGCCGGAGCGGGCCCGACAGGCGATCATCCTGTCGGTGCAAGACATAATGCGGGCCAGGTCCATCTCGCCGCTTCTGCGCGCCGAAACTGTCGAAGGCGTCGGCAGCAAGACGTTTCTGGATGCGGACAAGCTCACCGCCGTTGTCGAGCGGACCTGCGACCGCCTCCTCTCCAATCTCAGGGTCTACGTTCTATGACGCCGGCCGATGCCATCGACATGCTGGACCGCCAGCTCGCCGAGAACGGCGAGGACTGCGTCTTGCGGCGTCGAGACGGCAATCCGTTGACCGACGAGGACGTGACGGTTCGCGCTTCCGTGCGCGGCCTGCGCGGCGATGAACTCGTTGGTACGGCGACGCAAGCCTGGTCGAAGGCGGTGATCACCATGACGCAGATCCTCGCAGTCGGCTGGCCGGCGGGCCACGCCGTCACGCCTGGCGGCGTCGATCCGCGCCTGCCGCGGGCGAACGACTTCTTTGTCGTGAAAGGCAAGCAGCGGCAGATCATGTTTGCCGATCCGGTTTCCGTTGGTGGGACTGTGGTGCGCGTGAACATGACGGTGGCGGGCTGATGGCGACCGGGTTCGAATTCTTCGAGCGCGATCTGCGCCTCGCGACGGCCGGGCTGGAGCCGGACGCGATCAACCAGGCTGTGGCCGAGTTCGCCAAGCAGGAACTCCAGCGCGTCATCGCCGAGGGCGTCGCGTCGCCGGAGTTCGAGCGCTATGTCAACGGCGTCTACGGCGCGCCCGAGGAAGCCTACAAGGCGCCCGGCGCGATCATCTACGAGTTCACGAACTGGCCGCTGGTCATCCGGACAGCGCTCGACGAACTGCAGAAGCGTTCGCCGCACAAGTCCGGCCGCTTCGCGTCGTCGTTCATCGTCATCACAGGCGGCAAGCTCGTCACCGACTATCGCGGCATTCCTGCGGGTGCCGAGGTGATCATCACCAATGCGCAGCCCTATGTGCGTCGGCTCGAGGCGGGCAAGAAGCTGGGACAGAAGCGCATCTTCGACAGCTCGAAAAGTGCATTGGCGCGGCGTTTCTCCGGCGCCTTCCGCTTCGAAACCCGCTACCTCGATATCGCCAGCGGCATCCATCCGCTGATCCCTTATATCCTCAAGACCAACGGGGCGGTTCGCCTTGCCGCGCAGGACATGCGCTCCAGCGCGTTCCGCGCCGGCCGCGCGACACTGGCCAACCGCAAGGGTAGCCAGGCCGGCGATCCGATCACCTATCCCGCCATCGTCATCAACGGGGCGTCCTGATGTCCAGCCCGACAGCGTTCGACGCCTTCAAGGCGCGTCTCGATGATTTCACCGCCCTGCCGGTGCGGTATGAAAACCAGTTCTGCCAAGACCTGATCGACGCAGGCACACCGGCATGGGTCTATGTCGAGGTCTTTGGCGACACCTACGAGCAGGACACGATGGGCGCGCCCGGCGCGAACGTCTGGGAAGAGCGCGGCATCACCTACCTGCATGTGATGGTGCCGAGCGGCACGGGCAGCCGTCAGGCGCGTGCCCATGCGAACGACCTGCTTTACCTGTTCCGCGAACAGCAGATCGGCGGCCTGTCCATGACTGAAATGTCCATCGGCGCCGGCGAGCCGGGCCAAGACTTCCCAAACTATTTCTCCATCGCGGCGACGATCTTCTGGACCCGTCGCGACATCACGTCGATCCCGACACCTTAACCCCGGCAGAGCCGGTTCCTCAAAAGCAATAGGAGACGCACCATGTCGTTTGCTGACGGCAGTCAAGTCCGTTTGGCCGATGTGTCGGAAGCGACGATCGGCACCATTCCCGCCACTCCCGCGTTCCAGGTCATGCGCTATCGCTCGGCGAGCGTGCGCCTGGCCAAGCAGACGGACGTCTCCGACGAGGTCCGCGCTGACCGCAACGTGCCGGCGATCACTGATATCGGCCGCAACGTCAGCGGCTCGATCGAGACGCGGTTCAGCTATGGCACCTATGACACTTGGCTGGAGCGCCTGCTGTGCTCGACGTTCGCGGCAGGCGTCCTGAAGAACGGAACCACGCCCAAGGGTGGCACGCTCGAGCTCACCTATGAGCAGGGTGCCACGGACAGCTACGTCCGCTATCGCGGCTGCCGCTGGAACACGCTGGACCTCAACCTTCGCTCCCGCCAGGCCGTGCAGGCCACCTGGGGCATCATGGGCATTGGCAGCCCGACGCCGACCACCGCGATCATCGCTGGCGCTACCTATGCCCCGGCGACGACGACCGAGGATTTCAACGCCGGCCTCAACGTGGCGAACCTGTCGATCCTCTCGACGGCAATGGTGTCGTCGCCGAAGGTGCAGGCGTTGTCGCTGCGCATCACGAACAACATCTACCAGGTCGACGTCGTCGGGGAGTACGACGCCTATGGCCACGGCTTCGGGCGATTCGAGGTCGCCGGCAACATGACGGTGCTGTTCGAGGATCTCTCGGCCTACACGGCGATCCTCAACCACGATGACGTAGCGATCGGCTTCGATCTCGCCGATGCCGCCGGCAACAAGTACAGCTTCTCCATTCCGATGGTGAAATTCACCGATGGCGGGCCGAGCGCGCCCGGCAACGGACAGCCGGTGGTGCTCGAGGTGCCGTTCCAGGCGTTCTTCGACGCGACCTCGTCGGCATCGATCACCATCACCAAGACCGACGCAGAGTGATGAGCCGGCGCAAGAAGAAGATCGCTTCGGCCAAGTCAGGGCCCGAGGCGATCCTGCCGCTGACCGACTTCCGCGGCGATCCCTGGGGCACCGGCAATCCCGATGCGGTTGCCTTCCGCGCCGGCGTGCTGTCATCGCCGGTGCCGGCCGCGTTCGCCACGAAAGTCAGCTCAGAGGGTAAAGCCGAGCGTATCGGGCAGGCTACGTCCGACCTGGCCGAGATCAAGGCGAGACAAGCCGCCACCACCATTGCCGCCGACACGGCAACCGATCAGCCCGTCCAAGGCTGATTTCTGCGCAGAACGGCCGGAGCGTGTCGGGCGCTCCGGCCACCAATCCCGACGAAGGATACCGACATGACCCTCAAAATCGCCAGCCTTGCAGTTGACCTGTCGAAAGAGCGTGACGGCGAATGGATCGAGCCCAAGGAATGGCCCGGCCTGAACCCTGAAAAGCCGCTGGAAATGACCCAGCTGCCGGGCGTTGCCTTCCACGTCCGCTCGACGAACTTCCCGGCCTATGTCACCGCGCGCCAGGCCGCGCTGGAAGACCTGAAGAAGGATTACCCCGACGACAAGGTTCCGCCGGAGACCGCGGCGCGGATCGAGGGCCAGCTTGCTGTCGAATATCTGCTGATCGACTGGCGCGGTTTCGACATCGCCTATTCGGCCGATGCGGTGAAGACCATCCTGGCGGCCGAGGAGCATCGCGTCCTACGCTCGATGATTTACTGGTGCGCGGGCCGCGTCGGCAAGCGCCGCGTCGAGTTCGTCAAGGACGCGGTAAAAAACTCCGAGGCGCCTTCCGCTGGAAAATAAGCCGGAAGGCGCCTGAACAGGAAGAGTGGATCAAGGAACTCATCAAGGCGAACCCCAGCGAAAAGTGGCTGGAGCGCGCCGTTGAGAAGCCACCGGCCGGCGCCGAGCCGGAGATGTGGCACTCCTTCTATCTGCATGCCTGGGAAGTTCTCCGCTTCGACAGGCAGTACGGTGCATTCGGCGGCGAGACGCCGATCAGCTTCATGGCGCTGGACGCTTATGCCCGGCGCTACGGCATTGAGGGCGAGGCCTTCGACCGCTTCCTCTCCTTCATGACAGCCCTGGACGAAGAGTGGCTGGACCATCGTCACTCAACAAAGCCGAAACCTGACTAACCGGTCTGGAGAAACCCCTTGGTTCAGCAGATTTCCGCCCTCATCGTCCAGCCAGCCGTGGACGCGTCGAAATACACGGCTGGCGCCAGCGACAAGGTTGCTGCCGACCGGGCGATGGCCGAATCCGCCAAGGAGGCTGGTGCCGCACAGCGTGGCGTGTCGGTCGTTTTGACGGACACCTCGGCCAAGCTGACCGTGGCCGGGGACGTTCTGGCTCGTCTGTCGCGCACCTATGTGGAAGGCGCGCGGCAGACGCAGACTTTCGGGCGCGACCTCAACGCGCTGAACCGTGCATTGGAGACCGGAAAGGCCGGAATAGCCGACGTTGCCAATGTGATTGTCGGCATGCAGCAGAAGCTCGGCCTTGCGGCGGATGCCTCTACGCTTGCCGCCGCCGGCCAGACTAAACTGGCGGCAGCCGTCGAGCTCGCCAACAACAACATCCGCCAGCAAACCACGCTCCTCAACGAGGCGGCCATTGCGCAGGCTCGGGCAGCGCAGCAGGCCGACAACCAGCGTCAGATCGCGGCGGCCAACCAGGGCAAGTTCAATGCTGTGCTGGGCGTGGGTTCGGCGTCATCCAATGCGGCGGCGTCCGCTGGCGTATTCACGGCCGAATTCGACCGCCTGGAACAGATCGCGCTTCTGAGGGCCCAGCAAATCGGGGCGCTGTTCCAGAATGAACTGAATCAGTCCTTCGGCATCGATGCCTCGCCGCTGTCTGCGAAATCCTCCGCGGCGGTGTTCGAGGAGGCTGGCCGCGAAGCTGACCAAATGGCCGCGAAGGTTGCGGCGTTGCGCGCGCAGCTCGACCCGCTGGCGGCCGCGCAGGATCGTGTCAATGCGGAGATCGCCGAATACT
This sequence comes from Pseudomonadota bacterium, assembly GCA_023387775.1. Taxonomy (GTDB): domain Bacteria; phylum Pseudomonadota; class Alphaproteobacteria; order Rhizobiales; family Rhizobiaceae; genus Pseudaminobacter. The sequence continues at coordinate 21,408 of JAEWHN010000384.1, read as the reverse complement.
CGACTCTGGCGCAGCGCGGCATGATCAGCGCCGAGGAATTTGCGAAGGCGCAAGCCATGGCACGCACGCGCGGCGGCCAGGGCGGCGGGGCCGCGCGAGCGGCAGGGTTCAACGCTGGCCAGCAGATCCAGGACATCGCCATGATGTCCATGCTCGGCCAGGCGCCGATGACGCTCGCCCTGCAGCAGGGCCCGCAGTTGGCGACAGCCATCCAGCAGGGCGGTGGCCTTGCCGCACTTGGCGCCGGCCTTGCCGCCGTGTTCAGCACCACGACGCTGCTGACCGTCGGCTTTACGGCCGCCACCGCGGCAACCGTCCAGTGGTTCATGAAGGGGCGGGAGGGCGCGAAAGACCTCGACGAAAAGCTCAAGGGCCACTCCGAGCTTCTCAGCCGGCTGAAGCGGCAGTATGGCGAGCTTGGCGAGGCCGCCAAGAACCTGATGCCGATCGGCGGAGCCGCCTACACCGAGGCGCAGGCGCGCAGCGAAATCGACACGCTCCGCGCGGCGATTCGCTCGCAGTCCGGTGACCTGTCCAAGGAGTTTATCGGTGGCGGCTTCCTGCGTGGTGGCCTCTTCGGTTCGAACACCGGCGGTCTCGACACGCTGCTGTCGACGCGCAACTCTCCGTTCCAAGGGGCTGTCGACACCCTGCTGAAGTCGGTGAGGGACGGCAGCGGCGGCCTGGAAAAGTTCGACGCCAACCTGAACAAGATTTTCGACGATCTGCGGAAGGGCGCGGACGATTCGGCCAGGCTCGCGGAGGAGATGCAGCGGCTGTCGGATGCTGCGATCGACGCCTTCGCCATCACCGGCAAGATGTCGCCATTCCAGGGCGAGATCGATCGGCTTTTGCTCGGCCTGAAGGAGGGCAACAGCGATCTCTCGACGTTCGCCACCAACGTTCGACATATCGGCGAACTCAACGGTCTCGGCAAGCAGGCGGATGACGCGATCCTGACCGCAAAGGAAGTTGTCGCCCTGGCGGAGAAGCTGCGCGAGGTCGAAGCAATCTTCAACCGCATCGACCGTGAGAATACGCGTCCTGGACTTCGTGATCAGCGGTCATTGAGGAGCTATGTCGGCCAACGGTCGTTCGAGGCCAATGAGCTCGACCGGCAGTTTGCCGCCGATCAGCAGCTTGCCCGTGCCCGGACGAATGCGGAGCGCCTCGCTGCCGTCGAAGCACAGGTGCGCGCACGCGCCCGGGAAGATGGCGATAGCGGCGGCGGCCTTCAGGGGCGTCTATCCCGCGCGCTTGCCGAGGAACGCACTCGGCAGGAAGTCGAAGCCCGTGACGCCACGATCCAGCGCAGCCAGGCAATCGAGCGCACGCTTCAGCAGCAGCGTCTCGAGCTCGACCTCATCGGCAAGACTGCTGGCGAACAGGCCAAGCTCCGTTTCGAGTTCGAGCGCATGCAGGAGCTGCGCGAACAGGCGGCGCGCACCGGCGATCCGATCGACGAGAAGGAAGTCGCCGCCATCAAGGCAGCTGGCGAGGCGATGAAGCAATACGCCGACGCCATGGCGAGCGCGCGGCTTCAGCAGGATCTTCTATTCGACATTCGGCAGATGGGCCGCTCGCAGGCGGATCAATCGGTAGCATCGCAGCTGCGTGCCGCCGGCCTCCCTGAAGACCTCGACTCCGATATCGCCAAAGTCATCCGGATGCGAGACGAGATCGCTCGGGTGAAGGACGCATGGCAGTCAGTGTTCGACACGGCCAACAGCGGCGTCGACACGCTGGTGGATGCGCTCTTCGATGGAACGACCAGCATTGAAGACGCGCTGAAGAACATCGGCAAGGACTTTGCCAAGCAGATGTTCGACATGTCGGTGACGAACCCGATCAAGAACTGGCTGACCGGTGCCAACTTAAACACCATTGCCGATCTCGGGATCTTCGGCTCGGGGGCGTCTAGCGGCAAAGGTGGGGGCTTGGGCGGTGTTCTCGGTGGCCTCCTTGGCGCTCAGAAGGCCGTCGGCTCGATGCAGGTGCAGGCGGCCAGCGTCATCGTCAACGGCTCCGTGCTGGGCGGGGCTGGCGGAATTGGCGCCGGCCTCCCGAATATACTTGGCGGCACGGCGGCAAACGACAATAAAGCCATGCCGATGGCGCTCTCCGGCATCGGTTCGCCAGGCTCGCTGAACATGGCCGGCGCGTCCAGTTCAGTGTCGGACATCTCGGGCTATATCCGTCAAGCGGCACTGGCGCGCGGCATCGATCCGAACATTGCCTTGCGCGTCGCTCGCTCGGAAGGACTGGCCGAAGGCGTCTGGCAGAGCAACGTCTTCAAGAACGGCATCCGCGAGCCGAGCTATGGCCCGTTCCAGCTGCTGAAGGGCGGCCAAGGCACCGGCTTCCCGAGCGGCCTCGGCAATGCCTTCATGAAGCAGACCGGCCTTGATCCGGCCGACCCGAGCACGGTCAAGCCACAAGTCGACTTCGCGCTCAACCATGCCAGCAAGAACGGCTGGGGCGCGTGGTATGGGGCCAAGGCTGCGGGCGTCGGCAATTTCGACGGCTTACAAGGGGCATCCACAAAGGCCTCCGAGGCCCTCGACAAGCTCGCGACCGGTTCGATCAGCACGGCCGAAAGTCTTGCTGGCGGGCTCGGTGGCCTGACCGGCGTCACCCAATCGACCATGCAGGCGCTGGAGCAGTTCGGCATTGGCGCTGGCAATCTCGGCTCGATGCTGCAGAACCTGATGGCGACCGGCGGCGGCTTTGGTGGCAACTGGTTCGCCAATCTCGCCGGCATGTTCGGCGGGGCGGGCGGGGCGCTCAACCACATGAACGCGATCTCGCCCATGGCGACGGCGCATATCCTGAAGGGTGGCGTCGGGCTGTTCGCCAATGGCGCGGCGTTCTCAGGCGGCAACGTGATCCCGTTCGCCAATGGCGACGTGTTCTCCTCGCCGACCTACTTCCAGATGGGTGGCGGCAAGACCGGGCTTCTGGGCGAGGCCGGGCCGGAGGCGATCATGCCGCTGCGCCGTGGTCCAGACGGCAAGCTCGGGGTCTCTGCGGGGACATCGCAAGGCCAGCAGAACCGGGGCATGTCACAGGGGCAGGTGGACGCCATCCTCAACGCCCTCAAGAAACTGCAGATGAACGCGAAGATCGTCAACGTCTTCGACCCATCGATCGTCGGGGATTACCTGCGTACCGACGAGGGCGAGCGGCTGATCATGAACGTCCAGCGCAGGAACCGCTAAGGAGCAATCACCCATGAACCGCAAGCCTCTGCTCGGCGCCATGCGAGCCATGCGCGCCATGAAAGCGCCTGTGGCGGGCAAGGCATCCGCCAAGCGCAAGACCTCCTGTGTGGTCCATGTTCCTACCCTCGAATACTACCAAGAGTTCGCCGCCTTCATCGCCAGCGAGGAAGGCGAGCGGCTAGTCCTGAATATGCTTCACAGGAACGGGTGACCCCATGGCCTACCTCAACCCCCGCGTGCTCGACCTTGGCCTCAACGTCCTGACGACGGAGACGACACGGCTGCACTTCTGTTCGGCCGAGCCGACCAACTATGCCCAGGCCGTGTCCCTGTCATTGGGCAGCAAGGCCAGTCCTTCGGTCGGTGCTCCGGCCGATCGCACGCCATCGGGCCGCAAGGTCACTGTTGCTGCCGTCAGCGACGGCGCGGCAACCGCCAACGGCTCGGTGACGCATTACGCACTGGTCGATGGCACCAACTCGCGCCTGCTGGCCACAAGGGAGATGAAGGACGGCAGGACGGTGGCGACCGGCGACACGATCACATCGCCTGCGTTTGACGTCGGCATTCCGGGTGCTGGTGGTGCCTGATGGCGACGGTCCACGTCGAACCGCTCGGGATCACAACCGGAGCACCTGACCTCGGCTCACCGACTATCGGCCTGAGTATTGCGGTTGAGCCGCAATCGCTCGTGGCTGGTGCCCCAGTGCTTGGGCAGCCTGACGTGGTTGTCCTGCCGGAGACATGGCCCTTCCACGCCAAGCCGGTTAGCGAAACACTGGAATGGCTGACCGAAGTGCTTGGCGGCCGGACTGGCGAACAGCGGCTAGCCCTGCGCAACGCACCGCGGCAGTCGTTCTCCTACAGCGTGCGCCTGTCGAGTGCCGAACATGCAAGGGCGGTGTCTTTCGCCAAGCGTCGGGCCGGAACCGTCATCGGCGTTCCGGTTTGGATGGAAGGCGTCAACCTGACAGTCGACCTTACCGCCGCGGAGGACAGCATCGCGCTCGACACCACAGCCGGTGACTGGCGCCTGGATGGCGGGGTCGTGATCTGGGAGAGGTCGGACAAGTTCGCCGTTGCCCGTGTTGCGTCCGTCTCGCCGGGTTCTCTCGGGCTCTTGGGACCGATCGGGCAGGACTTCCACAAGCCGACGATCATGCCGCTCCGGCCTGCGCTGGTGCCCGAAGGCTTCTCCGTCGACCGGCAGGCCACCTACAGCGATGTCGGCGCCAAGTTCCTCGTCATCGACAATCGCGATCTCGCCGGGCTGTGGGCGTCTGACTACCCGCAATATCAAGGGCTCGATGTGGTGACCGAGAAGCCCGTGCTGGTCGCCAGCGTGGCCGAGAACATCATCCGGTCAGCGGATTATGTCGACAATGGCTTCGGGCCGATCCGAGTGGAGGCGCTGCGCAATTATGCCGACTTCGGGCAAACCGTCTCATTCCTGGAGAAGCGGCCCGGGGGCGTTTGGAAGCGGCGGCTCTGGCTGCATTTGCTGCGCGGCAAGCAAAAGGCCTTCTGGCTGCCGAGCTCCAATCAGGATCTGGCGCTGCAGGCCACTATCGGCGCCGCTGCAACCACAGTTCTGGTGAAGAGCGTCGGGCATCCGAGTTCATATCTCGGCCGCCATGTCATGATGCTGCTGAACAACGGCACCAGCCTCATGCGGCAGATCACCGGCGCGGCCAGTTCCGGCGGCGGCAATGACAGCATCGTCATTTCCGCAAGCCTCGGCCAAACCGTCACGCCAGCCGATATCGCCATGTTCTGCTTCATCTCCAAGGTCCGACTGAACGCCGATCAGGTGCCGATCGATCACAGGCTCGTCGACGCATCGGTGGTCAATGTTCCCGTCATCGAGGTTCCGGCATGAGCTATGACGCACAGGAAGCCTCGGTAGCGGCCGGGTCTCCATATTTCCTCTACCTGTTCGATAGCGGCGGTAGGGTGGAGATTGGCAATGCGGCCATCTATTTCGCGCTGGACGTTTCCGGTTCGATGGACGGCCAGCGCCTTGAAAACATGGCCGCGGCAGTCCAATCGACGCTCGCGAATATTCAGGCGAATAGCACCGGGCCGATCGATGTTCGGATGGTGGCCTGGTCAGCATCGGTGGCGGGCTCGATCGAGCGCAGGGCTATTGATGCGCAGGGCTTCGCCGACGTCGCCGGTTGGCTGGCGACGTTGACCGCGTCGGGCGGAACTAACTTCAGCGCCGCCGTCAGCCAGGCGGGAGCGTTCTTCGCCGGTTCTGGGACGAAGCGGCGGGTTCTGATCTTCATCACGGACGGACTTCCGGAACCTGCATCGACCGCCTCGACTGCTGCGGCAACGCTCGCCGGCATCCCGGACGTTGAAGTCTATTGCTTCAACATCGATGAGGGGGACACGACATACACGAAGATGCTCGACAACACGCATGGCGATGGCGTGCCGGTCATCACCAGCGGTTACGCCGGGCCTCTCACAGCTGCGCTGGCAGTAGCTTTCGGCATCAGTGACGGCCAGGTCCGGCTGACCTCGGAGGCCAAGCCCGTCACCGCCATGGGTGAGACATGGGAACCGTCCGAAATCAGCCACGGCAACATCGAGGTGACCGGCAGCGTTGAGCGCAACGACCTGCGGTTCATTTTCGGCCTGTCCAACCCCTTCGCCCGCACCTTCCTGCAACCCGCCTCGGTGGTGACCACGATTACGATCTGGCGCGGTCACAGAACCGACCTGTCGGGCCAGTTCGAGGTGACGTGGAAGGGCCGCGTCGTCGGCGCCTCGATCAAGAAGGAACAGATCGAGGTGACGGCCGAGAGTGTGTTCACGTCCCTTCGCCGCGCGGGCTGCTCCCAGCGTCAGCAAAGGCCATGCCGGCATGCGCTCTATCATCTCGGCTGCAACCTCAACCGCAATGACTTCAAGGTGCCGACAACCGTCACTGCGATCAACGGGCTGAAGCTCACGGCACCAGAGGCGGCCACGGCACCGGCCAACGACTTCAAAGCCGGCATCATCGAGTGGAACGGGCTGCTGGCCCACATCCGCCGGCACAAGGGCAACGAGATCACGATCAGCGCCCAGATCCCCGGCATGGCGCAGGAACTGGCCCTGAAGGGCTCGGTGAACGTGCTTCTGTTCCCCGGCTGCGACCAGACCCGCAAGCGCTGCAACAAGCGCTTCAACAACGGCCTAAACCACGGTGGGTTTTCCTGGATGAGCTCCAAGAACCCGTTCGGCTCTTCGATCATTTAGGGGCACAGCCGAATGTTCTGGAACCTTGTCATCGGGCTGGTTAGCGCGGTTGGTAGCTTTGCCATCAACCTAATTTTGGGGCCCAAGCCGCAAAACGCCAAGCCGGCCTCCGTCGATGACTTCACCGTTCCGACCGCCGATGAGAGCCGGGAACTCCCGTGGCTGTTCGGCACCAAGGAACTGACTGGCCCGAACGTCCACTGGTGGGGGCATCTCAAGGCCGACGATATCTATGGCGGGCGGCGCTACGGCCTGTTCGGCCCGCGCCAGACCATCGGCCACAACTACTTCCTCGGCATGCACATGATCCTGTGTCATGGCGTTGCCGATGCCGTCTACCGCATCAAGGCGGGTGACAATGACCTGTGGAAGGGCATCTGCAAGGGCGGTCGCATTGCGGTCAAAGGCAAGGCGGGCGGCAATGCTGGAACCATCTATGGCGACGTCGATATCGAGATGGGGGCGCCGAACCAGGGCCAGAACAGTTACCTGAAGGATAGGCTTGGAGCGGACGTTCCCGCTTTCCGTGGCGTGGTCGGTGCGGTTCTGCGCCGCCCGAACATGGGCGAGACGCCCTATCTGGCGCCATGGTCCTTCACCACGCAGCGCGTTTTCAAGAAGTGGGACGGCTCGCCGGTATGGTATTCGGCCAAGGCAGGCATCGGTGAGGTCAAGGTCGAGAACGCGGCGGTCTACATCGCGCTCGACGTGTCCGGCTCGATGGCTGGTGCGCGCCTGGCCAACATGAAGGCAGCCGTCATTGGCACACTGCAGATGCTGCGCGACAGCGGCGCGGTGAAGCTCGATGTCCGGATGGTGGCCTGGTCGACGACGGTCGCCACTAGCATTGAGCGCCGCAACGTCACGAATACCGGCTACAACGACCTGATCGCATGGGTGAACGGTCTGAGCGCCGCTGGCGACACCAGCTTCGAGGCTGCAGTAAGCCAAGCCTCATCGTTCTTTGCAGGTTCCGGCACAAAGCGCCGCATCTTCATCTTCGTCACGGACGGACTCCCGACTGTCGGCAGCGCGGACACCGCAGCCGCGACGTTGATGGCGATTTCGAATGTTGAGGCCTACGCCTTCAACATCGATCTCCCTGACATCAGCGAGACCAGGAAACTCGACAACACGCCGGATGATGGCGTGCCGGTTGTCTCTGGTGGCGATCCTAAGCCGCTTCGGGACGCACTGTCCTTCGCCTTCTCGGCCAATGTCGACATGAACCCGGCCCACATCATCCGGGAATGCGTGACCGATCCGGTGAAGGGCATGGGCTACAAGGAGAGCGATATGGGCCCCTCCTGGGTGGCTGCGGCCGACACGCTCTACAACGAAGGCTTCGGCCTGACGCTGCTGTGGCAACGCGAAGAGGAGATCTCCGAATTCGCTCAAATGGTCCAGTCGCACATCGACGCCTATGTCTACGTCGATCGCCGGACCGGCAAGTTCGAAATCAAGCTGATCCGGAACGACTACGATCTCGATGCCATTCCGGTGGTCACCGACGAAGACATCATCTCGGTTGAGGAAGTCCGGCGCCGCCAGCCGGCCGAGGCGGTCACCTCCGTTGCGGTGAAGTATTTCGACCGCAAGCAGGGCAAGGACGGCATCTACGTCGCCCACAACCCGGCGCAGGTCCAGTTGAGCGAAGGCACCGTTCCGATCACGCGGCACTATCCCGGCGTGCAGACGATGGAACTTGCCAGCCGTTTGGCCGAGCGCGATTTGCATGCCCTTGGCTCCGGCTTTGCCGATGGCAACATCACGGTCAAGCGCACGCTGTCGGGCCTCAACCCCGGCGATCCGTTCAGGCTGTTTTCCGAGCGCCTCGGCTTCTCTGGCGAAGTCATGCGCGTTACCGAGATCAAGCTTGGCGACGGCCGCAGCAACGCCGTTCGCCTGAAGTTCGTGCAGGACGTGTTCGGCATCGATGCCGATCCGCTGATCATCGACGAAGGCTCGGAGTGGGAGAACCCGTCGAGCGAACCGGCCCCTGTCGAGCGCCGCCTTGTGCATGAAATGCCCTATCGCGAGATGGTGCAGGCCGTGGGTGAGGCCAGTGCCGGCACGCAGCTGGCCGCAAACCCGGATGCGGGGCTGGTCCAGTTTGCGGGCGGCAGGCCGACCGACGATTCCATCCAGGCCGTGGTCGCGATCGATGACGGCACCGGCTACGAAGACCTGGGCGAGCGGCTGCGGTTCGCACCGTCCGCTCTGGTCAATGGCGCGCTCGAGGCGCTGGAAACGTCGCTGACGGTGCGCGGCGCGACCGACCTTGATCTGGTGGCTGTGGGCTCGCTCGCCTCGATTGGTGACGAGATCGTGCGCGTTGATGCCATTGCCGGCAACACGCTGACCATCGGCCGCGGCTGCCTTGATACCGTGCCGCAGGCGCATGCCGATGGGGCGCCCGTGGTCTTCTTCGACGACTTCTCCGACAGCGATGTGGTCGAGCGCAGCGCCGGGGATCTGATCAGCGTCAAGCTGAAGACGGAGACCGGGCGGGGCGAACTGGATGAAGCAGAAGCGCCGACCGATACGGTGATGTTCGCCAGCCGGGCGATCAGGCCATATCGAAACGCCAAGATTGAACCGGCTGGTCCCGTCGATGCAACCGGGCTCAGCATCATTCCGGTCACATGGGCGCGCCGCAACCGGCTCACAGAGGCCGCGCCACTCGCATGGACTGACCCCGATCAGACGCCAGAGGCAGGCCAGACGACTACGCTCACCCTGACCGATCCGGCCGGCGTGGTCGTCCATGCTTACACCGGGATTGCAGGGACGTCGCATGCGGTGTCCAAGGCCGATTTCGGCGAGTTGGGACAGGGCTACATCGTCGTCTCTTCCGAGCGCGATGGGCGTGTTGCATGGCGGTCCTATTCCATCCCGGTCATCCTCGCGACGCCCGGCCCTTCGGACATCCTGATCGACAACGACACGGTTTCGGTCAGCGCCACGACGGGAACAGTCGTCGGCAAGCTTTCCACGGTCGGCGGCATGGCCCCGATCACATTCGAGATCATAGATTGAAGGACATCGCGTGATGGCGGACATTACCTATTTTCAGGGTGCGGAACTTCAGGATTTCGCGGCGTACTCGGGTGCCGTACACAATTCTACGGCTGGCTTCTACAAGGCGGCCAATGCGCGGTGCGCCATCCAGTGCGCTAGCGGAGCGGAGGACGCGAACTTCATAGACACTACGTCATTCTCCGCGGATGATTTCTGGTCCCATTTCGTTGCTAGCTGGGCTTCGAACGCCTTTCAGAACATGCAACGAAACTTTGCGAAGTGGTATGCGGGAGGCGTGAACAGAATTGCCCTGTGGCAGTCTGCGGCGAACTCCGATCGGCTTGAGGCGCGAAAATGGAACGGCGCCGCATGGGAGTCGATCGGTATTTCTGGCCCTCTCGGGTTGCTCTTGTCCACGACCTACACTTTCGACGTGTATATCAAGCTCGGCAACCCCGGTTCCATCCGCGTGTATATGGATAGAGTCCCCATCATCGCCGTGGACGATGCAAATTTGACATTTCCGAGTGTTATAGCGCTGGACAAGTTCAGACTCAGCACGAGCACTGTCCAAGCAGCCGCGTCTGCCCGCTACTCAGAAGTGATTGTCGCAAACTGGAACACGCTAGGGTCCAAACTGGTGTCGCGCGCTCCGGCCGCGAACGGGTATTATTCGGAATGGGCGGGGTTGGGGCACACGGCACTTAGCGAGATCACTCCGGCCGCGACCTACATGACGAGCGGCGCGGCGAATCAGCGGATTTCCGTCGCGATGGCCGCCTTCCCGGCACTCGCAGCCGGTGAACGGATCGAGCGAGTTAAGGTGGCCGCCAACAAGCTCCGAGACGCGTCCGGCCCGCAGAAGTCGAATATTTTCTACAGGGTGGCCGGCACAGATGACGACAGGGCCGACCGCGCGCTGACTGTTTCCGCAGCGGACTACACCGAGGCGTGGGACGCGTCCCCTGCGACAGGAACCTACTGGACGCCGACTGAACTGAACGCGTCAGAGCCCGGCGTTCGGTCGAGGGCGTGAGCCATGGGCGTCAGTCTCGACAAGCTCCTTAGTTCAGCGGCCTATCGCGATCAGAACGCGGGCGATTTCCTCGACAAGCAATGGTTAGAAAAGCTGCATGTCACGGCGATCTACCGCGACACCAAGGCCGGCTATGTCGACCAGCTCCTGTTCGACAAGATTCACGTTACCGCAGTCTATCGCTACCAGGCGGCGTCTTTCGCAATAGTCGGCGATGAACTGCGCGTGTCCGGAGGGCTGACGGTGGGTACGCATAATGTGACCGCGAAAGCGACGGATGCCAGCGGCAAGAGCTTCGTAAAGGTGATCCCGATCACCGTGACGCCGTAGCTTTGAAAGGCGTCGGCGCGCTACGGACTGGAACCTGGGGGAACCAATCCGAGCGCGCCGACAGTCTCCTGGTGTTTTGGCAGGAGACATGACCGGCAGGAAGGATCGGAAACACGGGGGTGAAAACGAGCTTCCTAACCGGTCAATAAAGTTGCGATGACCGTTGGCTGAGTGTCCGTCTCAGCCGCCGGCACCGCCGCCGCCGGCACCGCCCGTTGCATCGCATGCAACGCTGGTGTTTGCGGCCAGCGTGTCGCAGAGACCGGCGAACTGACCGGTAACCCATCCGCCAATAGCAATGACCGCAGTGATGGTGGCAGCGGCAATCAGCCCGAGCAGAATGCTGTATTCAACCATGGCTGCGCCGGTCTCTTCGTCGCGGAACTGCCGAGCAATGTTTGCAAAATTCTTCATAATACACCCCAAGAGTTACACACACTGGACGGCGAAGACGTTGCTTCGGAAAAGGATTGTCCCCCTGCGTCCTGACTTGATCCTGTGATGCGCGAGAATTCGAGTCAACGCCAATTTAACGGTTCGTTAAGGCTGATGTACTTGGCGGCGGCTGATCGAGTGCATTGGCGCAGCTTCTAGTGCTTTGATAAATAGGCATAATTCAGCAAGTTAACTATTTCGTAAGTTTCACCACCGGCGGCATACGCATTTTGGATTATGACCGCGCAAGTATAGCCGCCAAGGCTTACTTCCGGTGCTTTGGCGTTCTTCACGTCGTCTTTGCGATCTTTGAACAACCACGCGTGGGGCTGGGACAGGTCATCGCCGCGACGGCATGACCGCCGGCGGGATGCCGAAGATCGCCAAGACCATCATCAAGGCCGTGCATATGAGCAGCGCTATCCGGCGGGCGTTCATGCGCCAGTCGTAGCGCCGATCTCACGGGCAATCACCTGAAAATTCAACCACGCCTTGGGGCGGGAAAGGACCAGCCATGGATAAAACCGTTCCAGCCGGAGCGGCGATGCTGCTCGACTTCATCGGCGATATCGAGGCGCCGCAGGGCTACGGCACGATTTATGCCAATAAGCAGGGCAAGCTTTCGAAGCCGCTCACCAGCATGACGCTGGGCGAGGTGATCGATGCGCAGAAAGCCTGGTCGAAAAGCCACGGCTCGAGCGCGGCCGGCCGTTACCAGTTCCTGCGGGCCACGCTGATCGACCTGTCGAAGGAACTCGGGTTGCGCGACAGCCAGCGCTTCGATGCGGATCTTCAGGACCGGCTCGGCTTTCACCTGCTCAAACGCCGTAGCTACGAGGCCTTCATGGCCGGCAAGATCGATCGAACGGAGTTCGGGAAACGGCTGGCGCAGGAGTGGGCATCGCTGCCAGTGCTCGCGGCAACCAGGGGCCAGAAGCGCGAGCTGAAGCGCGGGCAGACCTTCTATGGCGGCGACGGCCTCAACAAGGTGCTGGTGGCGCCGGAGTGTGTCGAGGCGATGCTGGACAAGGTCAAGCAGGCGAGGGCGGCCGCGCCTGAGCGCGACGCGCCGGCGCCGGCCCGCCCCAAGGAAGAGCCGCTGGGCAAGTCGAAGCGGTTCTGGACCTGGTCCATGACTGCGATCGGCACGCCGCTGGCGGCGTTCGGCGCGCTCGATTGGCGCGTGCAACTCGCCCTCGTCGCCGTCATCGTCGGTTTTGCGGTCTATGCCATCTCGGCCATGCCGCAGGTGCGCAAGGCACTGGGGCTGTCGTGATGCGGGGTTATCTCCTCGCTGCCGGCGCGGCCGCCGCGCTGCTCGGCGTCACCCACTGGCATGCCTATCGCGTCGGCCGCTCGATCGAGCAGGCCGGTTTCATCCGGCAGATCAACCAGGAGAACACCAATGCGGGCAACGCGGCTGAGAAATGGCGCGCTGATCTTCGCCGGTGCAACGATGCTGGCGGCCTGTTCGACTTCGCAGCCGGCGCCTGTGACCGTTGACGGGCTGCGCAAGGTGGTCGGCACGTCGCTGATCGGCACCCGCGGCGCGACACGGGCCGACCAACTCAAGATAAACGAGACGGCGGCCGGCCTATGCGGCGCCGGCGTGTGGACAAAGACCGAATGCACCCGGCACGGCGTGGAGAGCGGCCAATGACGCGGGAATCGATGGGTGAGCGCCAGGTGCGGCTCGAGGAGCAGTTGAAGGCGGTGAATGCCGCGCTCGCAACCTTGACCGATCAGGGCAGGGAAGCCGCCGAGAGCCGCAAACGCGGCTATGAGGCAGCCGAGGCGATGCGCATGGAGATCCACCACATCAAGCACCGGCTAGACGGGCTCGAGAAGGCGGTCGACGGGATCAAGCCCACGACAGCCGAATATGCGCAGGTGCGGGACCGGGTGCTGTTCGCCGGCAAGCTGGGTGGGGCCGTCTGGGGTATCGGCAAAGTCATCATCTCGGCAACCGCGGGCTTCGCGGCCGCCTGGTACTCAATGACCGGCCGGCCGCCGCCATAGGGTCGGTGCTGCTCGGGGGGGGCTGTTCAGTCCGTCGTCTCGTCCGAGGCGGCGGGCTTTTTTTCGTTTCGAGACCGTGGCTTTTCCCGTGGCTTCTTGCCCTTCGGCGGCTCCACACCTTCGGCTTCGAGGCTCTTGCGCAGGATGCTGGCGAGATCCTTCACGTTCTCCTTCGGCCGCGGCGCAGGCTTGGGGGCCGGTTTGCCGGTGCGCTTCGATTCGATCAGCTGCCGCAGCGCGTCCTCGTAGGCATCCTCGAACTTGCTCGGATCGAAGTGGGTCGCCTTCTTGTCAATGAGCATGCTGGCGATCTCGGTCATCTCCGGGTCGATCTTCACGTCTTCCATCTGCCCGAACACATTCGACGCCGGCACGACCTCCTTGGCGTTGCGTAGGATCGTCAGCAGGATGCCCTTACCCAGTGGCTCGAGCAGGACATGGCGCTCGCGCTGCCAGAGCACGACGGAGGCTAGCGCCACCTTCTTCGTCTTCAGCATGGCCTCGCGAACCAGGCTGAACGGCTCGAGCGACGCCTTGTCGGCCGGGGAGACATAATAGGGCTTGTCGAAATAGATCGGGTCGACCTCTGCTACCTCGACAAACCCGTCAACAGTCATGATGTGCTCGGAAAGCGGCTTCAGGGCGGCGATCTCGTCGGGCTCGAGCAGAAGGTATTCGTTCCTGTCGACCTCGTAGCCCTTGACCTGGTCGTCGGGCTCGACGGTCTTCTCGGTCACCTCGTCGACATAGGCCGCCTTGACCGGTTGCCGGGTCTGGCGGTTGAGGATCTTGAAATGGATCGTCTCGGCCTCTGTGACTGCGCCCGTCAGCTTTACGCTGCAGGTGACGTTGCCCAGGCGAAGAAAGCCTTTCCACACGGCACGCGGGGCACTCATGGCGCTACTCCAATACAGGGCTGGAGAACGGTCGCCGGCGTCAATCGTTCCGCGTTATGCCCACCGCCGGACCACCGCAATGCTTTTGGTGGCCGCGTCATAGGCGCCTGTCTCGGCTGTCGCTACGATGCGCGATTTCTCCCGGAACTGAATGCGGCAGTAGGTGCGGGTTTGCAGGAACGCCTCGAACGCTGCCTTGGCCGGCATGAAGCCGTTCACGGCGGCGAGCGTCTCGAGGATGTCGTTGTTCTCGTCAACGACATAGATCTGGCAGCGATAGTCGAAAGCGTCCATAGCGGGCTCCTGTTGGCTGTTGAGCCGCACCGGAGCGTCAAAGCATGTTCTCAATTCGTTCGCAAGCGGCGAGCGGCGTGCCGCGCGGGCGCGATTCGAAGTGGGGTGTCGTTGCGGAAGCTCGCCTCAGGCTTTTGGCCGTTTGGAGAACATGCGGGGAACGGCCGAAAATCCGTGGGACTTTCCGTGGGACTTTTTGTCTGACCACACCCAATTTTGTCGGTTTTTATCGGCTTCTTCGCTTTAGACCCGAAATAGGGCTTGCACCGCAAACATTGAAATTATAAGGGTTTCCACGGTTCGGAGTGTAGCGCAGCCCGGTAGCGCACTTGACTGGGGGTCAAGGGGTCGTGGGTTCGAATCCCGCCACTCCGACCATTTTCCTTCTGCAAAGGTTTGAGATCAGGCAGCCGCCCCAGCGGTTGCTCTCGCCGTCCTTGGGCTAGCCGAGTGCGGATAGCTTGCTTTCCCGCTGGTACCGGTATTCAAGCCCAATTGCGCCCCAGATCAGCCCGAGCAGCAGGTAGAAATGCCGCCAGTGGTCGGTGTCGATGACTGTGCCGAGCGCGATATGCCCGATGAGCACGACATATGCGCACAAGAGATATGGCTGCCACGGCCGGTCTCGAAACAGGATGCGGAAGCCGGCTGCCAGGGTCCAGCAGATCATGGTGAGATAGGCGACGAAGCCGAGCCAGCCGTAATCCATCAGCGATTTCAGCCAGATGTTGTGCGTGTCCTCGCCATAGATCTGGCCGAACACCAGCGGCCCGATGCCGAACGGCTTTTCCAGCGCCAGCAGGAAGCCGATGCCGTAGCGGGCGAAGCGGCCGAGGCGGGCGCCGTCATAATCCTGCACCAGTTGCGCACGCGTGGTGAACAGGTCCGAGATGCTCGGTAGCTGCAGGGCGATGAGCAGCGCGAAGGCAAGCAGCAGGAAGGCGGCGATGCTCATTGCAACGATGCGCAGCCGGAAGGCGCCGCTTGGACTTTGCAGGAAAAGCGCGGCAATCAGCAGGATGGACGAGGCTGCAAACAGGCCCCAGGCCCCGCGCGAAAACGAGAGAAATATGCCGCCGACAACCACCAGCAGCGGCACCGCATAGACCGCCATCATCAGCGGTCGACCAGTCATCAGCCGGTGCAGCAGGTAGATGCCGGGCAGGGCAAGGAAGGGGCCGAACACGTTGGGGTCCTGGAAGGCGCCGGCCGCCCGGCCATATTTGGTGAACGTTGCCGCGCCGGGGAAGGCGTTGAAATAGCCGAGCATGCCAAGCGTGGCGGTGCACACCGCCGCCGTTACCCAGGCAGCGAAGATGACCCGGTAAAGCTCAGGCCGCATTTCGGTGACGGCGGCGAAGAACACGGCCGTGAAGGCAAGGAACAGCGAGACTGCCAGATAAAGCGGCGTGCTCATCAGGTTCGACATCTGGCTCATGGAGATCATGCCGCCAATGTTGAAGATCACCAGCAGCACCAGCAGCGGGGCCACCGCGCGCGAGATTCGCAGGCCGAAGAGCGACCAGACGGCAATCAGCCCGGCCATGTAGAGTTCATAGGGCGCCGGCTCGTTGATGACGAACCCGGACAAGAGAACGCCAAGCCCGATTGCGCCCGAAGAGATCAGCGCTACGAGCTTGGCGTTGACCGCTGCCCGAGGCAGCTCATGGACAATCGCGCTCAATAGGCGTTTTCCGTGTCGAGCAGGCGCACCGGGGTGAGCAAAAGTATCTTCAGGTCGAACCAGAGCGACCAGTTCTCGATGTAGTCGAGGTCATACTCCGTGCGCATGCGGATCTTCTCGTCCGTGTCCATCTCGCCGCGCCAGCCATTGATCTGCGCCCAGCCGGTAACGCCGGGCTTCACGCGATGGCGGGCGAAATAGCTGTCCACCACTTCATTGTACAAGAGGTTGTGCGACTGGGCGGCCACGGCATGCGGGCGGGGCCCTACCAGCGACAGGCTGCCAAACAGCACATTGAAGAATTGCGGCAGCTCGTCGATCGAGGTCTTGCGGATGAAGCGGCCCACCCGCGTTACTCGGGGGTCGTTTTTGGTCACCGCTTTGCGCGCCGTCGGGTCCGACTGGTCGGCATACATGGAGCGGAATTTGAAAACTTCGATGACCTCGTTGTTGAAGCCATGCCTCTTCTGCTTGAACAGCACCGGCCCCTTGCTGTCGAGCTTGATGGCGATCGCCGTCGCGAGCATTACCGGAGAGAACACGATGATGCCCAGCAGGCTGAACGCGATGTCGAAGGCGCGCTTCGCCACCGAATCCCAGTCATTGATCGGCTTGTCGAAGATGTCGAACATCGGCACCGAGCCGATGAAGGAATAGGCGCGTGGCCTGAATTGGAGTTGGCTGGAATGCGCCGAAAGGCGAATATCCACCGGCAGCACCCAAAGCTGCTTCAACAACGAAAGGACCCGAGTTTCCGCCGTGATGGGCAAGGAGACGATCAGCATGTCGATACGGGCAATGCGTGCAAACTCGATCAACTCCCTGACGTCGCCGAGCTTCGGATAGCCGGCGATGATGGGCGGCGAGCGGCGGTTATCGCGATCGTCGAAAATGCCGCAGACGCGTATGTCGTTGTAAGGCTGCTGTTCGATGGCGCGGATAAGCGTTTCCGCGGCCTTTCCGCCGCCCACGATCACGGCCCGGCGTTCCATGGTACCGTTGCGGGCCCAGCGCCGAATGAGCTGCGCCATCACCAGGCGAAATCCGAGTATCAGTGAAAAGCCGGTCACGAACCAGGTGCCGAACATCAGCCGCGAAAACTCGCTCGAGATCTTGAGGAAAAAGCCAGTGATCGCCACCAGCGCAAAGCCGCACGCCCACAGAAGCAACAAGCGGGCGGCGCGGCGGAACGGCCTGAGCAGTTCGGGTATCTGGTAAAGGTCGCAAATCTCAAAGAGCAGGACCGTCAGCAGCGAGACCCCGCCGATGACCCCCGCATATTGCCACAGCAGATGCGTGGTCAGTCCGACATGGAAGGCAAACAGCACGGCGCCGGAGACGAAGAACAGAGCGAATTCGACGAGCCGCATCACGCCGCTTACCATCACCGGCGATGTGGTATCGCGGCGGTATTGCGATGCAACCTGAAGCGCCACCTTGTTGAGCTTGCCAGCCGGCTTGTTGCCGCCGGTGTTTGTGCCGTCAAATCGACGGACCGCTTCTGTCGAATAGCGGCGCGAAGGGTCAATCTCTTGCATTATGATGATCCGTAGCTTGCGCGGGATCATTATCGGTCAGGCGCTAAGAAACCCTTGAAACGATCGCGTCGTTTGAGACGCTCCTGTTTGGAGCGGCGCGGCCGAGCGCACCGAAATAGATGCGTTCGATCTCGGCCGCCATCACGTCGGCGCCGAAGCGCGCCTTCAGTTCGGCGCTCGTGGGCATTGTTGCCCGGTAGGCGGCGGGCGAAGCCAATGCGCCGCTCATCTTCTCGGCAAGTTGCGAGGCCAGCGGCAATACGAGGGCCGGCGAATCCTGGCCAAAGATTTCCGGTATGCCGCCCACTGCCGTTGCTATCATGGGCATGCCGGCGCCAAGCGCCTCCAGCACGATATACGGCATGGCCTCGGCACGTGAGGGAACGACGACAAACTTGGCCAGGGAAAAGGCTTTCCGGGCTGTCATGGGCGGCAGGAAAAGCACCCGCTCGGCGAGACCCAGTTCCTGCACCTGATCCCTATAGCGTGGCAGGTCGTCTCCATCGCCCACCAACACGGCGGTCACCCGGCGCGAAAGGCGGGTTTCGGTCTCGGCCAGCGCCGCGATGAAGAGGTCCGGACCCTTCAGGTCCCGCATCATGCCGATGTACAGGAAGTCTGCGGCGTTTTCTGTCGGTCTGACGGGCTCGAATTCGCCCGAGCGCAGCCCGTTGTAGACCAGGCTGCTGGGTGCCTGCGGCTTGCCAATCTTGCGTTCGAACGTGCATCGCTCGTAGTCGGAAACGAAAAGCAGGTGGTCGGTCAGGCGCCCCATCAGGCGCTCGAGCCCAAAGATTACGCGCCCGCTTGCTGTCGTTTCGTCATAGTGCAGGCTGCCGCCATGCGGCGAGTAGAGGCGGGCTACGCGAGACCTTGAAACCCGCAACAATGAGCCGAACAAGCGCGCATAGACGCCACCTTTGGCGCCGTGCCCGTGCAAGATGTCCGGCCGCAATTCCTTGATGATTCTGTAAGCGCGCAGGGCTGCGGCGACGTCGCCCGGTCCGACATGGCGCTGCATCGGCGTGCGCCGGATGCCGAGTTCCAGCGTGCTTTCGATCTCCTGGAAGATGCGGTCTTCGAACTCGCCGCCCGTGGTCGAATCGCAGACGATGCCGACCGAGTGCCCGGCGGCGACCTGCGCGGCGACCAGGTCGCGCACATGCCGAAAGATGCCGCCGATGGGCGAACGAAAGCAGTGGACGATGCGCAGCTTGGTGGTCACGGCCGGGGCAATCGCTTCCGCGGCCTCATGCTCCCGGCTCTGCCTCAAAAGAATCGCTCACGCACATAGATGGTGTCGCCGGGCAGCAGCGGATCGGTCGTCTTAACCCGGCCGGTCATGACCTTGCCGTTGATGTCGCGCGTGATGTCGACATCGGCCTGGTTCGCTCGGGGCGTAAACCCGCCGGCGATGGCAATGGCCTTTTGAACGGTCAGGCCCGGCACGTAGGAATACTGGCCGGCCGCGCCCACTTCGCCCATGACGAAGATGGGCCGGTAGCGGTCGATCTCGACGGAGACGTCGGGCGAGCGCAGATAGCCGTTGCGCAGCCTGCCGGCGATCGTCGCTTCCACCTGCTGGGCGGTGGAGCCGCGAACAGGAACCAGGCCGATCAGGGGGAACGCAATGTGGCCGGACTGGTCGACGCTGTAGGTGTTGGTCAGTCCTTCCTGCTCGAAAACCGTGACGCGGATGCGGTCGCCGGCGCCCAGCCGATAGGGCTGGTCGAGAACTTCATGGAAGGCCGTTGGTGCCGGGCGATAGCTCGTGCAGCCGGCAAGCAGTGCCGCAGCCAGCATTGCGCAAACAAACGGGCGAAAGCGTTGCATGGGTTTGCCGATACCTTTGGCGTTGCGTCGGAGGGCCCCGAGCGGATTCGATGGCGTTTTATCGGCGTGTTAGGGTTAATGGCGGGTAAAGGCGCGCTTGCGCGCGCTCGCACGCTGCTGTGGGGCAGTTAATGAGGCCGAAGGCTGCAGAAGGCGTGGCAATCTTAACTGCCGGGTTACCATGGATGTTTACCATGCTGCTGTCAGATACTGGGAGCAGGATGCATGTCAGGCGTTCACTCGACTGCCGGCGATATCGACGTCGACCTTGGAAAGCTGTTCGCTTCGCTTTTGAAGAGCTGGCGGCGGATTCTGGCTGTCGCGCTTGGTGCAGCGGCCTTGGCTTTCCTGTTTGCCTCGCTCGCCACGCCGCACTACCGCGCCGAAACGCGTCTGCTCATCGAAACGCGCGAATCCGTATTCACCCGCCCCAGCGGAGAGGCGGATCGGCCGATCCTCGACGAGGAGGGGGTGGCCAGCCAGGTGGAGGTCATCGCCTCCACAGACATCCTCAAGCAGGTGGCCCAGAAGCTGGAGCTGTCGAAGCTGCCGGAGTTTGATCCGGCGGCCAACATGTCCGTTGTGTCGCGGCTGCTCGTTCTCGCCGGGCTGAAGAGCGACCCGCACGAAATTCCCTCCGACGAGCGCGTGCTGAAGGCGTTCCGCGAAAAGTTGACCGTCTACCGCGTGGAGCGGTCGCGCGTCATCGTCATCGAGTTTTCTTCCAAGGACCCGAAGCTGGCGGCCAAGGTGCCGAACGCGCTGGCCGATGCATATCTGGCGGTCAGCCGCGAGGCTAAGCTCGCCTCGAATTCCGATGCTACGGGCTGGCTTGCGCCCGAAATCGCGGATCTCGACAAGCGCGTGAAGGAGGCCGAGGCTCGCGTGGCCGATTTCCGCGCCAAATCGGACCTGTTGATCGGCCAGAACAATTCTATCCTCGCCACCCAGCAGCTGGCGGAGCTTTCCTCCGAGTTGTCGCGCGTGCGGGCCAGCCGCGCCGCGGCCGAAGCGACTGCTGAAAGCGTGCGAAAGGCGCTGGAGAAGGGCGGCTCGCTCGATGCGCTGCCTCAGGTGCTTTCCTCGCCGCTGGTCCAGCGACTGCGCGAACGGCAGGCGCAGCTCAAGGCGGATATTGCGGACCTGTCCACAACGCTGCTGGAAAACCATCCGCGCATCCGTGCCCTCCGGTCGCAGCTTGCCGATCTCGACGCGCAGATCCGTGCCGAAGCACAGAATGTTCTCAAAGGCGTCGGTACCGAGGTGCAGGCCGCGCAGTTGCGCGAAACCCAGATCACTGCCGACCTGAACAGGCTCAAGGCCGAGTCTGCCCGCGCGGGCGAAGAAGAAGTAGAGTTGCGGGCGCTGGAACGCGAAGCCGCCGCGCAGCGCCAGCTGCTCGAATCCTACATGACCCGTTACCGCGAGGCCGCCTCGCGGCAGGATCGCAACTATCTGCCGGCGGATGCGCGCATCTTCTCCCGCGCAGTCGTGCCGTCGGAGCCTTATTTCCCGAAGGTGGTGCCCATTGTGGGGGCTGCTTTCGTGGCTTCGCTTCTCATCATGGCGGTGGCGACCCTGCTGCAGGAGCTCTTTTCCGGACGGGCCATGCGGCCTGCGCCTGGTGCGCGCCTGGAACCGGTGGAGCAGGTTGCCATGCCGGCGCTGCACGAGCCGGAACAGACGCCACCGGCCGAGGCAGACGCAGTCGCCGCTGCAATGCCGGAGCCTGTTGCGGCAACGGTGCCGGAGGCATCTCCCGTCGCCAGGCGTGCTGCTCCGCGTCTGCGCAAGCTGGGCGAAATCGACATCGAGCGCGCCGCCGAAAAACTGATTTCCAGCGGCGCCACAA
>JAEWHN010000335.1 GCA_023387775.1 Pseudomonadota bacterium | reverse complement strand
GCCCGAGCGCATGCTGCGGCTGCTGCAGGGCGATGTCGGTTCCGGCAAGACGGTCGTGGCGCTTCTGGCCATGGCGCGCGCGGTGGAGGCCGGTGGACAGGCAGCGCTGATGGCCCCGACCGAAATCCTCGCCCGCCAGCATTTTGCAGGAATAGCGCCGCTGGCCGAGAAGGCCGGCATGAGGGTTGCCGTGCTGACCGGCCGCGAAAAAGGTCGCGAGCGCGCCGAGATCCTAGCCGGCCTGGAAAGCGGCGAGATCAAAATCGTGATGGGCACGCATGCGCTATTCCAGGAGACAGTGCGGTTCCGTGATCTGGCGCTTGCGGTGGTGGACGAACAGCACCGCTTCGGCGTGCACCAACGCCTTGCCATGACTGCCAAGGGCGATGCACCGGACATGCTGGTGATGACGGCGACCCCGATACCGCGCACGCTGGTGCTGACCGCCTTCGGCGATATGGACGTGTCGCGCCTGACCGAAAAGCCAGTCGGCCGCCAGCCGATCCGCACCGTCACGCTGCCGCTGGAGCGGCTGGACGAACTGGTCGGGCGCATGCGCGACGCGGTGGCCGACGGCCAGAAGGTTTATTGGATCTGTCCGCTGGTGGAGGAATCGGAAGAGATCAAGCTGATGTCGGCGGAAGACCGCTTCGCCTCGTTGAAGCCGGTGTTCGGCAATTCGATCGGCCTCGTGCATGGCCGCATGAAGGGCGCGGAGAAGGACGAGGCGATGCGCGCCTTCAAGGAGGGCGAGACGCGCATCCTGATTGCCACCACCGTCATCGAGGTCGGCGTGGACGTGCCCGACGCCACCATCATCGTCATCGAACATGCCGAGCGTTTCGGCCTCGCCCAGCTTCACCAGTTGCGCGGCCGCGTGGGTCGAGGCTCCAAGGCATCGACCTGCGTGCTGCTCTACAAGGACCCGCTGGGTGAAACCGCCAAGCGGCGCCTTTCAGTGATGCGCGAGACGGAGGACGGCTTCCGCATCTCGGAGGAAGACCTGAAGCTACGCGGCGAAGGCGAACTGCTGGGCACGCGACAGTCCGGCACGCCGGGCTTCCAGGTGGCGCGCATCGAGGCGCACGCCGACCTGCTGGAGATCGCCCGCGACGACGCCCGCCTGCTGCTGACCCGCGACCCGGAACTGAAATCGGCGCGCGGCGAAGCGGTGCGGACGCTGCTCTATTTGTTCGGGCGCGACGAGGCGGTGCGGCTGTTGCGTGCCGGCTGAGCGACATCGAACTCACTCGGATTGCCGAGCTGTTCCAGGGCCGGGGCGCCCATCTTGGTGACCTTGGCCTTGACCTCCGGTGCGACCAGCCCGGCGGAAACGATGAGCTTGGCGCCGTCCTCGATGGTCATGTCCAGCAGAACGATGTCGGACTTGCGTACATACATGAGGAAGCCCGTCGTGGGATTGGGCGTGCACGGCATGAAGACGCCCACCATAGGGTCGTCCTCGACATCCAGCTTCTCGTTGATCTCGGAGTATTTTTCGCCGGCGACGAAAACCAGCGACCACACGCCCTTGCGCGGATACTCGACGAGGCCGACGGTGCGGAACATCTCGTTCTTGTTCGACAGCACCGTTTCAAAGATCTGTTTCAGCGCCCGATAGACGCCGCGCACCAGCGGCATGCGGTCGAGC
Source organism: Pseudomonadota bacterium (assembly GCA_023387775.1). GTDB lineage: Bacteria > Pseudomonadota > Alphaproteobacteria > Rhizobiales > Rhizobiaceae > Pseudaminobacter. Next base: position 9,487 of record JAEWHN010000335.1, on the reverse strand, counting down.
AGCCTTTCGCTGATCGAGATGAGAGTGCGGCCAATGATGTTGGCCGTAAGAAACCCGACCAGCGTTATCAGCAGCAGCGCGATGATGAGGCCGAAGCCGGGCACCGCAAACGGCAGATAGGAGTCCGGGTTGTAGCGGCTCGGGAGATAGGGTTTTACCCAGGAATCGACCCAGCCGACGAATGACCACGCCAGATAGACCGTGATGGCCAGGGGCGCAGTCACGATGAAGCCGGTCAGAAAATAGTTCCGCAGACGCGCCATGTGGATTCCGGTGTCGAGGGTTTTCCTTTCGACGCGCATGCGCGCCGCCAGCCCCGTCCATATAATGCAGGAGGCGGCCGAAAGGATACCGGAATGTTCTTGCTTGCGGCTTGTGCCGGGCCGGCTACTCCACCGTGACCGACTTGGCGAGGTTGCGCGGCTGGTCGACGTCCGTACCCATGAACACCGCGGTGTAGTAGGCCAGCATCTGGATGGGCAGCGCGTAGATGATCGGGGTGATGATCTCCGGCACGTCCGGCAGCACAATGGTTTCGAGCGTCTCGAGCGAAGCCTGCTCGGCGCCCTTGCGGTCGGTGATCAGGATGATCTTGCCGCCGCGCGCCGCCACTTCCTGCATGTTCGAGACGGTCTTCTCGAAAATGCGGTCGTGCGGGGCAATCACGATCACCGGCATGTTCTCGTCGATCAGCGCGATGGGCCCATGCTTCAGCTCGCCGGCCGCATAGCCCTCGGCGTGGATGTAGGAAATTTCCTTGAGCTTCAGCGCGCCTTCCATGGCGAGCGGGAAATTGGTGTCGCGACCGAGATAGAGCACGTGGCGATAGTGCGAAAGCTCTCGCGCCACCTTCTCGATCTGCTGGTCGAGCTTGAGCACCTGGTTGGCAAAGCGCGGCGCCTCGGAAAGCGCGCGCACCAGCGCCTTCTCCTCATCCGCCGATACCGTGCCCCGGGCCACGCCGGCGCGGACGGCCAGCGAAGCGAGTACCGAGAGCTGGCAGGTGAAGGCCTTGGTGGAGGCGACGCCAATTTCCGGACCGGCGAGCGTGGGCAGAACCACGTCGGATTCGCGCGCGATGGTGGATTCGCGCACATTGACGATAGCGCCGATGGGCACGCCCGCCTTGCGGCAATAACGCAGCGAGGCCAGCGTGTCGGCGGTTTCGCCGGACTGCGAGATGAAGATCGCTGCGCTGTTCTTCGAGATTGGCATCTCGCGATAGCGGAACTCTGAGGCAATATCGATGTCGACCGGCAGTCGCGCGATGCGCTCGAACCAGTATTTCCCGACCACGCCGCTGAGATAGGCGGTGCCGCAGGCTGAAATCGCCAGGCGATCGATCTCGGCGAAGTCGAACGGCAGGTCGAGCGACCTGGAGACGCCGGCGGTGAAATCCAGGTAGTTGGCGAGCGTGTGGGAGATGACCTCCGGCTGCTCGTGGATTTCCTTCTCCATGAAGTGGCGGTGGTTGCCCTTGTCGACCATGAAAGCGGTGCCGAGCGACTGCTGGCGCCTGCGTTCGACCGGATTGCCTTCCATGTCGAATATGGCGACCGAATCACGGCGCAGCACGGCCCAGTCGCCATCCTCCAGATAGGTGACGGAATTGGTGAAGGGCGCGAGCGCAATGGCGTCGGAGCCGAGGAACATCTCGCCTTCGCCATGGCCGACCGCCAGTGGCGGGCCGCTGCGGGCGCCGACGATGAGGTCCTCGTCGCCGCGGAACATGATGGCGAGCGCGAACTCGCCCTCCAGCCGCTTCAGCGTCTGGTGGGCCGCCTCGACCGGCGTCGCGCCACGCGAAAGGGCGCGGGAGACGAGATGCGCCACCACTTCCGTGTCGGTCTGCGAGGAGAACGCGTAGCCGTCGGCGATCAGCTCGCTGCGCAATTCCGCAAAATTCTCGATGATGCCGTTGTGGACCACGGCGACGTCATCCGAGAAATGCGGGTGGGCGTTGGTTTCATTGGGAACGCCGTGGGTGGCCCAGCGCGTGTGGCCGATGCCGATGCTGCCTTCCAAAGGCTCAGCGTTCAGCCGCCTTTCCAGGTTGATGAGCTTGCCCTCGGCGCGGCGGCGGGCAAGCTTGCCATGCTCGATGGTCGCGACACCGGCGGAGTCGTAGCCGCGATATTCAAGCCGCTTCAGCGCATCGACGATCAGCGGCGCGACCGCACCCTGGCCGACAATTGCAACGATTCCGCACATATGTCCGGCCCCCGATTCCCGTCAAAACTGCCCTTGGCTATCTAGTTGCAACGGCCGAAGGGCGGAAGTCACATTGCATTTCGTTTCATGACAGCCGAAACGGCTGGAAAAACAAGCTACTGCAGCCTGCACCGGTTGCAGGACAATAAGTCCCAAACCGTTACTTCTTTGCTGCGCTGGCCCGCCGTTCGCGCAGTTCCCTCGCCCTTTCCGGCAACGTCTTCTGCCGGGCTCGGCCGAAGGCGAGCGCATCGTCGGGCACGCTTTCGGTGACGACGCTGCCCGAGGCGATGTAGGCCCGCTCGCCGATTGAGATGGGCGCGACCAGCGACGAGTTGGAGCCGATGAAGGCGCCGGCACCGATATCGGTAAAGAACTTCGAATAGCCGTCATAGTTGCATGTGATGGTGCCGGCGCCGATATTTGCGCCCGCGCCAACGCGCGCATCGCCGATATAGGTCAGGTGATTGACCTTGGCACCCGCTTCGACGGTGGCCTTCTTGATCTCGCAGAAATTGCCGACCTTGGACTTTTCCTTCAACTCCGCGCCGGGCCGCAAGCGCGCGAAGGGGCCGATCTCGGCGCGCGGGCCGATGCTGGCGCCCTCGAGGTGAGAGAAGGCGTGGATGATGGCGCCGCCGGAAATCCGGACGCCGGTGCCGAAATAGACATTGGGCTCGATGAGCACGTCGGACTCGACCTGCGTGTCGTGCGAGAAGAACACCGTTTCGGGGGCAAGCATGGTGACCCCGGAAAGCATGACCTCGCGGCGTTTGCGCTGCTGCCAGATCGCCTCGGCCTGGGCGAGTTCGGCGCGGTTGTTGATGCCGAGCGCGTTCTCGAAGCTAGCTTCGGTGGCGACGATCTGGAGTGCCGCCTTGCGGCCGATCTCGACGATGTCGGTAAGGTAGTACTCGCCCTTTGCATTGTCGTTCTTTACGGCATCCAGCAACGCCAGCGCATGCTTGCCGGAAATGGCCATCAGGCCGCTGTTGCAGAAGGTGACCTTGCGCTCTTCATCGGTGCGTCCTTTTCCTCGCGGATGGCAACCAGAGCGCCATTCTGCTCGAGCAGGCGGCCGTAGCCGGTGGGCTTGTCGGTGCGGAAACCGAGCACGACGACGGCGGCGCCCTGGGCAAGCTTCTCGCGGGCGTGCAGGAGCGCGGCCGGATCGATCAGCGGCGTGTCGCCGAACATGACGAGGATGTCGTCATAGCCGCGCGCGATGGCCTCACGGGCCGAAAGAACGGCATGGGCGGTGCCCAGCCGCTCTTCCTGGACGAAGGTTGCCGCACCGGGCGCGAAGGTCGCCGCCGCCTCGCGCATCTGCTCTGCGCCGTAGCCAATCACAAGGGCGAGATCGCCGCCGCCCGCCTCCGTCGCCGCCTTGGCGACATGGGCGACCATGGGCAGGCCGGCGATTTTATGGAGCACCTTGGGCAGCGCGCTCTTCATGCGCGTGCCTTCGCCAGCAGCGAGAATGATCGACAGGCAGGAACGTGCGGTCATGGCGTATTCCGGAAGCGAAAGGGAAGAGTCGGCACAGTTCTAGAGCACGAAGCCGAACAATGCGAAAGGCTTTTGCTGCCCCGCGCGGTCACACTAGGCTACGGATCGTGACGACGGCGCAGTCAGGCTGCGAAATCAGCCCAGGGTGCCCAGCGCCGGGAATGTCTCCAGGAGCCAGTAGGAGGCGGTCTGCACGCCGCCGGTGAGGAACAGCACGCCCGCAGCCACCAGCAGCGCGCCGATGACCTTTTCAACCCGGCCCAGATGGACGCGGAAGCGGCCGAGGAAGCGCATGAACGCGCCCGAAAACAGCGCCGCCAGCAGGAAGGGTATGCCGAGGCCCAGCGAATAGGCGGCAAGCAGCAACGCGCCCTCGCTGACAGTTTCGCGACCGCCGGCAAGCGTCAGGATCGGCCCAAGCACCGGGCCGATGCAGGGCGTCCAGCCGAAGGCGAAAGCCAGGCCCATGACATAGGCGGCGATCAGGCTGGTGGGCCTGCCCTCGGCCTGGAAACGGGCCTCGCGCGATAGGAACGGAATCTTCAGGATGCCAAGGAAGTTGAGACCCATCAGCACGATGAGCACACCTGCCACGAGCGCCAACGGCTCCTGCCAGACGCGCAAAAGGCGTCCAATGCTGGAGGCGCCGGCGCCGAGCGTCACGAAGACGGTGGAGAAACCCAGGACGAAAGCGAGTGAGGTGACCATCAACGCGCTGCGCGCGCCTGCCCGGGCGGCCTGGCCTGTGCCCGCGCGGAAGTCGTCCACAGTCACACCGGCCATATAGCAGAGGTAGGGCGGCACCAGAGGCAGCACGCATGGCGACAGGAACGACAGCGCCCCTGCCCCGACCGCACTGAAATACCCGATGTCCAACGCCATGCCTTCTGCCCCGTCTAGTCCGTCCCGCTTATAGCCAAGCGCAGGCGCGGGCTCCAATCACGACTGCGTGGCAGATCGTCGCCCGCAACCTTTACCCACCTCACCTCAGCGGCTAGGTACCATTCGAGGGCGCAAGCCGCCAGCAGACAAGAGGAAATGGATTTGACCGACATCATCGTGAAGGACAGCAACGGAACCCGCCTGGCAGACGGCGATTCCGTCACGCTCATCAAGGACCTCAAGGTCAAGGGAACCTCCGAGACCCTGAAGCGCGGCACGCTGGTGAAGAATATCCGCCTCACCGACGATCCCGCCGAGGTCGGGTGCAATACCAAGCAGGTGAAGGGACTGGTACTGCGGACCGAATTCCTCAAGAAGGCCTGACCCTGCGAAGACGCCCGGCGGACTGCTCGGGCCCGCCGGGCAAGGCGGCGGAACCAACCGGCCGCCTGCCCGTTGCCCCGTTGCTTTGAACAACGGAGATCGACCCATGGCAGAACCTCTCAATCCAGAGGAAATCAAGAAAGCGCTGGAGAAGCAGATAGCCGACCTGCGGAAGGAAATGTCCGAAATCAGCAAGACGCTTTCGGAGCGTGGCGCCGAGCTCTACGACAGCGCACGCGGGCAGGCCGAGGAGACCATGGACGAGGCTTCGCAAAAGGCCAGGCGAGCGATGCGGCAGCTCAGGACGACGGGCGAGACGGTTTCCGAGCTTGCTCGCGAAAACCCGGCCACGGCTACCACCATCGTCGTGCTGAGTGGCCTCGTGGGCTTTCTGCTTGGCCTGGCGGTGGCAAGCGCAACCGCCGAACGCAGGCGCTGGCTGTAGCGAATCGCGACGGATCGGATCGGGAGATCGCCTCGCCGGCCGGCCCGGGCCGCGCTGGTGCCAACGGAACGTCTATTGAAGCGAGAACTCGCAGCAGAATTCGACGCCGTCGGCCGAAGACAATGTCGCCTCGCCATTCATCTGGCGGGCAAACGACCTGATGAGCCGGCTGCCCATCCCCGTGTTTCCGTCCTCTGGGTCGAAGCCGACACCATTGTCGCGGATGACCAGACGCGCTCGGCAATCGTCGAGCCTGGTCAGGGATACGGCGATCTCGCCCTCGCGGCCGTCGGTAAAGCCATATTTGATGGAGTTGGTGACGACTTCGCTCACCATCTGGCCGAGCGGCATCGCCAGGTCTGGCGAGATCAGGATCGGATCGCCATCCACCGCCGACGACACCTTGGCGCCATTGGATATTCCCTCGACGGTCTGGCGTACGAGGAACCCGATATATTCCCGGGCATCGATGGTGTCGAATTCGTCGTTTTGATAGATGTGCTCATGCACCGCCACCATCGCGGCGATGCGCTGGGAGAGTTCCTCCGAAGAACTGCCATTCCTGTCGTGAAGCCTGACCAGCGAGGCGACCGCTTGCAGGTTGTTCTTGACGCGATGATGGATCTCGCGCAGCAGCACTTCATTCCTTTTGTTGGCTCGCGAGAGATTGGTCCGGAGTATCTCCTGGTCCCGGTGCATCCTGATGTTGAAATAGGAGGCAAGGATCAGCGCGAGCAGGATGGGCGCCCCCACCAGAAGCTGCATCTCGAGACTGCGCCAGAAGGGAGCGAGCGCCGCCGCCCTGCTTATGCCGACAACCGCTACAAGCGGCGATCCCGGAACACGGTCGAAGCCGATGATGCGGGAGACGCCGTCGATCGGAGAGGCGCCCATCGTGAAGGCCCCCCTTTCCTCCCCCTTGAACCGATCCACGAAGTCATCCGGCAGTTTCTGGCTGAAGATCTCGTGCTGAACGATCGGCAGCCTCGCGGTGAGCCATCCGTCCAGATGAACGATGAAGGCGTTTGAATCCCTTCCTGCCGCAAAAGCCGACCAGACCTTGCTGAAGATGTGCATCGGAGCGTAGGCAACGACGGCGCCGTAGAACTTTCCGCCGCGAGAAAGCTTGTGCCCCACGGCGAAGGTCTGCTCGCCGGTTCCGCGCTCCTGGATGAGGTTTGAAATCGACCAGTCGTGACCGTTCTTCAGGTTGAGAAAATAGTCGCGGTCGCCGATGTTTACGGACTTGTGATTGGCATCCGAGAATAAGCGCGAATTGCCATCGCGGTCATAAACGACAATTCTGACCCCGTTGGGCAGTTCGTCGACGAGTTGGGCAATCTCGCTGCTAACCATCCCGACGCCGTTGACGTCCTTGCCCAGCGCCTGGTCCACGCGGCGCAGGCTTTGCCTAGCAACGTCAAGGTACCACTGGACGTCTGTGGAAAGAGCAAGTGCGTAGGATTCCGCCCTGGCGGTGGCGATATTAACAAGATCGCGCCGCTCGACGTAAACCATGGCTGCGTAAATACTTACAATAACAACCATAAAGGCCATAATAATGGCCGTTATTGAGATGATCTCTTTTCGCTTGTAGACTGTAAAAAGAACTTTTCCGGGAAGGAAGTATTTTATCAAAACAGTCTCATCACTGTGATGGTGCCGGCCCCGACGCATATTCGCAGCACTTCGACCGCGGATGCTATTAGGGTCGAAATGGAGGGTCAATCACAATCTGGGTCCGGGCCGCCCCTTTTCGTCAGCCGGCGACCGGCTGCGTGCTGGACAAGGCGGATAAGTTGACGCATTCTCGAATGGCATTCCTGACCGACATGGGAGGGAGACATGCCTTCTAGCGCCCACCAGCACTATCTGGCCCCGGACGACATGACAATGATCGAAAGGGTTCTCGAAAATGCCGGGTTCCGAAAGTCAGGGGAATCTTCGGCGCTGGGCCGCGATGCAGCCAACTTCCTGGCCCGCGAATTCCAGGACGGCGTGACCGACGAAGCCGGCTTGACACAGGCGCTCGACAGATACATTGCGCTGCGCGGCACATGGCGAAGCCCCGGCAACGAGCCAAAATCCGACAAATCCAACTGACCCGGGGCGAAGAGCTCGCCTGCGCCGAGGCGCGAACCCGCAAGTTCGTGAGGCAGGCTCTCACTCCCGATCCACTGGCCGACTTGCCGCCTCACCCTATCTAAGAACCGGTCGAACAGGCGCGGCCGCACGCCGGCCGCACGGCCTCGACATGCAGGTCCCGGAAACTGAATTGACGGCGCATGGCCCTGCGGAGCCGTGCGCAAGGAGGTTCTCATGATGTCGACCGCACCCGCGCGCACGCTTGCGCTTACCGCCTTGATCATGACCGGCTTGACCCTGACTGCGACAGCGCAGCCGCCGCAAACCGTGCCGCACCCCGGCAGCAAGATGCTGCTGGCCCAGGCCGATGAGCCGCAAACCAGAGGCCCCGCCGAAGAGGAAGATCAGCAAGGCGCGCCCGAACGGCCCGGTATGAACGCCCCCGGTATGAACGCTCCCGGCATGATGCCCCCCGGAATGATGGCCGAGAGGATGCGCCGCATGATGCACGGCGCCATGCACAGGCGGCTCATGCTGAAGATCATGTTCGCGATTGCCGACACGGATGAAGACGGATCGGTGTCCTTCGAGGAAATCTCGGCGATCCACAAGCGGATCTTCGACATGATCGACACCAACAAGGACGGCAAGGTGACCCTGGAGGAGATGGAAGCGTTCATTGAGAACTAGGGCCGCGAAGGCGGGCACGAAAACCGGCGGCGCCTGGTCAGGGTCTGCTTCGCTCGGCTCCATGAGGCCGAGCTCTCCGACTAGCGTCTAACCCAGTTTGTTGAGCAACTGCGGGTGCCGCGCTGTGTGGCCGCGGACTACGCAGAGTGCGCCCTGCGTGGTCAACGGGGGCCCGCCTCCCTTGGCTGTCTACCCCACCCAGGCGCGGTTTTCCCCGTCTTGTGTTCGCACGGCGATCTGACACCGTTTCTCATGGCAAGGCATGGGTGGCGAAACGCCGTGCCTTGCCGAAATGAGGATCACACCCAGGGAGTATGCCATGATAGCTGCTGCACTTTCGCGCGTCGCGCTGACAGTCACCATCACCGCCGGCATGGTGTCCGGCGGCATGGCCCAGACGTCTGATCTGAACCGCGAGGATATGATTCTCGCGCAAGCGGCGAACCCATCCGACGAATATGAGGACGAGTATCAGGATGAGCAGCCTGGGGAGATGATGGATCACGGAATGATGCCCGAACGAAGGCCGCAGCAAAGGGCTCCAGAGCAAAGGCAGCCGCAGCGGAAGATGCAGCAGGGCACGATGGCCGATCGCATGATGGAGAGGAGGCAAATGAGAGGCATGCCCCGGCTGAAGATCATATTCGCCATCATTGACACGGACGAAGACGGGTCGATCTCCTTCGAAGAACTGACCGACGTCCATAAGAGGATCTTCGACATGGTCGACACAAACCACGACGGAGTGGTCACGCTGAAGGAGATCAATAACTTCTTGCGGAACTAGCTGACCGCAACGAAAAAAGGCCCGCCGCCTCGAGAGAGACGACGGGCTGATGAGTAAGGGTGCAGTCGTAACGCGCCAAGCGTTCAGTGGTTCCCGTCCAAACCCAAAAAAATCCGCGTTGCGGCGGAGAGCGGCTGACATTTGGACCTGGCTATCCGATGCCGCGCGGACACCTGCCTCACGATAGCGCTGGCGGCGGCAGGCAGTTCGGCGCCCCATCCTCACCTCGAGCATGAGCTGGCAAGTATGGGTGCGCGCGCCGTTGGCAAAGAAAGCCCGCCCCGGCGAACCGAGGCGGGCAAATCCTTGGCTTAAATGTACCTCACAACACTAACCAAGGTTCGCGCTCATGGAGTTGCCCTCATGAGGTTGAGTAGCAACACCGTTTATTCGCGCGATCAATATCCACCGTAGTAGCCGCCCGGATAGCACGTGCCATAGTAGGCCAAGGTGTACGGGTCACAGTAGGCGTACGCCAATGGCAGGCCTAACCC